>NZ_JAMYLI010000019.1:0-150121 GCF_040317955.1 Mesorhizobium sp. M1342 | reverse complement strand
GAAAGGGCTGGCCCCTGTGCAATACAGGAACCAGCCCTTAAACCTACCAACTCAATGAACCGTCCAACTTTATGGGGTCAGTTCAAAACGGGGCTTTTTTCATTGGAGCGGGAGGACGCATGGCCGGGCAGATCATTATCCTGAACGGCGCGCCGCGATCGGGAAAATCAAGCATCGCGAGGGCTATTCAGGAGAGCTTCGACGGTGTCTGGCTCAATCTCGGTGTCGACGTCTACGAGCAGGCCACGCCGCCACGCTATCGGCCTGGATAGGATTGCGGCCTGGCGGCGAGCGTCCGGACCTTGAGGCCTCCGTGCCCGGATTGTACGCCGCGCTCTACGAATCGATTGCCGCCCACAGCCGGCTAGGGCTGAATGTCGTGACGGATGTCGGCCATCACGATGCTTATTCGAGACCACTTCACATTGTGGCCGATTGCGCGCGCCGGCTTGTAGGTCTGCCGGTGCTGTTTGTCGGTGTTCGCTGCCCGCCGGAAATCATCATGGAAAGGCGTGCGGCCAGCGCGGCAGACAAGGGATATGTAATCGGCTCGCCCGATGATCCCGTCCGCTGCCCGTGCGTCTGTGGCAAGAAGAGGTCCACCGCCCAGGCGTGTACGATCTGGAAGTCGACACCTCGCTCCTCAGCCCTGGGCAATGCGCGGATACGATCGCAGAGCAGCTTCGGCAAGCACCGTATCCAACAGCGTTTCAGAAACTATTCAACCCATCCAGCGCGGCCCTTGAGCCGTTTTGACCGGCATGGCCGCCGCAGGCGGGTTCGTCCAGATCGGCGAATTTACAGCCCGCATACGGCCGGCGATTGCATGGTGGAGCTCTCGATTTCAGCGGCCATGCGGTCCGACGCGAAACGTGTCACCAAATATCCGCACGCCTTCCAGATCGCGATCATCAGGAATGCACCCGCATAGCCATCCACGGCATAGTGCCAGCCAAGTACGACGGAACCGACCATAATGACGCCGGCGAATAACCACATCACAAGACCGGCCAGCCGAGACCGCCGTGTTGCGTAGAGGGCGAACAGCACCGCCATCGCAACGTGCAGGGATGGGAAGGCGGATATACCGACGCTGCCGGTAGTTGCGCCGGTATAGCCACTCCACAGCATATCCTGCGTGCTGAGCGCCCAGATCGGATAGACGCGATCGGCAACGGCAAGTGCTTGCATGAGGGGGTGAAAGTCGTTGCCGAACCCCAATCGCTCGTAAAAGCAAGGGCCAGCCGACGACAGGCCCATCGCGAGGAAGAAGCCACCCAGCGTCCACATCGTCATGAAGCTCATCAGGAACTGGTGACGCAGCTTCGTATCCTTGCGTGTGATGCACACGGTGAAAACCGTGGTGATGAGCACGACGAACCAGAAATTGTACGCGATGTTGATGATCTTCAACGCAAGCGGCGACTGGACGACAAACCACAACCATTCGTGCGGGGCTCGACCGAAATGCAGGATGCGATCGGCGTGAGCCAATGCTTTGTCCCATGCAAACGGAGAGAGGATTGCAATGGCTCCCTTCAACACACCGATCGCGGATATGAAGGCAAGACCCGCACCCAGGCCATTCAGGCTGTTGGCAATGCGTTCGGCATCGCCAAAGAATCTACCCAGTGACTTGAGGAAGGTGTGCAGCGGTTCGGTATCCCGCTGGACCAGCGCAAGGTGGAAAAGCGTCCCAAGTGCAAGGGCTGAGCCGCAAATCCAGAAGGCGATGAAAAGATACTCGGCGTATTCCTCCAGAACGCCGAAATCCGGCATGTTTCCAGTGTGCCACCCGACTGCGCTTGCCAGAAGCAGCGCAGCGGCAGCCATAGCGTGCAGCAGCCGGTGTCGCCAAAAGGCATCCGCCAAGATACCAAGAAAAGCACGTCCGAAAATTGCCCCCGTCAGCGGGGCCGATGCCGCAACCGAATCTTCCATGGTTTTGAAGCCCCACAGCTCGCCACGCCGTTACTGTTTTACCGTGAGACGGTTCAATATTTCCTAATCAGACGATTAGAGTTGCAAACGGTTGAGTCCCGGCGCCGGCACGGCCGGGCACTAGAATCGTCTTCTCGGCTAAACGGCGCTACCCGGTCCGCCACATCGGCTGGCCTCTCGCTCTCAATTTTTGAGCGCAGTCCGGATCTTTTCGGCATTTTCGGTCAGCACCTCCGGCTTCTCCATTCCTCCCGTGTGCGACTTCAGCGGGATGCCGTCGAAGCGCGGAATGACATGTACATGCAGATGATAGACGGTTTGCCCCGATGCCGGCTCATTGAACTGCATGATGGTGACGCCGTCGGCACCAAAGGCCTTTTTCACCGCCAGCGCCACTTTCTGAACGACGCTCAAGAGATGGCCGAAAATTGACGGGTCGGCGTCGAGCAGGTTGCGCGATCGCGCCTTCGGCACCACGAGCGTATGACCCGGCCCCTGCGGCATCACATCCATGAAGGCGATGACCGCTTCGTCCTCGTAGACGCGGTGCGAAGGAATTTCGCCGCGCAGGATCTTGGCGAAGATGTTGTCGGTATCGTAGGCGGCCTCTGTCATGGTGAACGCTCCGAATTGTGCCTTTCGTGTAGCGAAACGGTGGAAAATCGGCAAGACGATCGGACGAAGTCGGCCCTGCTCGTCAAGGCAGCCCTGTTGCTACTCCTCCAGATCCTTGCGGAACGGGGTGTGCTCTTCCAGATATTCGCTCATCCGCTCCACCTCCTGCCGTTCGCGCCGGAGGTAGTCGGCGACGGCATTGCGCAGGCCTGGGTGTGCAATGTAGTGCGCGGAATGCATGGTCACCGGCCGGTAGCCGCGCGCCAGCTTGTGCTCGCCCTGCGCGCCCGCCTCCACCACCTTCAGCTTGCGCTCGATGGCGAAGTCGATCGCCTGGTGATAGCAGACCTCGAAATGCAGGAAGGGATGGTCCTCGATACAGCCCCAGTTGCGGCCATAGAGTGCGTCGGAGCCGATGAAATTGATGGCCCCGGCAATGTATCGCCCGTTGCGCCTCGCCATCACCAGCAGGATGTCGTCGGCCATGCGTTCGCCGATCAGCGAGAAGAATTGACGGTTGAGATAGGGCCGACCCCATTTGCGGCTGCCGGTGTCCATGTAGAAGGCGAAGAAATCGTCCCAGGCCTTCTCCGTGAGGTCCTTGCCGGTCAGCCGGTCGATCGAAATGCCTGGGGCAAGCGCTTCACGCCTTTCCTTCTTCATCGCCTTTCGCTTGCGCGAGGCAAGGGTGGCGAGGAAGTCGTCATAGGTCGAAAAGCCTTCGTTGAAGAAATGGAATTGCTGGTCGGTGCGGTGCAGGAAGCCTGCCGCTTCCAGCACCTCTACATCGCTCTCTTGCGCGAAGGTGACATGCGCGGAAGAGACGCCGAGTTTTTGCGTCACCGCCTTCAGGCCCGCCACGAGACCGGCCTTTACTTTGGCGCTGTCCTCGCCTTTGCTGACCAGCAGGCGAGGGCCGGTGACCGGGGAGAACGGCACGGCACTTTGCAGTTTGGGGTAGTAACGGCCGCCGGCGCGCTCGAAGGCATCCGACCAGCCATGATCGAACACATATTCGCCCTGGCTGTGCGATTTGAGATAACAGGGCACCGCGCCCAGCAATCTGCCTTGCCCGTCCTCCAGCCTGAGGTGATGGCCCTGCCAGCCGGTACGCCGCACGGCGCATCCAGAATCTTCGAGCGCACTTAGAAAAGCGAAGGAAACCAAAGGATTGTAACTGGTTTCTGAATCTCCGCGCGCGGTTCCAGCAAAGCTGTTCCATTCATCACAGGTGAAGGCGCCGATGCCAGCGGCGACGCGGATCGAATAGTCCGCATTGGCCGTTTGTCCGTCGCCCTCGTCGCCCTGATCCATGAGGCTTATTTAAGCTCCGTCCGGCCTGGTACAAGTCACGTTTCAGACACTCATGCGACTTTGACCAGATCGGGCTCAAACCCCTCGAACGTCATCTGGTCGGCATATCTGAAGGTCAGGTCGACCGCCGGCTGGTCGTGCACCGTCCAGGTGATAACAGGCATTTTCAGCTTTTCGCGCACGAAGCTGACGAATGGGTTCGGCAGGTCGCCTGCGGCATAGGAGGTGAAGGCGATCTTATGCGCCAGCATGGCGAAATGCGCCTCGATCAGCCCGACGTCCTTGCCGTAGGCGGTGAGCCCCCCTGGGATACCCGGCGCGTCCTTCGGAAAATCGCGGACCAGCCAGTGGTCGAACGACATGATCGCCGCTTTGCCCTTGTAGCGCTTGAGCATCTTGCCGACGCTTGCCACCAGGCCTTCGTCATAGCCGGGCGTGCCTTTCAACTCGACCACCAATGGCACGCGGCCGTTCACCAGGTCGAGCGCTTCCTGCAGCGTCGGCACATGGTCCGCCGTGCCGCCGACCCTGAGCGCCGCGAGTTCAGCTGCGGTACGCTGCCAGACGAAACCATCCTGGCCGGTCAGGCGCTTGAGATCACCGTCATGAATGATGACTGGAACGCGGTCGGACGACAGGTGGACATCGCATTCGATGGCATAGCCGCGCTCGGCGGCCGCAGCGAAGGCCGACAGCGTGTTTTCCCAGCGCGTCTTGTTCATGTCGTGGAAGCCGCGATGGGCGACGGGCCGGGCGGTCAGCCAGGATAGGTCGGTCATATCAGCCCCTGGCTCATTCGATTTCGAAGACGGCTTCGATTTCCACTGCGGCATTAAGCGGCAGGCAGGCGGTGCCGACGGCGGAGCGCGCATGCTTGCCACGTTCGCCAAGGGCCGCCACCAGGAAATCGGAGGCGCCGTTGGCAACCAGATGCTGCTCGACGAACTCAGGTGCCGAGGCGACGAAAACGGTGATCTTCACCAGACGGCTAATCTTCTCGAGGTCGCCGAGTGCTGCCTTGGCCTGCGCCAGGATGTTGATCGCGCAGTATTTTGCCGCGTCCTTGCCGCCTGCCGTATCCAGATCGCGACCTAACAGCCCGCTCGCCTGCAGCTTGCCGTCCTTGAGCGGCAATTGCCCGGCGGTGAACAGCAGATTGCCGGTCCGGCAATAGGGCACGTAGTTGGCGGCGGGCGCGGCGGCGACGGGAAGCGTCACACCCAGATCACTTAGCCGCTTTTCGATTGTTTCACTCATGGTATTTCCCTATTGCTTGGTGACGCCGCGCCGGCCGGGCCGAAATTGCTATTTTTGCCTCGCTTCCGCCACGACTTTTTTTAAGCTGGACCATCTTTCCCTGCGGCCTGCCATCAGTCGCGACGATCGGAGTACCTCATGCGCGCAACGCGCCTCGCATTCCATGCCGTCCTGTTGTCGGGAGCCCTCTCGATAGGCCCTGCCTTTGCCGCGCCGGCGCTGCAAGCCCACCGCGCCGTCTACGATCTTACCCTGAAAAAGGCTTCCGATCAGTCCGGCATCACGGGCATATCCGGCCGCATGGTCTATGAGTTCAATGGCTCGGCCTGCGAAGGCTATACGGTGAAATTCCGCTTCGTCACCCAGATCGTCACCGCCGACAACACCAGGTTGACCGACCAGCAGACGACCACTTTCGAGGACGCCGAAGGCAAGACTTTTTCGTTCGTGACAAAATCCTTCGTCGACCAGAACCTCGACAAGGAGGTCAAGGGCATCGCCACGAAAGAGACCAAGGGCCTGAAGGTCGACATCGACAAGCCTGAAAAGAACAGCGTCGAGCTGGCGACAACCCAATTTCCGACCCAGCACCTGGTCGAGCTGATCGGCAAGGCCGAAAAAGGCGAGAATTTTTACGAAACGAACCTGTTCGACGGTTCCGAAGACGCCAACAAGGTGATGACCACCACTGTCGTGGTCGGCAAGAAAACCGATGCCGACAAGGCCGACCCGGAAGCTTCGGCACTGGCAAAGCTCGCCACGGACAAATACTGGCCGGTCGACATCGCCTATTTCGACGACACCAACAAGACGGGCGAAGAGGTGCCGGAATACCGTATCAGCTTCAAGCTGCATGAGAACGGCATCACCCGCGATCTCGTCATGGACTATGGCGACTTCTCGATGACCGGCAAGCTGGTCAACCTGTCGCTGTTCGACCAGACGAAACCCTGCCCCGCCAAATAGTGCCGGTCTAGGCAGTTGATTTACCACGACACGGCGTGGTCGTTGCGATCGACTTGAACGTGCCGCAATCGTCTCTCAACCTCTCCCAGCGTCCAGGCGCGAGGGGGATCAGCTTGAGCAGGATCGATACATTCGTCGCGCCGCGGCCCAACCCGGCACTGATCAGGGCCATGACATCCGTCAACCGGATCGTCATGCTGCGCGGCATTCCCGGATTTCGGGATCTGTTGCCGTTCAATCGCCTGGCCGGTCTTCGCGGCGTCGCCAATGTCCGCCATATCGACTTTCCCGACGCCGATCTTGAGCGGCTGAAGGCCAGTTGCGGGGCAGGGAAGGCGACCTTCATCACGCCCAATCATCCCGAGTTCTTCACCGACTGGATGATCGACAAGGAGATTGTGTCGCAGGTCAGCCCGCTCACGGCCTCATGGGCAACCAACGGTGTCGTCAACGGCCTTGGCCGGCTGATGCAGAAGTTCTGGCTGGCCAACAATCTGATCGCCCAGATTCCGGGCAACAGCGGGGCAGCCAAGGAACACTCGATCGCCTGGGCCTTGAAAGGCCATGGCGTGCTGCTGCATCCCGAAGGCGGCGTCGGCTGGCATGCCAATGTCGTTGCGCCTTTGCTGCCGGGTGCCGTCGAGATGGGGCTCGAGGCCCTCAAGCGCGGCCGGGCCACGGATCCGGATTTCAAGGTCTGGATCGCGCCAGTCGTCTGGAAGCTGGCCTTCACCGGGAATGTCGAAGCGGCGCTGGCGAAGGAATGCGCCTATGTCGAGAAAAGCCTGAAAATAGAACGCCTTGCGACCGACACGCTGCCGCAGCGCATCCACCATGTCTATTCGACGCTGCTGGCCCGCGATGAAGCAGCATCGGGCATGCCATCCGACGAAGGCGCAACCTATACCGAGCGTCAGCAGGCATTGGTTGCTGAACTCGGCCGCCGACTCGGCGAAAGCATCTCGCCCGACACTGATGTCACCGACGCAACCGAACTTCTGCGGCGGGCGCGTCGTTGGCAGCGCGAAAACAGTGGCGATGCGGAAGGCCGAAAGCAGGTCCGCGCGCTCGCCGACACGATTCAGAGGCTGCAACGCGTCGGGCCCTGGGCCGCGGCCAACCCGCGCATCAGCCTGGAAGAGATCGCCGAACATCTGAAGCGGGTCCGCAACGACTATTGCCGGGGCGGACTGCGTGACACGATCAACCGGTTCATTCCGCAGCCGGCCGGACCGCGTTGCGCCCATATCCGGGCGCCGGAGGCGCTGGGCCTGCATGAGTATGCCGGCTCGATCGACGATGCGGTTGCCGAGTTGCATCGTCGCATGCAGGACACAATGACCAGCACCGTGGCTGAAGTCGAGGCCGGCGGCGGCTTCATTTTCTATCCGAATCCCTTCTATCATCGCTAGACGAGTGCCTGTCGGCGCAAGATGAAGGAATACGGCAAGCCTCATGGCAGTCTATGTCGACGCAGCGATCTGGAACTGGGCCGGCCATCGCTGGTGCCATCTGTTGGCCGACGACACCGACGAGTTGCATCGCTTTGCCGCCCGGCTCGGCGTCAAGCGTTCATCGTACCAGGGACCGCCCAAGACTTCGGCGCCGCATTATGACATAACGGGCTTCGAGCGTGATCGTGCGGTGCGGCTCGGCGCTATCGAATGCAGCCGCGAGGAGATCGTCGCGGTCTTCCGGCGGGTGCGGGTGCCGAACGGCAAGGTCAAGCGCTGACAGCAGGGCGCGGATCGTCGCACGCAACACCACGGATCCTGCGGCGCTTGCGTTTATCGCGCATCCCCTCTATATGCGCGCTCATTCCACACACGGACTTTGGTGTCTGCCCGGGAGAAATCCGGCTGAAACCTCCGGTGGCGTTCGAGGACAAAGTCCAAAAATGCCTGTGTCCGTGGAGGCTAACCGGAAAGGAACTTTGAATGGCACTGCCTGATTTCAGCATGCGCCAGCTTTTAGAAGCTGGCATTCACTTCGGCCACCAGACCCACCGCTGGAACCCGAAGATGGCGCCCTACATCTATGGCGCCCGCAACAACATCCACATCATCGACCTGTCGCAGACGGTGCCTTTGCTGCACCAGGCGCTGAAGCAGGTTTCCGACACCGTTGCCAAAGGTGGCCGCGTGCTGTTCGTCGGCACCAAGCGCCAGGCCTCCGACATCGTCGCCGATGCGGCACAGCGTTCGGCTCAGTATTATGTCAACTCGCGTTGGCTCGGCGGCATGCTGACCAACTGGAAGACGATCTCGAACTCGATCCAGCGCCTGCGCAAGCTCGACGAGATGCTGGCCGGCGAAGCGCAAGGGTTGACCAAGAAGGAACGCCTCAACCTCGACCGCGAGCGCGAGAAGCTCGACAAGGCGCTGGGCGGCATCAAGGACATGGGCTCGACGCCCGACCTGATGTTCGTGATCGACACCAACAAGGAAGCGATCGCCATCCTCGAGGCCAAGCGCCTCGGCATCCCGGTCGTCGCCATCATCGATTCGAACTGCGATCCGGACAAGATCGACTTCCCGATCCCCGGCAATGACGACGCGGCCCGTGCCATCCAGCTCTATTGCGACCTGATCGCCAAGGCTGCGATCGACGGCATCGCCCGCCAGCAGGGCGCGCTCGGCGTCGACATCGGCGCTTCGGTCGAAGCTCCGGTCGAACCCGCGCTCGACCCGGCTCCGGCCCCGGCGTCGGAAGCTCCCGAAGCTTGATAATCGAAGGCCGGTTGCGGCCTTCATCTTTCTCATATTTTGGCACGCTAAACAGACGCACCATCGAATACCGATGGTGCGTCGGTGCATTTAAAACAAAGAGGCGACAATGAGCATTTCGGCTGCACAGGTCAAAGAACTCCGCGACTTGACCGGCGCGGGCATGATGGATTGCAAGGCCGCGTTGACCGAGACCAACGGCAACATGGAAGAGGCCGTCGACTGGCTGCGCAAGAAGGGTATCTCCAAGGCCGACAAGAAGGCTGGCCGCACCGCGGCTGAAGGTCTGATCGGCGTCGACAATGGCGTGCGCGAAGCTGCCGTCGTGGAAGTCAATTCCGAGACCGACTTCGTGGCCCGCAACGCCGCGTTTCAGGAAATCGTCGCCAACGTTGCCAAGGTTGCGCTGGCCTATGGCACGACGGAGGCTGTGGCCGCCGCAAAGTATCCGGGGTCCGACAAGTCGGTTGCCGACACCATCAAGGACGCTGTCGGCACCATCGGCGAAAACATGGGCTTCCGCCGCTCGGCCAAGCTCACCGTTCCGCACGGCGCTGTCGCTACCTACGTTCACAACGCGGTTGCCGACGGCCTTGGCAAACTCGGCGTGCTGGTCGCGATCGAGACCACGGGCAATGAGCATGCCGCCAACGCCTTTGGCCGCCAGGTGGCGATGCATGTTGCCGCCACCAACCCTCTGGCGCTGACGGCAGAGCAGATCGATCCGGCCGCGGTCGAACGCGAGAAGGCGATCTTCTCCGACCAGGCGCGCCAGTCCGGCAAGCCGGAAGCGATCATCGAGAAGATGGTCGAGGGCCGTCTGCGCAAGTTCTACGAGGAAGTCGTGCTCCTGAAGCAGGCCTTCGTGCTCAATCCCGACATCACTGTCGAGAAGGCGCTGAAGGATGCCGAGAAGGAGATTGGTGCGCCGGCCAAGATCACCGCCTACCTGCGCTTTGCGCTGGGCGAGGGCATCGAGAAGGAAGAGACCGATTTCGCCGCGGAAGTCGCTGCAGCGGTCAAGAAATAGCCCTTTCCAGGGCTCACGAACTCAGGCAACTCGGCCGGGTGTCCGCAAGGAGGCCCGGCCGATTTCTTGTGCGGTGTCGATAAAGGCCCTGAGCTTCGGCGCCATCGCCGCCCGGCGAGGGAAATAGAGGAATAGCCCCGGTTCCTCGATCGCCGTCTGCGGCAGCACCTGGACGAGGCGGCCCGCGGCAAGATCGGCGCGCGCCAGCGGCTCGAACACATAGGCAAGCCCGACGCCTGCAAGCGCAAGATCGATTGCTGCGAGCGAATCCGTCACGACAACGCTGCCCCGCGTCTCCATGGCGATGTCCTTGCCATCCTCGATCAAATCCCAGCGATAGAGCGCACCGGAGCGGACGAGCCGGTAGCCGATACAATTGTGGTTCGCCAGGTCGGCAACGCCGCCGGGACGGCCGTGCCTTCCGATATAGGCGGGCGAGGCGACGATGACGACGGAGAATGGCGGCGTCAGCCGGACCGCAACCATGTCCTGAGCGATCATCTCGCCAAGCCGGACGCCGGCATCGAAGCCTTCGCCGACGATATCAACCAGACCCTGGTCAGCGAAGACCTCGACCGTAACCTCCGGATAGCGCTCGGCCATCGCCGCGACCACCGGCGTCACCGCCAATGGTATCGCTATGTTGGAGGCGTTGATCCTGAGCAGGCCAGACGGCCTGCCTTTGACGCTGCGGATGCGGTCCATCCGCTCGGCAATATCCTGGAGGGCCGGAGCCGCCGTTTCCACCAGCGCCTTGCCGGCCTCGGTGAGCGAAACGCTGCGCGTCGTGCGGGCGAACAAGGGCTGGCCGATCCGCTCTTCGACAATGCGCACCGCATGGCTGACCGCCGAAGGGCTCATGCCGAGTTCGGCGGCGGCAAGCGCGAAGCCGCCACGCCGGGCAACGGCGACCACGACCGGAAGATGGCTGAGCAGATCGCGATCCATTCATGAATGATATCGCATGGTCTTTGCGAACAATGCAACCTTATCGATGCCAAGGCGGTGGTCCACATTGTCGCCAACTCATCGGCGATCGGCTGATGGCACTGAGGAGACGAGACATGAACACGTTAAAGCACGTAACTTTCACGGCAGGCATGGCGTTGGCGCCGATGGATGCCGGTGGGGCGGAGCCATCAGACTGGCGGGCCCTTGCAGACGAACGCGCGGTCATTCGCATTGCCGATGCCATCGACCGGGCCGTTGACGCCCAGGACTGGAAACTTGCACGCGGCTATTTTGCGGATCGGATCACCGCCGACTTCAGCAGTCTCTCCGGACAGCCGGCGGCCAACATCGCTTCCGACGATCTGGTTGGCGCTTGGGCGGCCAACCTCAAGGGCAGCAAGACAAGCCTGCATCTGCGCACCAATCACCAGGTCGCTCTCAAGGCGGACACGGCGACTGTCCTGTCGAACGGCTATGCTTGGAACCGGATGGAAGGCAATGGCGACCCGCTTTGGGAGGTCTGGGGCACCTATGAGCATCACCTGACGCGTTTTGCGGATGGCTGGAAGGTCGATGGCTTCGCGTTCCACATGACACACGAGCGCGGCAATCCCTGGGTCAAGAACACTCCGGGCCAGTGACGCGCGGGGTATCTATCACCAAGCATTGGAAGACGATCATGACCATGACCTACTACACTCTTGGCAACAGCGGCCTTAGGGTCAGCCGACTGGCACTGGGCACGATGACTTTCGGCAAGGAATGGGGCTGGGGAGCCGACAGGGATACGGCGCGGGCGATTTTCGACGCCTATGTCGAGGCGGGCGGCAATGTGTTCGACACGGCGGATCTCTACACAGATGGCACGGCCGAAGCCTGGCTTGGTGAATTCATCGCCGAGCGCGGGCTGCGCGACACGGCGGTGATAGCCAGCAAGTTCACCATGAACATGCAGCCCGGCAATCCGAATGCTGGCGGCAACGGCCGCAAGAACATCATGCGGGCCGTCGATGCTTCGCTGAAACGGTTGGGGACCGACTATATCGATCTCTATCTCATGCATGTCTGGGACAGGCTGACCCCGGCTGAAGAGGTCATGCGCACGCTGGACGACCTGGTCCGGATGGGCAAGGTGCGCCATGTCGGCCTTTCCGATGTGCCCGCCTGGTATGCGGGCCGCGCACAGGCGATCGCCGAATTGCGAGGATATGAGCCGGTTTCGGCGCTACAGCTCGAATATTCGCTGGCCGAACGCGCGATCGAGAACGAGTTCGTGCCATTCGGCACGCGCCATGGCGCCGGCATCATGGTGTGGAGCCCGCTGGCCGGCGGTTTGCTGAGCGGCAAGTATCGACCGGCCCAGACCGGAAACGGCCGCCTCGACGGATTTCGCAACTCGACGCATCCGGGTTTCCAAAAGTTCACGCAACGCAACTGGGCTATCGTGGCCGAACTCGAGAAGGTCGCATCCGAGGTCGGCCGCAGCATGCCTCAGGTCGCGCTCAACTGGGTGGCCACGCAGCCGGGGATCGCAACCGTCATCCTCGGTGCGACGACGCTCAGCCAAATGCGTGACAATCTTGGCGCGCTGGATTTCGAGATTCCGAAAGCGCATCGCGACCGGCTGGAGAGAGCCAGCAGAACTCCAGCGCCGTTTCCCTATTCCTATTTCGGTTCGCAGATACAGGCGCGCGTTACCGGCGGCGCGACAACCGGCGACAAGCCCCCCAACTACGTGTCACCGGTGCTTATCGAAGGAGAGTCGGCCAGCGTGTCCACCAATTGATCAATGGGCAGGAAACCGGCAATTTGCCGTTTGGGCGCCGCGGGACATCGCGGCGCCCTTCGTGTATCGGAACGCCATTGTTTCGGATGGCGCGCCTGCGCCAGAGCAGCCACCCGGAACGCGCCACATGCAAATGAAGAGGCCCAGATGACGGTGAAGCCCCTCTACCGACGTGTCTTGCTGAAAGCGTCGGGCGAAGCACTGATGGGCGAGCAGCATTTCGGCATCGACGTTTCAGTAGTGGATCGCATCGCCGGCGACATCGCCGAGGCGCGTGCATTGGGCATCGAGGTCGGCGTCGTCATCGGCGGCGGCAACATCTTTCGCGGCGTGGCCGTTGCCTCCAAGGGCGGCGACCGTGTCACCGGCGACCACATGGGCATGCTTGCCACGGTGATCAACTCGCTGGCGCTGCGCACGTCGTTGAACAAGATCGGCGTCGACGCCGTGGTGCTTTCGGCGATCGCCATGCCCGAACTTTGCGAGAGCTTTTCGCAGCGCCAGGCGACCGCCTACATGAACCAGGGCAAGGTGGTGATCTTTGCCGGCGGCACCGGCAATCCATTCTTCACCACTGATTCGGCCGCAGCCCTTCGCGCCGCTGAAATCGGCGCCGACGCGCTGTTCAAGGGCACTCAGGTCGACGGCGTCTACTCGGCGGACCCGAAGAAGGACCCGAATGCGACGCGTTTCGAGCGCATCAGCCATGGCGAAGTCATAAATCGCGGCCTTTCCATCATGGATACCGCTGCGATTGCACTTGCGCGCGAAAACAACATTCCGATAATCGTCTATTCGATCCACGAAAAAGGTGGTTTCGGCGATATTCTGAGGGGCGGCGGCCGCTGCACGGTCGTCGCGGACGATTGATCGGCGGCCTGACCCGAAAAGGGAAGCCGGTTTTCGGAAGTTCGATTCGAAGACGGCCCCGAAGCAGTGAGCCCGCATTAGACGGTCGAGGAGATAAAGATGAGTGGTGAGTACGACGATCTCAAGCGGCGCATGGATGGGGCCATTGCCGCGTTCAAGCATGATCTGGCCTCGCTGCGGACCGGTCGCGCCTCCAGCAATCTGCTCGATGCGATCCAGGTGCAGGCCTACGGCACCACCATGCCGATCAATCAGGTCGCCAACGTCTCGGTGCCGGAGCCGCGCATGATCTCGGTATCGGTATGGGACAAGTCGATGGTTGGCGCGGTCGACCGCGCGATCCGCGAATCCAATTTGGGGTTCAACCCGATCGTAGACGGCACCAACCTCAGGATTCCACTTCCCGAACTTAACGAACAGCGCCGCAAGGAACTGGTCAAGATCTCGCACACCTACGCCGAGAACGCCCGGGTCGCCGCGCGCCATGTGCGCCGCGACGGCATGGACTTCCTGAAGAAGGCGGAGAAGGACGGCGACATCAGCGAAGACGATCAGCGCAAGCGCTCGGACCAGGTCCAGAAACTTACCGACGAGACGATCAGCAACATCGACCACCTGCTTTCCGATAAGGAAGCTGAAATCATGCAGGTTTAGGGTCATGGCCGCCGGCTGACCCGAAAGCAAGAACATGGCAACGCCCGCGCATGTCGCGATCATCATGGACGGAAACGGACGCTGGGCCAAGGCGCGCGGCATGCCCCGTCTTGCGGGCCACCGTGCCGGTGTCGAGGCGCTGCGCAAGACGGTGCGCGCGGCACCTGGGCTCGGCATTTCCTACCTGACCGTCTATGCTTTCTCGTCGGAGAATTGGTCGCGGCCGAAGTCCGAGGTCAGCGACCTGATGGGCCTCTTGAAAATGTTCATCCGCCGTGACCTTGCTGAACTGCACCAGAGCGGTGTGCGGGTTAGAATCATCGGCGACCGGGCAGGGCTGCAGTCTGATATCAGGGGACTGCTCGATGAGGCCGAAACGCTGACGGCCGCAAACGAATCGCTGACGCTGGTGATCGCCTTCAACTATGGCGGACGAGACGAAATCGTTCGCACGGCACAAAAGCTTGCGGCGGCCGTGGCGCGTGGCGAACTCGACGCCGAGGCGATATCAGCCGAAAGTTTTGCCGGCGCGCTTGATACGCAAGGCATTCCCGACCCGGAACTCGTCATCCGCACCAGCGGCGAGCTTCGGTTGTCAAACTTCCTTCTGTGGCAAGCCGCCTATAGCGAACTCGTCTTCCTGCCTTGCTATTGGCCCGACTTCAGCCGCGAGCACCTTGCGGAAGCTTTGCGTGAGTTTGCTGGCCGCGAACGCCGTTTCGGCGGACTTGGAGGCCAGGACGTCGCTTCGCGACCGGCCGCGGGATGAGCAATCTTCAACTCCGTATCGTTTCGGCGATCGTGCTCGCCATCATCACTCTCGGCTTGACCTGGATCGGCGGTTTGCCGTTCCGGCTGCTGTGTGCCGTGATCGTAGCGGCGATCTTCTATGAATGGACCCGCATGTCGCGGCCAACCGGGGCAACGGGTCTGGGTTTCCTGCCGGAAGCACTGCTGGTTGTCTTCATTGGCGCCTTGATTGGCGGCCTGGCCTCCTCCTGGCTGCTACCGCTTGTGGCGGCCATTGTTGCCGCAACGGCGATAGCCGCCTCGGTTCGCAAGACCGGACAATGGGATGCGAGCGGCCTTGCCTATGCCGCGGTTTCAGGCCTGTCGCTCGCCTTGCTGCGGGATGGCGATCGTTCAGGCCTCATTGCCATCCTGTTCCTGTTCGCGGTCGTCTGGGCCACCGATATCCTTGCCTATTTCGTGGGGCGCGCCGTTGGGGGGCCGAAACTGGCGCCGGCGATCTCGCCCGGCAAGACGCGCAGCGGCGCACTCGGCGGCGCTGTCGGCGGCGTCGTCGCCGGGCTGGTCCTCGCCGCAGCTGCCGGTGTCGGCAATCTGGTATTGCTCGGCTTGGTCGCGCTCGTGCTGTCGATTGTCTCGCAGGCAGGCGACCTGTTCGAATCCTGGATCAAGCGCCGCCATGGCCGCAAGGATTCGGGGGCGCTCATCCCGGGCCATGGCGGCGTCATGGATCGTGTCGACGGGCTTGTCGCAGCGGCATTCGCCCTATACGTCATCGGCTGGATTTCGGCGAACGCCGATCATCCGGCGCAGGGTCTGTTTCCCGTTTGAGCGATGTCATTTCAGGGTCCTATGCGCGGTGCGCCTTGGATTCGCCCGGATTGGTGTCACAGTCACGGCGCAGTCTGCGCCGTGGAAGAATTTGAGGGTTTGTCTTGAACGAGATTCTTCACGCGCTTTTCAGCACAGAAGGCTTTGTCCTGGGCACGCTGGTGCCATTCCTCTTCGTGCTGACAGTGGTCGTGTTCGTCCATGAAATGGGCCATTACCTTGTCGGGCGCTGGTGCGGCATCGGTGTCAGGGCCTTCTCGATCGGCTTCGGCCCGGAACTTTTCGGCTTCAACGACAGCCACGGCACGCGCTGGAAACTGTGTGCGATACCGCTTGGCGGCTATGTCAAATTCGTCGGCGACATGAACGCCACATCGAGCCAGCCCACGTCGGAAGAAATTGAAACGCTGACCGAGGAAGAGCGCAAGGTCGCCTTCCACACGCAGCCGATCTGGAAGCGCGCGGCAACGGTGGTGGCCGGACCGTTGTTCAATTTCCTGCTGACGATCGTCGTCTTTTCCGTGCTGTTCACCGCCTATGGCCGCTATGTCGCCGAGCCCATGGTGGCCGAGGTGACCGCCGACAGCCCGGCGGCGAAGGCCGGCATTCTTCCCGGCGACCGATTCGTCAGCGTCGACGGCAACAAGGTCGAAACCTTTGGCGACGTTCAACGCCTGGTCTCGGGCCGTGCCGACGACGCAATCACCTTCGTCATGCTGCGCGACGGCCAGGAGGTCACTGTGACCGCGGCGCCGCGGCTGATGGAACAGGAAGACGCGCTCGGCAACAAGGTCAAGGTCGCCGTGATCGGTGTCGTCAATAACAAGGAACTCGGCCAGCCGAGGCTCATCACCTACACGCCGGTCGGAGCGGTCGCGGCGGCGGTCGAGGAAACCGGTCACGTCATCCAGCGCACCGGCCAGTTCCTGCAGCGCTTTGTTGTCGGGCGCGAAGACAAATGTCAGCTGGGCGGTCCGGTGAAGATAGCCGACATGGCGGGCAGGGCTGCGAAACTGGGATTCGAATGGCTCGTGCAGCTGGTTGCACTGCTATCCGTTGGCATCGGAATTCTGAACCTTTTGCCGATTCCCCCCCTCGACGGCGGTCACCTCTTGTTCTACGGGGTGGAGGCTGTCATTCGCCGTCCGGTGTCGGAACGGATGATGGAAATGGCCTATCGGGCCGGGTTGCTTCTGGTGCTGTGCTTCATGGGGTTCGTTTTTTGGAACGATCTGTTTGGGTGCTGAAATCATGAAGAAATTTGGCTTCTGCATGGACGATGTTGAGACGCCGTTTACCATGCAAGGGGATATGAGTGACGCGAAAGCCACGCCGCAGGGTTAAGTAAATACAAATTAACCAGAAGCCTTGCGTGTAGGGAAAATCCGGTTAATACGGTAGGGGAAATTACCGCACGTCCGGTTTTCTCGCCGTGGGGACTACGAGAAAAGGTTATTAAGCCCGATGAAGGCAGCATCCAAGTTTCTAAGCGCCGCGTCCGCGGTGACCCTGTCCGCGGCCATGGTCGTGCCAGGCGCGCTCGCAGTGCAGTTCGTTGCCACATCGGCGGCTGAAGCCGCTGTCGTCAGCAGAGTCGAAGTGAGCGGCAATCAGCGTATCGACGCTGAGACCATCCGCAATTACATCACCATCAAGCCGGGCAAGGCTTTCTCCAGTTCCGATATCGACGGTGCGGTCAAGGCGCTCTTCGGCACAGGCCTGTTTTCGGACGTGCAGATCAACCAGGTCGGCTCGACGCTGGTGGTCAAGGTTGCCGAGTACCAGGTTGTCAACCAGGTGCTGTTCCAGAACAACAAGAAGCTCAAGGACAATGCGCTTGCGGCGGCCGTGCAGCTGAAGCCGCGCGGAACGTTCTCGCAGGCGACGCTCGATGCCGACGTGGAATCGGTCAAGGCTGCATACAGGCGCATTGGTCGCGACGATGTGACCGTGACCACGCAGGTCATGCAGCTTGGCGACAATCGCGTAAATGTTGTCTTCAACATCGCTGAAGGCGATCGCACGCAGATCGCGGCGATCAATTTCGTCGGCAATAGCGCCTATTCCAGCCGCCGCCTGTCGGATATCATCAACACCAAGCGTTCGTCCTGGGTTTCCTTCATCCTGCGCGACGACGTCTATGACGACGACAAGCTGCGCGCCGACCAGGAGCTGCTGCGTCGCTTTTACTACAATCATGGGTATGCCGACTTCCAGGTCGTGTCCGCTGTCGGTGAACTCGACAGTGCGACGAACAAGTACACGGTCACCATCACCGTCCAGGAAGGCGACCGCTACACGTTCGGTGACGTCAGCGTCGAGAGCTCGATCCCTGAAGTCGACGGCAAGTCGCTGGAATCGGTGATCGAGACCCACAAGGGTGACGTCTACAACGCCAAGAACGTAGAGGATTCCATCATCGCGCTGACCGAGAAGGTGGCCGGTTCCGGCTATGCCTTCGCGCAGGTCACGCCGCGCGGCGACCGCAATTTCGAGAACCACACCATTTCGGTTGTCTATACGATCGACCAGGGCACCAAGGCCTATATCGAACGCATCGAGATCCGCGGCAACGATCGCACGCGTGACTATGTCATTCGCCGTGAGTTCGACGTCAGCGAAGGCGATGCCTTCAACCAGGTGCTCATCCAGCGCGCGAAGAAGCGTTTGGAAAACTTGAATTACTTTGAGAAAGTCGACATCTCGACCGTGCCGGGCTCGCAGCCTGACCAGGTCGTTCTGGTGGTCGATGTGGTCGAGAAATCGACCGGCGAGTTCTCGGTAGGCGCTGGTTATTCGACCGGTGGCGACACGGCCGGTCCGTCGGTCGAAGGCTCGGTGACCGAGCGCAACTTCCTCGGTCGTGGCCAGTTCATCAAGCTGTCGGCGGGCGGCGGCAAGAATTCACGCGACTACAGCCTGTCCTTCACCGAGCCTTATTTCCTCGGACGGCGCATCGCTGCCGGTTTCGACATCTTCAAGCAGACCAGGGAATACGACAACTACGAAAGCGACACTGTGGGCGCGACGGTGCGCTTCGGTCTGCCGATCACCGACAGCATCTCGACCCAGTTGGCGTACAACATCTCGCAAGAAAAGTATAAGCTGGAAGACGATTGCGTGACCGGCGGCGTTTACGATCCGGCGAAGTGTGACGTTTCCACGGCTATCCTGGATGGCATCGAACAAAGCCCTTGGATCAAGTCGTCGGTCAGCCTCGGGCTGGTCTACAACACCATCGACGATATGAAGAGCCCGCACGAGGGTATCTACGCCACCACGACGGTAGAAGTCGCAGGCCTCGGCGGTGATGCCAAGTTCGTGAAGGTCACGGGGCGCGGCAGCATCTACCAGACGTTGTCGGAGCAGTACGACCTAGTCGGGCTCATTTCAGGTGGCGCTGGCCATGTTGAAGGATACGGCAGCGATGGTCTGCGGATCTTCGATCAATTCCAGAGCACCGATCGCATGATCCGTGGCTTTGCCTATGGCGGCATCGGTCCTGTCGATATTGCTACGGGCGACCATCTCGGCGGCACGACCTATTTCAATGCGTCCGCAGAAGCTCAGTTTCCGTTGCCGGTCGTACCGGAAAGCTTCGGCTTGCGTGGCGCTGTCTTCGCGGATGCGGCAACGCTCTATGGAAGCAAGGTCGACACCGCTGGCGTCACCCAGGACTCGGTCGGCATGAAGTTGCGTGCCTCGGTCGGCCTCGGCCTGATGTGGGCGTCGCCGTTCGGTCCGATCCGTATCGACTATGCGATCCCGGTCAAGAAGGAAGCGCGCGACGACGTGCAGGAATTCAACTTCGGCATATCGACCCGCTTCTGATCGGCGGCCAACGATGCTCCCGGGTCTTCAGGGTCCGGGAGAAATGTTCCGACCTAGCTGGATATAGCTTCTGGAATGACCGATCCGGTGTTCTTCGCGCCATCACGCCGGTATACGGCGGGCGAAGTCGCGAATCTGACCGGCTCGGTGCTCGTCGATTCCGGCCACTCAGATATTTCGATCGAAGCACTCGCGCCAGCCAGCGAGGGCGGCGAGAATGCGCTCGTCTTTGTCGACGGCAAGCGCAATTCCGCGCTGATGCCGTCGCTGCGGGCAGCCGCGGTCCTGTGCCCGGCGGAATTTGCCGGCAAGGCGCCGGCCGGCGTTGCCGTTCTGGTTCATCCGCGTCCGCAACAGGCCTTCGCGTTTGTCGGGCGTCTGCTGTTTCCGAGGGCGGCGACACCAGGGCCGATGACCAGTGAAACCGGCGTCTCGCCGCACGCTCATGTCGATGCGACCGCGCATGTCGAAGCCGGTGCCGTCATCGAGGCCGGCGCGGTCATCGGGCCAGGCGCTTCGATCGGCAGCGGTACCGTCATCGCCCCAAATGCGGTCATCGGACAATCCTGCCAGATCGGCCGCGACGGCTATGTCGGTCCAGGCGCGAGCGTCCAGTATGCCTTGATCGGCAATCGCGTCATCATTCATGGCGGTGCCAGGATAGGCCAAGATGGTTTTGGGTTCGTCGGCGGGGCCAAGGGGCCCGAGCGCGTGCCGCAGATCGGTCGTGTCGTTATCCAGGACGACGTCGAGATCGGCTCCAACACCACCGTCGATCGCGGCGCCATGTCCGATACGGTCATCGGCCAGGGCACCAAGATCGACAATCTCGTGCAGATCGCCCATAACGTCCGCATCGGCCGCAATTGCATAATAGCCGGGCTTTCGGGTATTTCGGGTTCTGTGATCGTGGGTGACAATGTCACCATGGGCGGCGGCGTCGGGCTTGCGGATCACCTGACCATAGGGACAGGGGCCAAGCTTGCCGCCAGAAGTGGATTTATGAGCAATGTCCCTGCAGGCGAGATCTGGGGCGGCTATCCGGCACAGCCGATGGCGGAAGCCATGCGGGAGATAGCCATGCTGCGCAAGCTCGCCAGGACCCGCAAACAGGGCGAGGGAGGCAATGGCTGACATGATCGCGTCGACGACGCTGGAAGCGGTCGACATCATGGGGCTGATGAAGCTCCTGCCGCACCGCTATCCGTTCCTGATGATCGATCGTATCGTCGACATCGATGGCGACGAATCCGCCATCGGCATCAAGAACGTGACCATAAACGAGCCGCATTTTCAGGGCCATTTCCCTGAGCAGCCGGTCATGCCGGGTGTGCTCATCGTCGAGGCGATGGCGCAGACGGCCGGCGCCATCTGTATCCGCAGCCTGGGCACCGAAAAGCCGTCGCTGGTCTATTTCCTGACCATCGACAACGCCAAATTCCGCAAACCGGTCGTTCCCGGCGACCAGTTGAAGATCTATGTCAAGAAAATCAAGAAACGCGGCAACCTGCTCAAATTCGCTTGTGAAGCCATGGTCGACGGCGCCAAGGCGGCCGAGGCCGAGATTTCAGCCATGATGGTCACCAGCGACTGACGATCGAGTGCTTATGAAAATCAGAACATCCATTCATGCTTCCTCCATTGTCGAGGAAGGCGCCCAAATCGGCCAAGGCGCGCGCATCGGGCCGTTCTGCCATGTCGGGGCCGATGTGGTGATCGGCGACGACGTCGAACTGGTCAGTCATGTCTCGGTGATGGGCGCGACGTCGATCGGCGCCTCGACCAAGGTCTACCCGATGGCGACATTGGGCGCGCCGCCGCAAAACACCAAGCACAAGGGCGGCCGAACCACCTTGGTCATCGGCAGGAACTGCACGATCCGCGAAGGCGTGACCATGCATCTCGGTACCGATTCCAGCCGCGGCGAGACCACGGTCGGCGACAATGGCAATTTCCTTGCCTACGCCCATATCGCCCATGATTGCGTCGTCGGCAACAATGCGACGTTCGCCAATGGCGCAACGCTGGGCGGCCACTGCGAGGTCGGTAACAATGTCTATATCGGCGGCCTGACCGCAGTGCATCAGTTCGTCCGCATCGGCGACAACGCCTTTCTGGGCGGTTGCTCCGCGATCGTCGGCGATGTCATCCCCTTTGCCATCGCGGTCGGTAACCGCGCCAGCCTGCGCGGTCTCAACATCATCGGCCTCAAGCGCTCCGGTCTGCCGAGGTCCGAAATCCTTGTGCTGCGCAAGGCTTACAGGATGATCTTCGATCGTTCCCGCACCGTTGGCGAGAACATCGAATTCGCCAAGGCGGAGTTCGTGTCGTCGCCGACCGCCATGAAGATCATCGATTTCATTACCAGTCGCGGCAAGCGGCACTATGCTGTGCCGTCGCTCAAGGGCGGCGATGGCGACGATGTCGATGACGAAGACTGAGACAGCGGCAGCGCGTCTTGATCTTCCGCCGGGCTCCAGGGTCGGCATCATTGCCGGCGGCGGCAGTCTGCCGGTCGAAGTCGCGGCCGGTTCGGCTGAACAAGGTTATCCGCCCTTCGTCATCCTGATGGAAGGCGAAGTCGACCGCATCGCGGAACTCTCCCGATACGATCACGAAAACCTCGCTCTGGAAGGTATAGGCTCGCTCGTCCCATTGCTGCGGCGGCACCGGATCACCCATCTGGTGCTTGCAGGCGAGATCAAGCGCCGGCCGCGATTGCTTGCGCTGCGCCCCAGTCTCAGCCTGCTCGCGGTGATTCCTTTGGTCGTCATGGCGCTCGCGCGTGGCGATGATGGTCTTCTAAAGATCTTGGCACGGGGCCTCGAAGCGCGTGGAATAAAGGTCGTTGGCGCCCACGAAGTAGTGCCGAATCTTGTCGCCGCCGAAGGCGTGCTGACCAAGGCCGAACCGCGAAAATTGGACTGGCGTGATATTGAGGCGGGCCTTGCGGCAGCAAAGGCCATCGGGGCGCTGGATGTCGGCCAGGCGGCGATCGCGGTTGGCGGCCGGGCAATCGCGCTGGAAGGCATCGAAGGAACAGCCGGCCTGCTTGATCGTGCGAAGCTGCTGCGCGGCCACGGCCGTATTGCGGGCAAGACCCGCGGCGTCCTCGTCAAGTGCGCCAAGCCTGGTCAGGAACTGCGCGCCGATCTTCCATCCATCGGTCCGCAGACGGTCGAGGCAGCGCACGCGGCCGGGCTCGCCGGCATTGCCGTCGAGGCGGGACGCTCGCTGATCCTCGAAGGTCCTGGAACCATCGCACGCGCCAATGCACTCGGCCTGTTCGTCCTTGGCCTGCCTGTCGCCACGGAGCCGCGCAATGGCTGACAGGGCATTGAAGATCGCGATCGTTGCCGGAGAGGAGTCCGGCGACCTGCTCGGCGCCGACATAGTACGCTCGCTCAGGCAGGCGGCCGGGCGCGAGGTGCAACTCGTCGGCCTCGGCGGCCGTCATTTGCAGGCGCTGGGACTGGTCTCGCCATTCGATGCCGGTGAGATCGCCCTCATGGGGTTCAGTGCCGTCCTGCGCGACCTGCCGCGCCTGATACGGCGGATCAGCCAACTGGCCAAGACCGTTGCCGACGAAAAGCCGGACTGCCTTGTCACCATCGACAGTCCGGACTTTTCGTTGCGCGTCGCCAAAAAGGTGCGTGCGGCCAACCCGTCGATTCCAATCATCCACTATGTCTGCCCGAGCGTATGGGCGTGGCGGCCGGGCAGGGCGGTGGCGATGAAGCCCTATGTCGACCACATCCTCTGCATCCTGCCTTTCGAGGTCAAGGAGCTCGATCGGCTCGGCGGGCCACCGGGCACTTATGTCGGGCATCGCCTGACCCACGATGCGGGCTTGCTGGCCGCAGCCAAGGCGCAGGAGCTGCCGCGCGACCTTTCTCCTGATCGCGTCAAGACCCTGCTCGTCCTGCCCGGTTCGCGGCGTGGCGAGGTACGGCGGCTGCTCGACCCGTTCGGCGAGACGGTGTCGATTCTGCGTGCGCGTGGCCACCGCCTACGGCTGCTGCTGCCGACCGTTCCGCATGTCGCCGACCTCGTCAAATCCTCCGTCAACCGCTGGGATGAAAAGCCTGAGATCATCGTCGATCCCCAACGCAAATGGCAGGCTTTCGGCAAAGCCGATGCGGCGCTGATCGCGTCCGGGACGGTATCGCTGGAACTGGCGCTGGCCGGCGTGCCGATGATTTCCTGCTACAGGCTCGACCCGGTCGCGCGCGTCTTGGCGCCGTACCTCGTTTCCGTCTGGTCGGCGCTGCTGCCCAATCTGATATCGGATCGAGCGCTTATTCCGGAATTCTACGACGGCTACATCAAGCCGAACAATCTGGCCCGGCAATTGGAAGCCCTGTTCGCCGACAGCGGCATGCGCGCCTGGCAGAAGAATGGATTTGCAGAGATCACGCGGCGCATGGCGACGGATAGACCGTCCGGCGAGATCGCCGCGCAGGTGGTGATGCGGTATATCAAGAGAGGGAATAGTCAGTAGGGAGTAGGGAAGTTGACCGTGCCTAATGCCTACTGCCCAATCCCCAATCCCCAATCCCTACTCCCAATTCACCGCTTGGCGATCGGCACGTAGTCACGCTCGGGTGCGCCGGTATAGAGCTGACGCGGGCGGCCGATCTTCTGGCGCGGATCCTCGATCATCTCTTTCCACTGGGCGATCCAGCCGACGGTGCGGGCGACCGCGAACAGCACGGTGAACATGGTGGTGGGAAAGCCCAGCGCCTTCAGCGTGATGCCGGAATAGAAGTCGACATTCGGGTAGAGCTTCTTCTCGATGAAATAGGAATCGGTCAGCGCGATCTTTTCCAGCTCCATGGCGATGTCGAGCAGCGGATCGTCCTTGATGCCGAGCTCGCCCAGAACCTCATGTGCCGTCTTCTGCATGATCTTGGCGCGCGGATCGTAGTTCTTGTAGACGCGGTGGCCAAAGCCCATCAAGCGGAACGGGTCGTCCTTGTCCTTGGCGCGGGCGATGAATTCGGGGATATGATCGACATGGCCGATCTCGCCAAGCATGTTGAGCGCCGCTTCATTGGCGCCGCCATGCGCCGGTCCCCACAGGCAGGCTATACCGGCGGCGATGCACGCAAACGGGTTGGCGCCCGACGAGCCGGCGAGACGAACGGTCGAGGTCGAGGCGTTCTGCTCGTGGTCGGCGTGCAAAATGAAGATGCGCTCCATGGCGCGCGCCAGCACCGGGTTGATCTTGTATTCCTCGCACGGCACGGCAAAGCACATGTGCAGGAAGTTGGCGGCGAAGTTGAGCTCGTTCTTCGGGTAAATGAACGGCTGGCCGATGTGGTATTTGTAGGCCATCGCCGCGATCGTCGGCATCTTGGCGATCAGCCGCATGGAGGCAACCATGCGCTGGTAGGGGTCGGAGATGTCGGTGGAGTCGTGGTAGAAGGCCGACAGCGCGCCGACCACGCCGCACATCACCGCCATCGGATGCGCGTCGCGGCGGAAGCCGGTGAAAAAGCGCGACATCTGCTCATGCACCATGGTGTGGCGCGTCACGCGATAGTCGAAGTCGTCCTTCTGCGCCTTGGTCGGCAATTCACCGTAGAGCAGGAGATAGCAGACCTCGAGGAAATCGCCATGTTCGGCCAACTGGTCGATCGGATAGCCGCGGTGCAGGAGGATGCCGGCGTCGCCGTCGATGAAGGTGATTTCGGACTCGCAGCTTGCCGTCGAGGTGAAGCCGGGATCGTAAGTGAAGGCGCCGGTGGTTGAGTAGAGCGAGGCGATATCGATGACATCAGGCCCGACCGAACCACTTCGCACCTTGAATTCATGGGTCTTGCCGGCGAATGCAAGCGTTGCCGTGGCCTCCTGGGTCTTGCCGCCCAAATCCATTTTTTTCGCAGCTTCGGTCATTGCAAACTCCTTCTTGTTTCCTCATGCCGGCAAAGGCAAAATTCTGCAGAGCGACACGTCGAAAATCACCGCAATGCGCGTATTCGCCACCGCATCTCAGGAGGTGCGTGCCAGATTGGGCCAAGGCCTAATGTTGCACTGCGAAACCCGCCTTTCAATGCCAATCTTCTTGGGCCAGTTTGCTCCTAATCGATTTGATCTGAGATGCGCGCCAGGCTTTCCTCGCGGCCGAGCACGGCGAGCACATCGAACACGCCCGGCGAGGTGCTTTTGCCGGTCAACGCAGCGCGCAAAGGCTGGGCCACCGCGCCGAGCTTGTGACTGCCGGCCGCTGCCACCTCGCGGATCGCCGCCTCCGCCGAGGCGGCTGTCCAGTCACCCGCATCACCCGCAAGCCCGTTCAAAGCTTCGTGAGCACTGCGCAGGATCTTGCGGGCATCGTCGGTAAGCAGAAGGGCCGCCTTGTCGTCGATCGGCAGGGGGCGCGTGGCGAACAGGAAGGCCGCGCCATCGACGAGCTCGACCAGTGTCTTGGCGCGCTCCTTCAGGCCCGGAAGCGCTGCCAGCAACTGCGCCTTGGTGCTGTCGTTCAGGCGCGCGGCGATCGCCGGGCCACCTTCGAGATAGGGCAGGGTGGCGATGAAGATGTCGAACAGTTCGGCATCGCTCATGCGGCGCATATGCGCGCCGTTGATCGCCTCCAGCTTGGCGAAGTCGAAGCGCGCCGCGCCCTTGTTGACATCGCCGATGTCGAACCACGAGATCATATCCTTGATCGACATGATCTCGTCGTCGCCATGGCTCCAGCCAAGGCGCGCCAGGTAGTTGAGCAGCGCCTCCGGCAGGTAGCCCATGGCGCGATAGGCCTCGACGCCAAGCGCGCCGTGCCGCTTCGACAGCTTGGCGCCATCGGCGCCGTGGATCAGGGGGATATGCGACATGGACGGCACGTCCCAGCCCATGGCGTTGTAGATCACGGTCTGGCGAGCGGCATTGGTCAGATGATCGTCGCCGCGAATGATATGGGTGACGCCCATATCATGATCATCGACGACGACGGCATGCATGTAAGTGGGATTGCCGTCAGAACGCAGGATGATGAAGTCATCGAGATCTTTGTTGGGAAAGCGCACCTCGCCCTGGACACGGTCATGGACGATGGTCTCGCCTTCGGTCGGCGCCTTGATGCGGATGGCGCCCTTGACGCCTGCGGGCGCCTCAGAGGGGTCGCGGTCGCGCCAGCGGCCGTCATAGCGGGGCGGCAGCCCCTTGGCTCTGGCAGCCTCGCGCATGGCCTCCAGTTCGGCTGGCGTGGCATAGCAATAATAGGCCATGCCCATGCGCACGAGCTCCTCGGCCACCTCGCGGTGGCGCGGCGCACGCTCGAACTGTGACACCGGCTCGCCGTCCCAGCTCAGGCCAAGCCAGGAAAGCCCGTCGAGGATGGCAGCCGTCGCGGCTTCATTGGAGCGTTCACGGTCGGTGTCTTCGATGCGCAGCAGCATCGTGCCGCCAGTGTGCTTTGCATACAGCCAGTTGAACAGCGCCGTGCGCGCGCCGCCTATGTGCAGATAGCCGGTGGGCGAGGGGGCAAAACGGGTGACGACCTTGTCGGACATGGAACTCTCGGAAACCATCTGAAGCGGGTGCGGTTGCGCGGACTTTCGCGCGCCCGGCGTTCATGTAGCATAGGGTGTCGAGGGCGCAAGGGGCAGACCCGATGGCTGGACGAGGCTGGGGCTCGGATCAGGGCGAGGACGCTGCCATCGGCGTCAGCGAACGGTCCCTCTTTGCGCCTCTGCCATTGCCGTCGCCCCTCCTGCCGGATCCCGGCCAAGCGCCGTTACAAGCGGATGTCGCCGCCTCTGTTCCTGTTGCCGAAACCGGCAGGATCGTTCGCGTGCGCCGGCAAATCAGCCTGACATCACTGCCTCGCCTGCGCCACAGCGTGAACACGGCGGCGAGCCTGGAACTCGACCGGGGCGTGGCCTTCCTGCTGGTGCCGGTCTGCCTGGCGATCGGAGCGATCGGCTATTTTTCGCTGACGGCTGAACCCGACTTTGCGAGACCTGTCGCGGTTGTCATTCTGACGGGGATCTGTGCGCTGGTCTCGCGCTCATGGCCAAAGACCCATCTGTGTTTCATGGCGGCACTTTTGTGCGCCCTAGGACTGCTTGCTGCCAAGGTCGAGACGTGGCGTGCGGGCACACAAATGTTGGGCTCGGAAATTTCGACGCAAGTCACCGGCCGCGTCGTCTCGCTCGACCGGATGGAAACCGGCCGTATCCGGCTGACCATCGACGTGACATCGACCGCAAGACCGAAACTGCGCTATGCGCCGGAACGGGTGCGGCTTTCGGCACGCAAGATCCCGGCTGACGTGACCGCTGGCTCCCTCATCACCGGATATGCCAAGCTCTTGCCGCCGACCGGGCCGGTGCGGCCGGACAGCTATGACTTCTCCTTCGACAGCTACTTTGCCGGCATCGGTGGCAGCGGGTTCTTTCTCGGCAATCCAAAGCTTGTCGTCAACGATGACGGCGACATGCCGCTGCCGGCCCGAATTTCCTCTAGCGTGGAAAATGCCCGTGAAGGCATCGCCGACCATATCAGGGCGAGCGTCGGCGGCGCCGAAGGCGAGATCGCCGCGGCGCTGATCGTCGGCGTGCGCGCCGGCATTCCCGATGACATCAATGAGGCGATGCGACGTACCGGCATCTACCACATCATCTCCATTTCGGGACTGCACATGGCTCTGGTCGCAGGCACCATCATGGGTTTGCTGCGCGGCGCCTTCGCCTTGTTTCCCGACTTTTCCGCGCGTCGCCCGGTCAAGAAGTATGCCGCCGCCGCCGCACTGTTCTCGATCGCGGCCTATCTCATCATCTCGGGAGTCGTCGTTGCCGCCGAGCGCAGCTTCATCATGCTGGCGGTGATGCTGATTGCCGTGCTGTTCGATCGAGCAGCACTCACCATGCGCAATCTGGCGATCTCGGCGATCGCCGTCATCGTGGTGTCGCCGCATGAGGTGGTCGGCCCGAGTTTTCAGATGTCGTTCGCCGCGACCGCGGCTCTGGTCGGCGCCTATGCCGGCTGGGCCGATCACCGCGCGGGAAAAGCTAGACCGCCGCCGCCAAAGCGATCCATGCCAGGTTTCCTGACGCGAAAATTCCTGCTGGCGGCAACCGGCCTTGCCATGACCTCGATCATCGCGGGAAGCGCGACGACGCTGTTTGCCATCTGGCATTTTCAGCGTGTCTCGCCGCTCAGCCTGTTTGCCAATCTCGCGGTAATGCCGATCGTCACCGTCGTCATGTTCCTGGCCGTCGCCAGCGCGCTGTTGATGCCTTTCGGATTGGATTGGCCGGCTCTCTACCTGATGGGTAAGGGCCTGACGATGATGATCGCCATATCAGGCTGGATCTCCGAGCGTTCGCCTGTCGATGGGGTCGGGCTGATTTCGCAGCAGTCGGTCCTGTTGGTGGCAATTGCCCTGGTCATCGCGACAATGGCGACAACTTGGCTGCGGCTCGCTGCTCTGCCATTCGCGCTGGCAGGCTTGCTGACCGTCTCGGATACGCGCACGCCGGATGTGCTAATCTCGGAAGACGCCCGGCTGGTGGCGTTGCCGATCGGTGGCGGCGAGCTTGCCGTCAGCCGGGAACGGCCGAACGAATTCACCGTCGACAACTGGAAACGCGCCCTGACATCAGAAACCATCGTCGTGCCAGAGGTGTTCGACAACAGCGATGGGCAATTCGATGTCGCGGATGCCGTTGATCTGCCGCCGGGATCGCCGTTCTATTGCTCCTCAGGCGTTTGCGTGGCCAGGCACATGTCCGGTGCGATCATTGCCTATGTCGAGGACCGCAAGGACGCCTGGAAAGCCTGCGGCTTCGCCGAGCTGATCGTCATCAATGACGCCACCGCGTATGACGCCTGTCACAATCCGCTGGTTCTCGTCATCACCAAGCGGCAACTGGCTCGCAAAGGCAGTGCCGCGGTCTTCTTCGATCGCCAATCGGCGACCACGCCGGCGACGATCAGCTTCGCGGTGGACAGCCCATATCGGCCCTGGCACACGCAACGCAAATACTCTCGTGAGGCAAGGGGGCTGGCACCCTTCAAGAAACCGGAGAAGCCAGCGGCCAACCCACAGCCGCCTCAGTAGCGGCGGATCAGGCCGACGAGCTTGCCTTGCACCTTGACCCTGTCCGGGCCGAAAATACGGGTTTCATAGGCCGGATTGGCGGCTTCGAGAGCAATCGAAGCGCCCTTGCGGCGGAACCGCTTCAGCGTCGCTTCCTCTTCATCGACCAGCGCCACGATGATCTCGCCGGGGCTCGCCGTGTCGGCATTGCGGATGATGACGGTGTCGCCGTCGAAGATACCGGCCTCGATCATCGAGTCTCCCTTGACCTCCAGCGCATAGTGGGCGCCGCCCATGATCATGTCCGGCGGCACCGAGATCGAATGCGTCTGATGCTGGATGGCATCGATCGGCACACCGGCGGCGATACGGCCCATGACCGGGATCGACACGGCGGAGACCGCATCGTCATCATTGCCGGGCGAGGGCATCCGCGAAGGCGCCGGCTTGATCTGCCGGCCAAGGGCGCCACCCTGACCGAGACTGCCCTGGATGACGCTTGGCGAAAACTTCTTTGCCGCGTTGAGACCGGGCGCGATCGAGTCCGGCAATCGCAGCACTTCCAGCGCGCGTGCCCGGTTGGGCAACCGGCGAATAAAGCCGCGCTCCTCAAGTGCGGTGATCAGCCGATGAATCCCGGATTTGGAGGCAAGGTCAAGCGCCTCCTTCATCTCGTCGAAGGATGGCGGAATGCCGCTCTCCTTCAGGCGTTCATGGATGAACATCAGCAGTTCATGTTGCTTGCGCGTCAGCATGGCGGCCCCCAGGTTACCTGAAACCAGAATCGAAAAACAAACCCAGAACAAACCCTATCTGTTCCAGTTGTGTTCTGCAACCGTTTAAAGTTTAATGAATTTGTTAAGGCTGCTGAAATTATTTGGCGCTTGCCAGCGGGTCGCGATCAACAGGCGCTAGGCACGGCGATGCGCCTGCTCACATTGAAATTATTATGGTTAATGACCTGTGGCTCATCCTCGACCCAAGGCTTGGCATTATCAGTCTATCGACCTCCACAAAGGACGATATCAATCTTCGGGACGTTCGTTTGCCGTGAACGAAACGGAGCCAAAACGCCAACGTCTGTTGGCATTTGTGGCTGGAAATTCAGCCCTCCGTCATCTGCCAGGCAGTGAGGGCGGCGGCGGTGGATCGCGGGGATCGTTGCGTCAGGTAACGGCTTCCTTGACCGCGAAACGGCGGTCCTTCCATGCGCCCGTGCGCAGAATATCCTCCAGCACCTCAACCGCCAGCCACACATCCTTGTAGCCGACATAGAGCGGCGTGAAGCCGAAACGGATGGTCGATGGCGCACGAAAATCACCGATGACGCCGCGCTCGATCAGCGCCCGCATGATTTGATAGCCGTGATCGTGAAGGAACGACACCTGGCTGCCGCGCCTGGTCGCGTCGCGGGTGGTCTCCAGCGTGAGACCGTAGGCGCCGCACCTGGCTTCGACGAGCTGGATGAACAGTTCTGTCAACGCGACACTCTTCTTTCGCAATGCCGCCATGTCGACGTCATTCCAGATGGCAAGCGCGCCTTTGAGCGCCCGCATCGACAGGATCGGCTGAGTGCCGCACAAAAAGCGGCGGATGCCGGTGCCGGCAACATAACCCCGTTCGAAGGCAAAGGGCCGCGCATGGCCCCACCAGCCGCTGAGCGGCTGGCTGATATCGCCGTGGTGGCGCTGCGCGGCATAGATGAAGGCCGGTGCGCCCGGACCGCCGTTGAGGTACTTGTAGGTGCAGCCGATGGCGAAATCGGCATTTGCGTGATCGAGCTCGACGGGCAGGGCGCCGGCGGTGTGGCAAAGATCCCAGACGATCAGCGCTCCGGCCGCATGAGCTTTGCGCGTCAGCGCCGCCATGTCGCGCAGTTCACCCGATTTGTAATTGACGTGATTGACCAGCACCACCGCGACGTTTTCGTCGATCAGCTCTTCGATGGTCGGCGCGTCGACACCCGCGAGGCGCAGCAGGACGCCATCCCGGGTCGAGGCCACGCCTTCGGCGATGTACAGGTCGGTGGGAAAACTGTCACCTTCGGCGACGATGGCCGACCGGCCGGGCCGCATCTCCATCGCCGCGTGCAGCACCTTGTAGATGTTGGTCGATGTCGTGTCGCAGACAACGGTCTGGCCGGCCGCGGCTCCTATCAGGCGTCCGAGCTGGTCGCCGAGTTCGATTGGCATCTCGAACCATCCGGCCGTGTTCCAAGCTCGGATGAGATCCTGGGCCCATTCTTGGGTCGCCGCCTGCTGCAGCTCGCTGAAAACGGCATGAGACGCTGCCCCCAGTGAATTGCCGTCGAGATAGATCATCCCCTCCGGCAGAATGAAACGGTCGCGCATGGCCCGCAGCGGATCCGTGGCATCCATCGCTTCGACTGCGGCGAGATCAGGAATTCCACTCATGGTCGGTCAGTCCCCGGTTGTTCGCGAAGGGTTTTCCGCCACAGCGCGTCCCCTCGGTGTGCCTGTTTTCATTTCGACGTCAGAGCCGGGTGCGGACCGTCCACAGCTCCGGGAACAGCACGACCTCGAGCATTTTCTTCAGATACGAAGCACCCGACGTGCCGCCGGTGCCGCGTTTCAGGCCGATGATGCGCTCCACCGTGGTGACGTGGTTGAAGCGCCAGCGGCGGAAGTAGTCCTCGAAGTCGACCAGCTTCTCGGCCAGTTCGTAGAACATCCAGTAGCGCTGCGGATCGCGGTAGATGGTCTGCCAGGCGACCAGCACCTCTTCATTCTCGGTTCGCGTCTCACGCCAGTCCGTGCGCCTGGCATCGGCACCGATGTCGAATCCGTTGCGCGCCAAAAGCAGCAGTGCCTCGTCATAGAGCGACGGCTCGGCCAGGATCGCTTCCAGCTTCCCGCTCAGGTCGGGCCGATGCTTGTGCGGCCCGAGCATTGCCAGGTTTCGGTTGCCGGCCATGAACTCGATGGCGCGATACTGCCAGGACTGGAAACCCGAGGACTGGCCGAGCGCGTCGCGGAACTCGGTGTATTCGCTGGGCGTCATCGTCCGCAGCACGTCCCAGGCATTGTTCAGCTGCTCGAAGATGCGCGCAACGCGCGACAGCATCTTGAAGCTCGGCTCGAGCCGGTCGGCGCGGATGGAACGGATCGCGGCGCCAATCTCGTGCAGAGCAAGCTTCATCCAGAGCTCGGAGGTCTGATGCTGGATGATGAACAGCATCTCGTCATGCGCCGATGACAGCGGCGTCTGGGCCTCCAGCACTTTCTCCAGGTGCAGGTAGTCGCTGTAGGACATGCGCTCCTTGAACGACATCTGGGCGCCTTCGGACGCCGGATCGTACGGTTGGCTCAATTGATTTTCTCCGTGCGCAGCCGGAAGCGCTGGATCTTTCCGGTCTGGGTCTTGGGCAGAGCGGCGATGAATTTTACCGATCGCGGATATTTATAGGGCGCGATCGTTGCCTTGACATGGTCCTGCAGGCGCTTGGTGGTGAGGGCGTCGGGCGCGACGCCCTGCACCAGCACGACATGCGCCTCGACGATCTGGCCGCGTTCGGCGTCCTCTGCACCGATCACCGCGCATTCGGCGACGTCCGGATGCGCCAGCAGCGCCGCCTCGACCTCGGGACCGGCGATGTTGTAGCCGGCGCTGACGATCATGTCGTCGGAGCGTGCGGCGAAATGGAAGAAGCCGTCCTCGTCCTGCGTGAAGGTGTCGCCGGTGAGGTTCCAGCCGTCGCGCACATATTCCTTCTGCCTGTCATCGGCCATGTAGCGGCAGCCGGTCGGGCCGCGCACCGCCAGCCTGCCGGTCGTGCCGCGCGGCACCTCGCGCATCTCGTCATCGACGACGCGCGCCTCGTAGCCGCCCACCGGCTTGCCGGTCGACGCAGGCTTCATGTCGCCAAAACGGTTGGAGATGAATATGTGCAGCATTTCGGTGGCGCCGATGCCGTCGAGGATCGGCTTGCCGGTCTTTTTCGTCCACTCTTCGAAAACCGGAGCGGGCAAGGTCTCGCCGGCCGAAACTGCAACGCGCAGCGACGACAGGTCGGCCCCTTCATCCATAGCCTTCAGCATGGCGCGGTAGGCGGTCGGCGCGGTGAAGGAGATCGTCGCTTTGTAGGTCTCGATGATGTGGATCATGTTGGGTGGCGTCGCCTGCTCCAGCAGCGTCGCCGCCGCACCGAAGCGCAGCGGGAAGATGGCGAGCCCGCCAAGGCCGAAGGTGAAGGCCAGCGGCGGCGAGCCGACGAAGATGTCGTCCGGCGTCACCTCCAGGATTTCGCGAGCATAGGCGTCGGCGATGATCAGCAGGTCGCGGTGGAAATGCATCGTCGCCTTCGGAACGCCTGTCGTGCCCGAGGTGAAGCCGAGCAGCGCGACATCGTCGCGGCCGGTGTCGACTGCGGTGAACGTTACCGGCTTGTCGAGAGCGGCACGATCGAGTTCAGCATCATGGTTGGCGGTGCCGTCGAAACCGATGACCTGCTTGAGGAATGCGCTGTCCTTGGCGCAGGCAGTCATCTCGTCCATCAGTCTGGTGTCGCACAGCGCAACGGCAATCTCGGCCTTGTCGACGATCTTGGCGAGTTCGCCGGCGCGCAGCATCGGCATGGTGTTGACGACCACGGCGCCAACCTTGGTGGCAGCCAGCCAGCAGGCGACCATGGCGGGGTTGTTGGCGGAGCGGATCAGCACCCGGTTACCCGGCTTGACGCCATAATTCTCGACCAGCGCGTGGGCCAGCCTGTTCGTCCAGTCGGACAGTTCCTTGTAGGTGCGGCGGCGGCCATTGCCGATGAGGGCGGTGTGGTCGCCGAGGCCCTTCTCGACCAGCCTGTCGGTCAGTTCGACACCGGCGTTGAGACGTTCGGGATAGTCGAAGCCGTCGAGCAGGATTTCAGGCCATTGCTCCGGCGGCGGCAGGTGATCGCGCGTGAACGTGTCGATATGCGCTGAAGGCCCTAGCATGTCGCCGCTCTCCCGTCTGCTGCCTGGCCAGTGCGCGATGCGCCTTGACCGGATGTAGTGGATCCTAAGGTCCTGCCCATCGCGCCTGCTCGGAGATGCGCCCAGAAAGGGTGACCATCTGCAGGTTCGGGCAGCACAGCAGACCTCCCATTGTCGGCTGTTCGTTGGGGCAGGATCGCACCAGTCGAAATTTGTTTCAAGCCTAAAATGTTTTTGCTCAGGGCATTGACGCATGGCATGGCGGTGGCCATTGCTAGCGAAGAAGCGATGCCGTCTTGGGGAAGGGCACAGATGTTCGAACGTCACATCGTCGATTGGGATGATGCCTATGCCAACGGTGCGAATATCGCCGGCAGTGATCGCTGGCCGGCCGCATGGGCGAAGCCGGCGCAAGCATTCCGTGATGCGCTGTCGGCGCAGGGCCGGGCACGGCTCGACATCGCCTATGGCGAAGGGCCGCGCAATCGGCTCGATCTTTTCCTTCCTAGTGCCGCGCCCAAAGGGCTGGTGGCGATTATCCATGGCGGTTACTGGCTGGAGACCGACAAGAGTTTGTGGTCTCACCTTGCCAATGGCGCGGTCAGCAACGGTTTTGCCGTTGCGATGCCGTCCTACACGCTGTGCCCGGACATACGCATCGCCGGCATCGTCAGGGAGATTGGGGCGGCGATCGGCGAGGCGGCGGCAATGGTCGACGGACCGCTGATGCTGACCGGGCATTCGGCCGGCGGCCATCTTGCCACCCGGATGGTGACGACAACCACGCCGCTGGCTGCCGATGTGGCGCGGCGCATACGCCACGTCATTTCGATTTCAGGCCTGCATGACCTGCGTCCGCTCATGCGCACCGGCATGAACGCGGCGCTGGCCATCGACGAGCACGAGGCGCTGACTGAAAGCCCGGCGCTGCTGAGGCCGATGGATGGTGCCCGCATCACTTGCTGGGTCGGCGGCGGCGAGCGCGCCGAGTTCCTGCGTCAGAATGCGTTGCTTGCCAACATCTGGACCGGCCTCGGCGCCACCACCAGAACCGTGGTCGAGCCCGACCGGCATCATTACAGCATTGTCGAAGGCCTTGCCGATTCGGCGCATCCGCTGACGCAGAGCCTGATCTCGAACTAGAGCCGGGATCATTTTCTCGTCTGTTATGAATGGCTTGTTCGGGGTTCCTCAGCGCAGCATCAAAACGCTGCAAGCCTCGCCCGCGGCTGCTGCAGGGGCAAACGGCGCCCGCACGATCAGCCCGTTGGCGTCGGCCAGCATTCTCAGCATTGAGGAATCCTGGATACCGAACGGCGTCGCCACCGGTACGCCGTCATCTTCCCTGACCACGGCTCGGACATAGTCCTGGCGCAAATCATTGGCCGGCATTGCGGCGCCCAATCGCGCTTGGCGAACGTCCTGGCGATGATTGCGGCCGCCGAGCCGCGCCAGCAGCGGCTTCAGGAACAACTGCGAGCAGACCAGGCTTGCCACCGGATTGCCGGGCAGGCCGATGCACCTGATATCGCCGAGGCGGCCGAACATCAGCGGCTTGCCGGGGCGCATGGCGATCTTCCAGAAGCCGAGCGTCATGCCTTCGCCGGTCAGCACGTCGTGGATCAGGTCGTGATCGCCGACCGAGGCGCCACCAAGCGTCACGATGACATCCGCACCGGCCGCGACCGCTTGTCTGATCAGGGCAGCGATAGCCTCCTTGCGATCGGCGGCAATGCCGAGATCGAGCGCGCGGGCGCCGACCGATTGTGCAGCAGCGGCAACGCCATAGGCATTGGACGAGATGATCTGGTCCGGGCCGAGATCACTGCCCGGCGGCAGCAATTCGTCGCCGGTGGCGATGATGGCGACCAGCGGCCGTTTCACCACGCTGACCCGGGGATGGTTGGCCGATGCTGCCAGCGACAGTGCCGCCGGGTCGAGCAAGCGGCCTTTCTCCAGCAGCATGTCGCCTGTTGAAAAATCGAGCCCGATGCGGCGGATATTGCGCCATTGCGCTGTCGGCTCGATCACTTCGATATCGCCGCCGCCGAGGTCGCGGACATTCTCCTGGATGACGATGGTGTCGGCGCCTTCGGGCAGCGGCGCGCCGGTGAAGATGCGCACGGCCTGCGTCTGGCCGACCGTGCCGTCGAAGCCACGTCCAGCCGGCGCTATGCCGATCACCGACAGCCTGGATGGGACCGACGTGACGTCGGCGGCGCGCGCCGCATAGCCGTCCATGGCGGAAGCATTGAAAGGCGGCTGGGTGCGAAGAGCAACGACCGGTTCCGCCAGAACACGATCCACCGCCTCGAACAGAGGAACGCTTTCGCCGGCTAGAGGTGCCGCACCATCAAGCAAGCGTTCAAGCGCCTCCGCGATAGGAACCAGCGCCATCAGGCGCTCGCCTTGTAGTCACCCGACTTGCCACCCGTCTTTTCGACCAGGCGGATGCCGGAGATCACCATGGCGCGGTCGACTGCTTTCGCCATGTCATAGATGGTCAGGCAGGCTACCGAAGCGGCCGTCAGCGCTTCCATCTCGACACCCGTCTTGCCGGTGACGCGGGCGAGTGCTGTGACCTTCAGGCCCGGCAAAGCATGGTCGGGCTCGATGTCGACGGAAACCTTGGTCAGCAGCAGCGGATGGCAGAGCGGGATCAGTTCATGCGTCTTCTTCGCCGCCATGATGCCGGCGATGCGCGCGGTGCCGAGCACATCGCCCTTCTTGGCGTTGCCGGCGAGGATCATCTTCAGCGTCTCGGACTGCATCGCGACAAAGCCTTCGGCAATCGCCGTGCGCGTCGTCTCCGCCTTGTCGCCGACATCGACCATGTTGGCTTCGCCGTGCGCGCCGAGATGGGTAAGGCCTGATACCATCGTCAGATAGCCTCGGCCAAAGCCTTGCCTGTCAGCAGCAGGCGCGTCGCCGCGGTGACGTCCTGTTGCCGCATCAGGCTCTCGCCGACAAGAAAAGTGCCGATGTCGCTCTTTTGCAGCCTGAGGCAGTCGTCATGTGAGAAAATACCGCTCTCGCTGACCAGCAAGCGGTCGGCCGGAACCATCGTCGCCAGCCGCACTGAAGTGTCGAGGCTGGTCTCGAATGTGCGCAGATTGCGGTTGTTGATGCCGATCAGCCGCGACGACAATTTCAGCGCGCGCTGCGTCTCGGCCTCGTCATGCACTTCGACCAGTGCATCCATGCCGAGTTCGAACGCCGTCACCTCAAGTTCGCTCGCCAGCGCGTCGTCGACGCTGGCCATGATGATCAGGATGGCATCCGCGCCCCAGGCGCGGGCTTCGTAGACCTGATACGGATCGAACAGGAAATCCTTGCGCAGCGCCGGCAGCGCGACGGCGGCTCGCGCCCGGGTGAGAAATTCAGGCGCACCCTGGAAGGAGGGTGCATCGGTCAGCACCGAAAGACAGGCAGCACCACCCTTGGCATAGGCCTGCGCCAGCGCCGGTGGATCGAAATCGGCACGGATCAGACCCTTGGAGGGGCTCGCCTTCTTGATCTCGGCGATCAGCGCGAAGGCGCCGGATTTGCGCTTCGCTTCCAGTGCGGCAAGAAAACCGCGCGGTGCGTCGGCATCTTTTGCCCGGGCCTTGATTTCGGCCAACGGCACGCGTGCCTTTGCCGCCGCGATCTCGTCGCGCTTGTAGGCCTCGATCTTGCGAAGAATGTCAGACACGCTCTATCCGTTATCCGTTCGAAATTTCGACCAGCCTGTCGAGCACTTGCAGGGCACGGCCGCTATCGATGGCTTGCGCCGCCGCCGCGATGCCGTCGCCAAGCGTCGTCGCCTTGCCGGCCACAACCAGTCCGGCACCGGCGTTCATCAGCACGGTGTCGCGATAGGCGCCGGCGCCGCCGCCCAGCATATCGCGCAAGGCCTTGGCGTTGTAGTCCGCATCGCCGCCGCGCAACTCATCCTTGCTATGGCGCGCCAGCCCAACCGCTTCAGGGGTCAGCGTGAAGCTGCGGATTTCGCCGCCGATCAGTTCGGCGACCTGCGTCTCGCCGGTGGTGGTGATCTCGTCATAGCCGTCGCCATGGGCGACCCAGACATGCTCGGCACCCAGCGCCTTCAGTGTCTCGGCAACCGGCAGGATCCATTCCGGCAGGAACACACCGACCAACTGCCGCTTGACGCCGGCCGGGTTGGAGAGCGGCCCGAGCAGGTTGAATATGGTGCGGGTGCCGAGTTCGACGCGGGTCGGGCCGACATGCTTCATCGCAGGATGATGCGCGGGCGCGAACATGAAGCCAACGCCTGCCTCGTGAATGCAGCGGCCGATGAATTCGGGCGAGATGTCAATCTTGACGCCGAGCGCAACCAGCACGTCGGCTGCCCCCGTCAGCGACGACAGGCCGCGATTGCCGTGTTTGGCAACCGGCACGCCGCTGCCGGCAACGACGAAGGCCGATGCCGTCGAAATGTTGACGCTGTGAGAATTGTCGCCGCCGGTGCCGACGATGTCGACGGCATCGGTGGGCGCGTCGACGTGCAGCATCTTGGCCCGCATGGTTGCGACGGCGCCGGAAATCTCGCTCACCGTCTCGCCGCGCACGCGCAGCGCCATCAGGAAACCGCCGATCTGGCCGGGGGTCGCGTCACCCGACATGATGATGTCGAAGGCCTCGCGCGCTTCCTCAAAGGAAAGCGCGCTACCGGTCGCGATCTTGGCGATATGGGTTTTCAGCGCGCTCATCTTGTCGAGGCTTGGGCGACGGCGGCCTGATCGATGCGAACGTCGTACTGCGTCTGCAACTGCGCCACCAACTGATCGAGCAGATCATCCGACATGCCGGAGGTGAAGGATTTCTGTGCGTCATCCGGCACCGAGCTGGCATCGGCTCCGGCGGGCTCGAACACTTCGGCGACCTTGTACAGGATCTGCCCGTCCCCGGTGGGCGAGGGGATCAGGCCGGTACCGCCTTCGCCAACGCCGAACATTGCTGCGGCGCCTTCCTTGCCGAAATCGACATCGTCGGCCTCGCGCTTGACACCGCGCTTGGTCTGCTTTTCGAGCTTCAGTTCGCTGGCGATGACATCGAGCGTTGCGCCGGCCTTGAGCCGCTTTTCCAGCTCGTCAGCCTTGGCGGCCAGCCGCTTGCTTATTTCCGCCGCGGTCCAGTCGGTGACGGCTTTCTGACGAACCTCATCCAGCGTGCGGTCGCGAGCCGGCGTGATGGACGCCACCTCATAGAAGACGAAGCCGTTGTCGGCTGTGGTCAAGGCATCGTTTTCCGTGTTGGGTTCGGCGTCGAAGACCGCTTTGATCAGCTCCGGCGATTGCGGCAGGTCCTTGACGATGCTTGCATCTGGCCGCAGCCCACTGCGATCGATGGCGTCGATGGTGACGACCTTCAGCTTCAGCTTGGCCGCGGCCTCTGCCAGCGAACTGCCGGCGGCGCGGGTGTCATCGTAATTGTCACGCACGTCCAGAAGGATGCGGCTTGCCTCGCCCAGCGCCAGATCCTTGCGGATCTGATCGGACACCTCGGCCAGTGGCTTCACCACCTCGGGCTTGATCTCGGTGACGCGCAGCAGCACCGGACCGAAGGCGCCTTGCACGACCTGGCTGACTTCATTGGCATTGAGCGAAAAGGCCGCGTCGGCGACCGCCTTGTCGGCGATCTTGTCCTTGGCAAGCGTGCCGAGCAGCGTGTCGGCCGGGGTCTTGCCTTCCGCCGTGACCAGCTTGTCGAAAGTGGCGCCGGCCTTGAGCGAATCGAGTGCGGCCTTGGCCGCATCCGGCGTCTTGAATACAAGCTGCTCGACGGTGCGCAGTTCCGGCGTGGTGTAACGCGCCTTGTTCTTGTTGTAGTCGTCGCTGACCTGGCTGTCGGTGACGGCGGTCGTATCCATGATGTCGACGGGTTCGAGGCGGACATAGGAGAATTTGCGGTATTCGGGTGCCGCATATGTCTTCTTGTTGGCTTCGAAATAGGCCAAGAGCACGCTATCGGACGGTGCCGCGATCGGCTCGACCAGTGCCTTGGGCAGCGTCAAATAGTCGATGGTGCGGTCTTCGCCGCGATAGAGTGCAACAGCCTTGAAGAAAGTGTCCGGAGCCTTGAGGCCATCCGAGACAGCCTCGACGATCTGCTGGCGCACCGCCACCTGGGCACGGTTCTTCAGATAGTCCTCGGGCCGCATGCCAATCTGCTGCAGCATGTATTCGAATGTTCTGCGGTCGAACTGGCCGCCCGGGCCCTTGAATGCCGGGTCTTCGCGCGTCAACTCGGCCAGCCGGTCCTTGGAAAGTCCGAGGCCCAGCTTGCGGGCCTGTTCGTCGAGAACGGCGCCTGAGACGAGCTGCGCCAGCACCTGGTTGTCGACACCGAGTGCCTTTGCCTGTTCGTGGCTGAGACGCTGGCCGAACTGCTGCGACATGACAGCGAGCTGGCGATCATAGGCGAGACGGTATTCGTTGATCGACACTTTGGTGCCGCCGGCGGTAATGACCGAATCATGGCCGGCCAAACCACCCATCAGCCGTCCGGAAACGCCCCAGACCAAAAAGCTGAGCACCAGCAGCACCAACAGCCCCTTCGCGACCCAGGTGCCTGCCGCGCTTCTCAATATACCAAGCATTTTTACTTCCGATTTATGCGCATTTTCGCATGCGCCGAGTCTGAAACAAGCGCAATAGCGCCCTTCCGGCCCACTGTCGATTGCTTTGTGGCCTGATTTTGGTAGTGAGGGCCAGAGCCCCGATATCATCCGGAGAAGCAAACCCATGACGCCAGGAATTCGCCCGCTCGTCGCCGGCAACTGGAAAATGAACGGCACCAGTGCCTCGCTCAACGAGCTCCGGATGATCGGCAACGGCTTCATGAGCGGACTTGACGCGGAGACCGAAGCGTTGGTTTGCGTTCCCGCGACCCTGCTTGCCCACGCCGCGGAGATCCTGTCACGCACGCCGGTGCATGCCGGCGGTGAGGATTGCCATACCAAGGAGAGCGGCGCCTACACCGGCTGCATCTCGGCGGAAATGCTCAGGGATGCCGGTGCGAGCCATGTCATCGTCGGCCATTCCGAATGCCGCGAGCAACGCGGCGAGGATGACGCCACTGTCCAGGCCAAGGCATCCGCCGCATGGCGTGCCGGGCTTGTTGCCATCATTTGCGTCGGCGAAACGCATGAACAGCGTGAAGCGGGCGCGACGCTGGATGTGCTGTCACGGCAGGTCGATGGTTCGGTCCCGCCAAGCGCCACCCCGTCCAACACCATCATTGCCTATGAGCCGGTATGGGCGATCGGCACCGGCCTGACGCCGACAGCCGGCGATGTGGCGGCAGCACATGCACATATCCGCGAAAAGCTGTCGGAAAAGCTCGGCGGCGTCGCGGCGAAGATGCGCATTCTCTACGGCGGCTCGGTCAAGCCCTCCAACGCGGTCGAATTGCTCGGCGTCAGGAATGTCGACGGCGCGCTGGTCGGCGGCGCCAGCCTGAAAGCGGCGGATTTTCTCGGCATCGCCGAGGCCTATCGCAATATTGCCTGAAGACATTCGCTGCGCCGGACAGGGCTTCCGGTGCACGAAATCGTTGCAAAGGACGGGTTGCTTCCCATATTCCGGCCACGGGCTTGGAAATGCCGTCAAAGCATTGTATTGAGCCGCCTCCAATTCACCGGTCGTGTCCGCGGCCGGGCAAGGCCTTGCCAGGATAAACTATGGAAACCGTACTGATCGTCATCCATCTCATGGTTGTGCTCGCCCTTGTCGGCGTGGTGCTGCTGCAGCGCTCCGAAGGCGGCGGCCTCGGCATCGGTGGCGGCTCCGGCTTCATGACCGCGCGTGGCGCTGCCAATGCGCTGACGCGTGCGACGGCGATCCTGGCGGCCGCCTTCTTCGCCACGTCCTTGACCCTGTCGATCGTCGCCCGCTACGGCGAGAAGCCGATCGATATCCTCGACCGCGTGCCGGCGACATCGGACGGTGCAGGCAAAGGCGTGCTCAACCAATTGCCCGGCACGACCACCCCGGCGCCCGCAGGCACCACCACGCCGACGCCGCCGTCAGGCAACGATGCCGCGGCTCCGGCGACCGCGCCGGCCACGGCGCCTGCCGCCGGGTCGACGCCGCCGGCAACCAATGGCGCCGCTCCCGCCGCGCCGGCGGCCCCGCAGGTTCCAAACCAGTAGTCTTCGGCGGCTGAAGCCGCGATCTGTGCTCGTTTGAACACAGTCGCGGCAAATGCAGCGAGATCACAAAGATTCGACTGGGTGAGGTACGACCTCACGCTTGAGGCCCCCGCGCTTATTCGACTATAGATTGCGCGCGGCACTTCCGGCGCCCTTGGGGGGCGCTGGGCGACGCCGTGGGCAACAAGCATAGAACGATCGGATCTTCGCCATGCAGCTTCGCAGCTTCATTTTCCTGGGACTTTGTGCCGCAATCGGCATCAGTTCCCCCGCTTTCGCTGGCGTTCCAGCCAATATGGCCGCACAGCCTTCGGTTGAAACAACCTCCGCCATCAACGTCGCCGTCAAAAGTGACGCGTCGCAATTGAAGCTTCTCAAGAAGAAGAAAAACCCGACGCCCGACGACCTCGCCCAGATCAAGAAGATCGAGGCCAAGATCGTTGCCGACAAGGAGGCCGCCAAAGCCAAGGCGCTCGAAGCCAGGAAACTGGCGATGCGCGAGGCGGCCAAGGCCAAGGCCGACGCTGAACGGCAGGCGTTCCTTGCCAAGAAGGGCAAGAGCGCGCCGGCAACCGAGGTGGCCGATGCCAAGCCGGCCAAGAAGCAGGTTGCCAAGATCATCGAGCCTATCGAACCGATCGCGCCGATCCAATCGGCAGAGCCGCTTCCGGCAGAGGCGATGAACGTCGCCTTGACCGGCAACAATGGCGAGCTGCGCAGCGAGGTCATCGGCCAGAAGCAGCCGAGCAACGGTGGTCTGTTCGCCGGTCTCTTCGGCGGGACCTCGTCCGGGTCTTCGATAAGCTATCTCCCTGAGACACGGGCTCTCGACCAGGTGCTCGCCAAGAGGGAAGCCAAGAAGCAGTTCAAGGTGAAGCCGGAATTCGTGCCGCAGGACGTGGAATTCAGCGGTTACGATGCGGGCACCATCGTCATCGACACCAGCGCGCGGCGCCTCTACCTCGTCGAATCGTCCTCCACCGCCCGCCGCTACGCCATTGCGGTCGGCCGCGAGGGTCTGCAGTACAAGGGTACGGTTGCGGTCGGCGACAAGCAGGAATGGCCGCGCTGGATCCCGACGCTGGACATGCAGAAGCGTGAGCCGAAGCATTACGGCCAGTACAAGGACGGCATGCCCGGCGGTGGCCAGAACCCGCTCGGCGCCCGCGCCATCTACCTCTATGACGGCAAGAAGGACACGCATCTGCGCATCCACGGCACCATCGCGCCGCAGTCGATCGGAACCAGCGCCTCGAATGGCTGCTTCCGCATGATCAACGAGCACGTCATGGACCTCTACAGCCGCGTCAGGGTTGGCACCAAGGTCGTTATCATCTGACGTTTTCGTCATCCTGCCGAAAGGGCCGGCTCAGCCGGCCCTTTTGTTTTGCCCTGTTCACGATCCGAGCGCCTTCTTGGGAAAAAACCTTCGCGGTGGTTTTTTCTCTGGCGGAATCAATCCGGCCGCGTTAAGCGATGACTCCCATGGCGCGATATGTATTCATCACAGGCGGCGTGGTTTCCTCACTTGGAAAAGGCATAGCCGCAGCGGCCCTTGGGGCTCTCCTGCAGGCGCGAGGCTATCGCGCACGCATCAAAAAACTCGACCCCTACCTCAATGTCGATCCGGGCACGATGTCGCCGTACCAGCATGGCGAGGTTTTCGTCACTGATGATGGCGCGGAAACCGATCTCGATCTTGGCCATTACGAGCGCTTCACCGGCCGCTCCGCCAATCAGCAGGACAACATCACCACCGGCCGCATCTACAAGAACATCATCGAGCGTGAGCGGCGCGGCGATTATCTCGGCGCAACCGTGCAGGTCATTCCGCACGTCACCGACGAGATCAAGAATTTCGTCCTCAACGGCAATGACGACTATGATTTCGTGCTTTGCGAGATCGGCGGCACGGTCGGCGACATCGAGGCGATGCCGTTCCTGGAAGCGATACGCCAGCTCGGCAACGACCTGCCGCGCAACAACGCCGTTTACGTGCATCTGACGCTGATGCCCTACATCCCGACAGCGGGCGAGCTGAAGACCAAGCCGACTCAGCATTCGGTCAAGGAGCTGCGCGGCATCGGCATCGCGCCCGACATCCTGCTGGTCCGCGCCGACCGCGCCATCCCCAAGGAAGAACGCAGAAAATTGTCGCTGTTCTGCAACGTCCGCGAGAGCGCTGTGATCCAGGCGCTCGACGTGCCGCATATCTACGACGTGCCGATGGCATACCACAAGGAAGGGCTCGATTCGGAAGTGCTGGCCGCCTTCGGCATCGATCCGGCGCCGAAGCCGCGTATGGAGCCCTGGCAGGCGGTGTCCAACCGCATCCACAATCCGGAAGGCGAGGTCACCATCGCCGTGGTCGGCAAATATACCGGCCTCAAGGATGCCTACAAATCGCTGATCGAGGCGCTCTCGCATGGCGGCCTGGCCAACCACGTCAAGGTCAAGCTCGACTGGATCGAATCGGAGATCTTCGAAAAGGAGGATCCGACGCCATGGCTGGAAAAGGTGCATGGCATCCTGGTTCCCGGCGGCTTTGGCGAGCGCGGTGCCGAAGGCAAGATCCTGGCGGCGAAGTTCGCGCGCGAGCGCAAGGTGCCGTATTTCGGCATCTGCTTCGGCATGCAGATGGCTTGCATCGAGGCCGCGCGGTCGCTGGCCGGCGTCGAGCATGCGTCTTCGACCGAGTTTGGTCCGACCGAGGAACCGGTCGTCGGCCTGATGACCGAATGGCTGAAAGGCAACATGCTGGAGAAGCGCCGCGAAACCGGCGATCTCGGCGGCACGATGCGGCTCGGCGCCTATCAAGCCGAACTCGCCAAGGGCTCCAAGATCGCCGAGATTTACGGCGACACACAGATTTTCGAGCGCCATCGCCACCGCTACGAGGTCAATGTCGACTACAAGGAGCGGCTCGAAGATTGCGGCCTGGTGTTTGCCGGCATGTCGCCCGACGGCGTGCTGCCGGAGACGGTCGAGTATCCAGACCACCCCTGGTTCATCGGCGTGCAATATCATCCGGAACTGAAAAGCCGGCCGCTCGACCCGCATCCGCTGTTCGCCAGTTTCATCGAGGCGGCGGTGGAGCAGAGCCGGTTGGTGTAGCGATCAGGTCGGGCGGCAATGCAGACCTATGTCGCGCTGCTTTACAGCATCATCCTGGGCGAGGGCCGCCGGGTCGTCATGGCCGACCTCAAGGCTATGGCCGAAGAGCTCGGGCTGAACAACCCGCGCACGCTGGTGTCGACGGGCAATCTGGTCTTCGAGGCACCGGCAACTGATATCGCCGACCTCGAACGGTGGTTGGAGGCAGCCTTTGAAAAAACCTTCGGCCGCCATGTCGATATCCTCGTGCGCGGTGCCCAGGACTGGCTGAAGCTTGCCGCCGGCAATCCGTTCCGGCCGATTCGGCTAAAGCAGGCGATCAGGTGGCCGTACGGGTGATGCGCAAGCCTGCGCCCGTGGAGGCCGTGAAGGGGCTCCAAGCCTATGCCGGCGAGGATGAAAAAGTGACTTCGGTCGGCGGCGACATCTGGGTCGTATTTTCACGCGAGAGGACAAGCTCGCGGCTGCTCGCGGCAATGAATCACAAGCGCATGGGCACGGGCACGTCGCGCAACTGGAACACAGTGCGCAGATTGGCCGAGATGCTCGGGTAGTTCGGGGCGGCTTTGCGCCGCCCCGAATGACGCCCGTCAGGCTTTCGCGGTCCTGGCGCCGGCGCCTAAAGCGGCGGTGCGTAGCACGTAGTAGATGATGCCGGCGATCGCCACGCCGAAGAACCAGCCATAGACGCCCCACCAGGACGGCAGCCAGTTGGTGAAGTTGGGCAGGATCGACGAGAAGATGGCGCCGATGCCGGCGGCGATGAATGCATTGACGTGCCAGCCGCCCTGGAAACGGAACTCGCCGTCTTCGCGGTAAAGCGCCTCAACGTCGATCTCACCCTTCCGGATCAGGTAGTAGTCGACCATCATCACCCCGAAGATCGGCCCCATCGTCGCGCCGATGATGTTGACGAAGGAAGCGGCACTGCCTTCCCATGGCGCGAAGGGATAGAGCAGCAGGGCAATGACGGCCGCGATATAGCCGCCCTTCTTGAAGTCGATCTGCCTGGGGAAGACGTTGGAGAAGTCGAAGGCCGGCGAGACGAAATTGGCGACCACGTTGATGCCCAGGGTCGCAACCGCAAAGGTCAGGGCTGCGAGCGCCGCCAGGAACCAGCTGTCGAATTTCGCCGAGATCTGGTCGGGATGCAGCAGCACCTCGCCATAGACGTCAAAGGCGGCAATGGTGGTGACGCCGGCGACCAGCGAGAACAGGATGAGGTTGATCGGCAGGCCCCAGATGTTGCCCTTGCGCAGCGATGCCTTGTCCGGCGCGTAACGGGCGAAATCGCAGAAGTTGAGATAGAGCGCCGAGAAATAGGTGACCCAGATTGCTGCCACCGCAAACAGCGAAGTCCACGAGCCGGGCGTGCCGGGCACGCCCGCGTCCTTCGTCTTGTCCAGCAACACGTCCATCGGGATGTCGCTGGTGAAGGCAAATCTCCCGGATTTGACGCAGAGATAGATCGCCAGGATCAGCATCATCACCCACACTGCGGGGCCGGCCCAGTCCTGGAAGCGGCGCACCGTTTCCATGCCGTTCTGGATGATCAGCAGTTGCAGCCCCCAGATGACCACGAAGCAGATCACCTCCAGGCCGGTATGGCCGAGGAAATGCGTGCTGGCGTTGAAATCGGCGAACCACTGCGTGCGGATCAGCAGCGCCACGATCGCGCCCGAGGCGGCGGCCGTCTGCGCGCCGTACCAGAAGCAGGCGACGATGGCGCGCACCAGTGCCGGTATGTTGGCGCCCCAGATGCCGAAAGAGGCGCGGGCAAGCACGGGGTAGGGCACGCCCGTCTTCACGCCGGCATAGCCGACCATGTTCATCAGCACATAGATGATCAGCGATCCGATGCCTATGGCGATGATGAAATTGACGAAGCCGCCGCAAAACAGGAACAGACTGGCGGCAAGATAGTAGCCCCAAAGGCTGTGGACGTCCGATGTCCAGACGTTGAAGATCGAGAATGGTCCCCAGTTTCGCACTTTGGCCGGAGCCAGATCCTCGTTGTACAGATCAGGTGAAGCACCCTGTATCGTCATGGCAATGTTCCCCTTTTGCAGCACGCGCCCTCACGCGTTGGCCGCGTGCAGGTTAAGCCTGCCGCAGGGGAACCGACAAGCAACCTATTTGCCGGCTTTGGCCTTAAAGATATTCAATGAGAACTGCGATTATCGATGCAAGGCGATGGTGGGTCATCGCTGAACCCGGCACGGATGATTCGAAGTTCGACACCAGGATTTCAATCTGAAGCGGTGGCTGCCGACACCTTCGGTAGGGGGCCATCTAAGCGATGGCCATCACCTGCTTGTGGTCCGCGACTTCGGCGAGCAGCCAATCCTGAAACAGGCCGGTGCCTGGTTTGTTGCCGATGCTGCGACGCTGATGCAGGTAAATGCCGGCCGGATAGGTGTGGCGGGCACGGAACGGGGCGACCAGTTTGCCTTGCTGCAGAAAATCTTGCGCCATCATCGTGTCCGCGAGCGCTATTCCCGCGCCATTGATCGCTTCGCGCATGATCAAGGTGCAATCATCCAGTGTTGTGCTGGATTTTGGCGTCGTTTCCAGAACGCCTTCCTGCTCCAGCCAACGCTTCCATCTCATGGTTTCGCATTCATGGATCAGATGATGATTGACCAGATCGGCCGGCGATCGCAGCGGCACAGGCCCCTCCAAAAGCGAAGGCGCACAGACCGGCGTCAAAAGCAGCGGGATCAGCAGCGTCAAAGCCGGGCCGGCCTTGTAGACGAACTCGTCGACAATGGCCAAATCGAAGTTGGCGCGCTTGCCTGAAGTGGAGATCTCCAGATCCACCGACGGATGCAACCGGCGAAAGTTCGGCAACCGGTCCGCCAGCCAAAGGTTCAGAACAGTGGGCACGCACAAGACCCGGACACGTTGGATCTTGCCGTGGCGCGACCCCTCGGAGAGGCTGACGTCATCGGTGGCGCGCCAGATGGCTTCGAACGCCTCCGAGAGGCTGCGCGCATAGTAGGAGCCCCTGATGGTTGGGGTTATCTGGCGAAAACCGCGTTCGAACAGGTCCTGGCCAAGATTTCGTTCAAGCGCGCGGATGTGGCGGCTGACAGCCGAGGGTGTCAGATGCAGTTCTTCCGCCGCGTCCTTTACGCTGCCGAGGCGAGCGGCGGCCTCGAAAGCGCGCATGCCATTGAGTGAGGGAAGGGCCATTGGCCGATCATGAATTGTCAGTTGAGTTTTTGTCAATCGACATGGGCAGAATTCGCGTTTGATCGCCTGCCCCGTTAGGGGATACCCAGAAGACAAGAGCAATTAAGTCGTCTCAAGAAAGCGACTGTTTGGGGACCGGCATTATACCACGAACGGCGGAGACCGGCTTGACCAGTCTCCACCGGGGCGAGCGAAGCGTTGCTCGCTACCGGCTGGTGTTGCCGCAATTGGAGAGAGCGCCAGCCTATGCCTCAATCGCCAGCGCCGGTTTTCGAGACCGCGGACGAGATTTCCGCCGAAGCCTCTGTCGTCGTGATTTTGCAAACTGCCCACACGGGCTTTGGCCCGCGGGCAGTCGCCCTGGATGCCGAGATGAGCGGGATTCTCTCTCGCGCCTGCTCCGACCCGGCCGCCTTGGCCGAATCCGGCACCTGCATCGATCTTATTGCTCCTCAGGCCGTATCGACCAAGCGCGTGGTCGTCCTGGCCTTGGGCAAAGCTGAAACGGTAACCGCCCTGTCGTTGGCACGCGCCGGCGGTCTGCTTGCCGCGCATCTGGAGGGCAAGGGAGAATGCGCGGCCACGCTGGTCCTGGACCCCATCGCCGGCGTTGACCTGCCCGGAGCCGAAATCCTGGCGCGTGTCGCGCTCGGCATGCGGCTACGCCGCTATCGTTTCGACATGCGCAACCGGCGGCAAGGAGCAGGAGCGGATCGAACCTTGCGGGTGAAACTGGTCGGGGCCGGCGGCCCGGATCTGACCGCGGCGCTGGCGCGGATCAATGCCATCGCCGACGGCGTGGAATATGCACGCACCCTGGTCAACCTGCCGCCGAACCATCTCCATCCCGACAATTTCCACGATCATCTGGAGCCGCTGCGTGAAGCCGGCATCGACATCGAAATGCTCGATGCCGCGCAACTGAAGGAGCTCGGCATGAACGCGCTTCTTGCTGTTGGATCGGGCTCGGCGCGCCCGCCCCGGGTCGCTGTCCTGCGTTACCGGGGCAAGGGTGCGCCCGCTCAACCACTCGCTTTCGTCGGCAAGGGCGTCTGCTTCGATTCGGGAGGCCTCTGCATCAAGGGCGGAGCGCAAATGTTCGACATGAAAGCCGACATGGGCGGAGCGGCCGCTGTGGTCGGCCTGCTGATCGCGCTCGCCCGGCAAGGCAGCCCGGTACATGTTGTCGGTGTTCTCGGCATCGCCGAGAACATGCCATCCGGCACCGCGCTCAAACCGCGCGACATCATCACGACGGCGTCCGGACAGACCGTGGAAGTGTTCGACACGGATGCGGAAGGACGCCTGCTTCTGGCCGACTGCCTCCACTATGCAGCCACGCGCTTCAACCCTTCGGTGATCGTCGATCTGGCGACGCTGACCTATTCGGTGACGCGTGGCCTGGGGTCGATATTCGCCGGCCTGTTCAGCACCGACGATGCCATCGCGTCACAGATGATCGCGGCCGGAGAAGCGGTCGGCGAACGGTTCTGGCGGCTGCCGCTCGACCGGGCCTATGATGAGGGTCTGCAATCGCCGTTCGCGGACCTGCGGCATCATGCCAAGGACATGGAAGACGGCGACGCTCCCTATGCGGCGGCCTTCCTGCGTCACTTCACTGAAGACCGCCCCTGGGTGCATCTCGACATCGCCAGCAAGGAACTGACCGACACCGATCGGCCTCTCGGCAGGCAAGGTGCCACGGCATTTGGCGTGCAGATGCTGGAAGAGTGGGTGCAGGTCACCCGCAACATGAGTTAGGCCCCCGTCGTCACGGACAAATACAAGATGCCTTCAACCGCACTGGGAACTGGGATGTCATCTGAGATCATCGGCATGGAAGGACGGGGCGCTTTCGGTGCCTACGAGACCTGGTATCGGGTCAGTGGCGAACTCGGTGGCGAAAAGGCGCCGGTGGTGATCCTGCATGGCGGCCCGGGCGTCGCCCACAATTATGTCGATGCCTACAAGCTTCTTGCGCGAAGGGATCGCGCCGTCATTCATTATGACCAGTTGGGCTGCGGCAATTCCACCTTGCTGCCTGAGAAAGGCGCCGATTTCTGGACACCTGGGCTGTTCATCGACGAGCTTGAAAACCTGATCGACCACCTCGGCATTCGGGCGGGCTTCCACGTGCTCGGCCAGAGCTGGGGCGGCATGCTGGGCGCCGAATATGCCGTGACGCGGCCGAAGGGTCTGAAATCGCTGACCATTGCCAACTCACCGGCGTCCATGAAGCTGTGGGTCGAAGAGGCCAACCGGTTGCGTGCGGATCTGCCCGCCGATGTGCAGGAGACTCTGACCTGGCACGAGCAGGCCGGCACGACGGACGATGCGGCGTACCAGGCGGCGACGATGGTGTTCTACGAGCGGCATGTCTGCCGGGTCGTGCCTTTCCCGCCCGAAGTCACGGAAAGTTTCGCCCAGGTCGTGCGCAATCCGACCGTCTATAATCTGATGAATGGGCCGAACGAGTTCCATGTCATCGGAACGCTGAAGAACTGGAGCATCGTCGAGCGCCTGCCGGCCATCGATGTTCCCACATTGATCATCTCCGGACGTCACGACGAGGCCACGCCCGCGACCGTGCAGCCCTACAAGGACGGCATCAAGGGGTCTCGCTGGGAGATATTCGAGCATTCCAGCCACATGCCGCATGTCGAAGAGCAAGATGCGTGCATGCGGGTGGTGGGAGACTTCCTGGACCACAACGATAACTGAAAAAAGGGGAATCAAGACATGAAGAAACTGCTTCTGGCGGCAACAGCCGCGGCATTGCTGGCCGGTACATGGCTGGCCCCGGCACAGGCCGAATATCTCAAGGAGCACCGGGGCGGCACCATCCGCCTGCTGGCCCGCTCCGCGGCCGGAACGCTCGATCCGCACATCAATTACACGGACCAGGGCTGGCAGATGTACCAGCCGATCTATGACGGCCTGGTGGCCTTCCGCAAGGCCGAGGGCATGGACGGCTTCACCATCGTTCCCGATCTGGCCGAGGCCCTGCCGCAGGTCAGCAATGACGGTAAGACCTTCACCTTCAAGCTGCGCAAGGGCATCAAGTTCTCCAGCGGCCAGGATCTTGGCGTGAAGGACGTCGTCGCTTCCTTCCAGCGCATCTTCAAGGTTTCCGGACCCACCTCCGGCACGTTCTATGCTGGCATCGTCGGCGCCGACAAATGCCTGGCCGACACCAAGAGCTGCACGCTGGAAGGCGGCGTTGTCGGCGACGAAGCGGCCGGCACCATCACCATCAACATCACCAAGCCGGATGCCGAACTGCTCTACAAGCTGGCCTTGCCGCATGCCGTGGTCCTGCCGGCGGACACGCCCGCAGAAGACATGGGTTCCAAGCCCATTCCCAGCACCGGCGCGTACACGATCTCGGCCTTCGACCCCAACAAGGGCATGACGGTTTCCCGCAACCCCAATTTCAAGCAGTGGAGCGAAGAAGCCCAGCCGGACGGCTATCCGGATGTCGTCCAGTATGATTTCGGCTTGTCCGAAGAGGCAGCCGTCACCGCGATCCAGAACGGCGAAGCGGACTGGATGTTCGACGCTCTGCCCAGCGATCGCCTGGGCGAACTGGGCAGCAAATCCATGGACCAGCTGCACATCTCACCGCTTTCGGCGTGGTGGTACGCGCCGCTGAACAACCGTCTCGCACCCTTCGACAATGAAAAAGCCCGCCAGGCCGTTGCCTATGCGATCGATCGCAACACGCTGGTCAAGCTGTTCGGCGGCAAGGTGCTGGCTTCGCCGGTCTGCCAGGTCCTGCCTCCGGACTTCCCCGGCCATGAAGACTATTGCCCCTTCACCAAGAATCCGGGCGCCAAATGGTCGGCTCCTGATCTCGACAAGGCAAAGCAGCTCGTCGAGGACTCCGGCACCAAGGGCCAGAAGGTGACGATCATCGTCGAGGACACCGCCATTTCGCGGTCCATCGGCGTCTATCTGCAGAGCGTGCTGACCAGCATCGGCTATGTCGCCGACGTCAAGCCGATCTCGTCGAACATCCAGTTCACCTACATCCAGAACACCAACAACAAGGTGCAGATGTCCGTCACCCAGTGGTACAAGGACTATCCTGCGGCCTCGGACTTCCTGAACATCCTGTTCAGCTGCGCCTCCTTCCGTGAAGGTTCGGACGCCTCGATCAACATCGCCGGCTTCTGCGACAAGGAAATCGACGCCAAGATGCAAAAGGCATTGGACCTCGGCGTCACCGATCAGAAAGCCGCCGACAAAATGTGGGCTGAAATCGACAGGCAGGTCACCGACAAGGCACCTGCCGTCGGCCTCTTCACGCCGAAGCGGCTCGACTTTGTCAGCAAACGTCTCGGCAATTTCAAGTTCAACCGGCAGTTCAACTGGATGATCACCCAATCCTGGGTACAGTAATGGCCTGGGTGCAGTAACGAACCGCGGAGAGGCACGCGCGTGTCGAACCAAGCTGTCACCATGCCGCGCAAGACACGAGGGCCCTGGGCCGTCGCGTTTGCGAAGCTGGCAACGGACGGGGCTGCCATGGCGTCCCTGGCCGTGTTCCTCCTCATCGTCCTTGCCTGCCTCAGTGCGCCTCTTTATGCGAAATGGGCAGGCGTGGATCCCTTCGCCTCGACGCTCGACGCCGTCATCCAGATCGACGGTGCCGACGTTCCGGTGATGGAACAATCGACGGAAGGGCTGGGGCTTGGCTACACACCGCTCGGCCCGACCTGGCGGCTGGGCAATTATTTCCTCGGCGCCGACAGCCAGGGCCGCGATGTCATGGCCAGGATGCTCTATGGCGGGCTGAGCTCGTTGTTGATCTCCGGAGCAGCCACTATCTTCACCCTGATCCTGGGCACGGCGGCGGGATTGATCGCCGGCTATTTCGGCGGCGTCACCGACACGGTGCTGTCGCGCTTCCTCGACATACTGTGGGCGTTCCCGATCTATCTGCTGGCGATTTCGCTCTCCATCGTCACCATCGCGCATGGCATCACGATCGGTCCGATCCAGATCGAGTCCGGCAGTCTGTGGCTGCCTGTCATCATCATCGGCATCGTCTACGTGCCCTATGTGGCCCGCCCAATCCGCGGGCAGGTTCTGGCACTGCGTAAAAGCGAGTTCGTGCTGGCCGCGATCAATCTGGGCGTGCCGGGATGGCGCATCCTGTGGCGCGACATCCTGCCCAACGTCACCACCACGCTCATCGTCTTCGTGCCGCTGATGATGGCGCTGAACATGCTTACGGAATCAGCCCTTTCCTTCCTTTCGATCGGCGTGCAGCCGCCGGCCGCGAGCTGGGGCACCATCATCCAGGACGGACAGGCGCTGCTTTACACCAGGCCATTGGTGGCGCTGGTGCCGGGGCTGGCGATCGCGGTTTCCGTCATGGCGCTCAATGTCTTTGGCGACGGCCTGCGCGACGCGCTCGACCCGCGCTCCAAGGTTCGGCTGGGGCGCGACTGATGATCTACGCAATCCTGCGCCGGTTCGGCCAGATGCTGTTCGTGATGTTCGGCATCTCGGTCATCGTCTTCCTGATTTTCTTCGCAACGCCGGGCGCCGACCCGGCGGCGCGCATCGCCGGCCGCAATGCATCGCCCGAAGTGCTGGAGGCGGTACGCCACAGCTTCGGCTTCGACCGGCCGCTCTACGTGCAATATGTGACGATGATGGAGAAGATCTTCGTCACCGGCGATCTGACCTCCTTCGTCAATCGTGGCTGGAAGGTGGTGCCGGCGGTCATGGATTCGATCCCGGTTACACTCTCGCTGGTGTTCGGAGCGGCGATCCTGTGGGTGGTCGTCTCCATCATCATCGGCATCGCCGCCGCCGCGACGCGCGGCAGCTGGCTGGACAAGCTGCTGATGGCGCTGGGGCTGCTCGGTATTTCGATGCCGGTGTACTGGCTGGGCGAAGTGATGAACCTGATCACCCAGAGCCGCTACCACGACAGCTGGGCGTTCTCCTGGGTGCCACCGCTCGGCTACAAGAATTTCTCCGACGATCCGAAGGGCTGGTTTCTGACCCTGGTCATTCCCTGGATCACACTGTCCATTCTCTATATCGGCATTTACGGGCGCGTGCTGCGCGCGGCAATCATCGAATCGCTGCAGGAAGACTATATCCGCACGGCCCGGGCCAAGGGGCTGTCGGAAACCCGCATCCTGCTGCGCCATGCCTTGCGCACGTCGCTCATCGCCTTCGTCACTCTGTTCGGCCTGGATTTCGGCGCGCTGGTGGGAGGCTCGGCCTTGCTCACAGAGGTGGTGTTCGGGCTGCACGGCATCGGCAAGCTCACTTATGACGCTCTGCAGAATCTCGATCTGCCGATGATCATGGCGACGGTGATGTATGCGTCCATGTTCGTGGTTATCGCCAATGCGGTCGTCGATTTCGTCTACATCCTTCTCGATCCGCGCCTGAGGACATCATGATACTGTCGGTGCGCGACCTCAGAGTTTCCTTCCGCACAAATGATGGCCTGGTGCGGGCCATCGATGGCGTTTCCTTCGACCTCGAGGAGAGCGAGATCCTCGGTGTCGTCGGCGAGTCCGGTTCCGGCAAGACCGTGTCGCTGCTGGCCGTCATGGGTCTCATCACCGATCCCAACGCCACCATCGAAGGGTCGATCCGCTACAAGGGCCGCGAACTCGTGGGACTGCCCGCACGCGAACTCAGGCGGCTGCGCGGCAACGAGATCGCGATGATCTTCCAGGATCCGATGACCGCATTGACGCCTGTCTACACGATCGGCTGGCAGATTGCCGAACAGATCCGCGCGCATCGCAACATCAGCAAGTCCAAGGCGATGGAGCGCGTCGAGGAACTGCTGGCCGAGGTGAATTTTCCGAACCCGCACGAGGCGATGTCGCGCTACCCGCACCAACTGTCCGGAGGCATGCGTCAACGGGCGGTGATCGCAATGGCCTTGTCCTGCAATCCGGCGCTTCTGGTGGCCGACGAACCGACCACGGCGCTCGACGTCACCGTACAGGCCGGCATTCTCGATCTGGTGCGCAAGCTGCGCGCGACGCACAAGTCGGCGGTCGTCTTCATCACGCATGACATGGGCGTGGTCTCCGAACTCGCCGACCGGGTCATGGTCATGTATGCCGGCCGCGTGGTGGAGCGCGGCAGTCGCGCGGAGCTGTTTTCCGATCCGCGACACCCCTATACGCGCGCGCTGCTGGGTTCGATCCCGCCGCTGACCGGCGAAAAACCACGGCGCCTGCCGGCCATTCCCGGTTCGCCGCCATCATTGCTGCGACTGCCGCAGGGCTGTGCGTTCGGTCCGCGGTGTCCAGTTCACTACGAACCCTGCGAGGCCGGCAAGCCCGATCTCGGGAGCGGCACCCATGCCGCGGCATGCTTCAGGGTGGCACAGGCATGAGCGGACCGATGATCGACAAGAACCGCCCAATCCTCGAGACGCGTTCGCTGGGCAAGCGCTTTTCCATCGGCAGCCGCTTTTCTGCCGAGGGCAAGCGAACCGTCCATGCGGTCGACAATGTTTCCCTGACCGTGTGGCGCGGCGAGACGGTTGGGCTGGTCGGCGAATCCGGATGCGGCAAGTCCACGCTGGCGCGCTGTCTGGTGAGGCTCTACGACATATCGGACGGCGAGCTTCTGTTCGAAGGCAACGACATCACCTCGAAGTCGCTGTCTGAACTCAGGCCGCTGCGGCGGCGCCTGCAAATGGTTTTCCAGGATCCGTCGGCATCGCTCAATCCGCGCCGGCGCGTCGGCGACCTGGTGGCCGAGCCGCTGCGCATCCATGGCAGGCTCTCGTCGAGCGAGATCACCAAACGCGTGGCGGAACTGTTCGACCTTGTCGGCTTGCTGCCGGATCACGTCATGCGGTTTCCGCACGAATTTTCCGGCGGACAACGCCAGCGCGTCGGCATCGCGCGGGCTATTGCATTGAATCCGGACCTTGTGGTCCTGGACGAACCCGTCTCTGCGCTCGACGTGTCGGTGCAGGCGCAAATCGTCAACCTGCTCGCCGATCTGCAGGAGAAGCTCAACCTCACTTACATCTTCATCGCCCACGACCTGTCTGTGGTACGTCAGGTTTCAACCCGCATCGCGGTCATGTATCTCGGCTCGATCGTCGAAGAAGGGCCGGCGGAAGAAGTGTTTGCAGCACCAGCCCATCCCTATAGCCAGGCGCTGATCTCGGCGGTTCCCCTCGTGGAGACGACGCTCGGTGGGACGCGCAAGCGCATCATCCTCACCGGCGACGTACCGAGCCCGCTGAACCCTCCAACCGGCTGCCGTTTCCATCCCCGATGCCCGATCGCGGCGGAGCGCTGCCGTTCGGAGCGGCCGCAGTTACGGGAATACCGGCCCGGTCGCAAAGTCGCCTGCCACTTCCCCACGATGTAGGCGACACTCACCACCGCACGGGTGATCGCCTTCGCCTGACAGATTTCTAAAAAATTCCATTTTTGCCTGGAACCAACTGGCTATTGGCGCGTTTGGTGGGGTTCGATCGAGCGCATTGCGGTCGACCGGGAGGAAGCGATGGATCAATTGCATTTCTTTTCGCCCGTGCGGATTTCGCGCGGGCAGGGACACCCTTTGGAAGAAATCGATAATGTTGCCGAAGCCATGATGTTCTTGCGGAAATGGCCGACGGGACGGCGCGGTCCGGTTTATCAGTGCGCGCTGAATTGTTGCTCGGCCGCCTTGTCGGGCCAGATGTCGACCGAGGAAGCAAGGAAAGCGTTCACCGGCTTTGCCCGCATCACGCGTCTTCTCGATGACGACATGGCGTTGCCGGTGCCCGGCGAAAGCAAGGCAAGCGTACACGCGTTGCGGCGATAGGCTGTTGTCCTGACGGTCCCCACAAGGTCCCGCGCCGCAAGGCGCGGGACCTTGTGCCGCGCTCGGTTTGACGTATCGAAGTTCGTCCTGCATGGCACACTTTCACAGTGGACGGTCGTTCATGCTTACTTCGGTCACGAGCTTGCGGCGAAGCGCCATGGTGTAGTCGTCTGGCCCCTTTGGCGTCATGACGAAGGCTTGGGAACCGCCAATCACCGATTTGGCAAAATAGGATGCCAGAGGTTCGCCGGGATTCTCATCCTCCGTCGGGATGGCGATGGCGTTGATCGTATATCCCTTGGCTATGGCGTTCGACCTGCTCGGCTGGACGGGAAGCCCGTCGTTGTTCTCGCCGTTGGAAGAGATATCGATGACTTTCTTGGCCGCCTTTCCCGGGAACCGGTCGAGCAGGAGACTGCCGATGTCGATAGCCGAGGAAACGGATGTTCCGCCACGCCCTCTGCGGATGAAGCCGGTATCGCCTTTCCTGCTGATCACCGCTGCCGCCGCTTTGGCATCTTCCAGTCCGCAGATGCTTGTCCAGGGCAGCACGACGCGTGCGTGTCCGGGGCTCGACCATTCAAAATAGGCAACGCCGATGCAGCCAACGTAATTCCGGCTGATAGCGGCGATGATCTCTGGCGAGGTGAGTGCCGCGGCATGTCCCTCGCGTTGCATATCGGCGATCTTTGGATCGATCGACGACGAGAAGTCGACCGCGAACACGATGGCGACGTCAACGTTCGCGGCATGGGCAGAGATCGCCCAAAACATCGAAGCTGCGACTATTCCTGTCACTCTCGAGATTGAACTGACCGGCGTCAGAATGCCCCAACCTTTCGTCCGTACCCGTTCACGAAAGGATAGGGGGGCGGCGTCCTGATGATATACACTGCCAAACATGTCATTCTCCATCTCGACATCCGGTCGTTTCAAAAAGCGAGCTCAACATGTGGAAATTTGGCGGGGCGCCTTGGCACCCACCCCGAACAGCAGCAGATCGGCCTTGGTCCACAAAAGATAACAGCCGAGCAAGGTCAGCGGCATGGCGAGTGCCGCGAAGGACCCGCCCGACCAGACCTCCGGCAGAGCTCGGCCGAGGGCGACGGTCGTCGCCAGCATTGCCGGCAACCGGCTGGCGAGCACCGCACTGCGGAACGGATCGGGCCAAGCGGCCGGCCACATCGGAATTGGCGTGCCGGGCCTGTGGAAGGTGCTGCCGAATTTGCCCAGGGCATGGAGCAGGCCAGAGGTCGCCGCAAGCAATGGATCGCCGAGCAGCAACAGGGCAATACCGAGTCCGATCGCACCCAGACCCGACAGGAAGTCGCCCAGACGGTTGAGGGTGGGATCGGGAGCATCCGGCCTTGCCCAGGCCCGGTGATAGGCCTCGCCGCCCCAGAAGAAGACCAGGGTGGTCAAGGTCAGCGCAACAGTGCCATGGCTGCCGGCGAAATATTCGATCACCGCCATGGTGACGCTGCTTCCCTCATGCAAGCCGACCGGCGCGGTAGCAATCTGGATCGCGAGACCGACAATGAGGCCGAGCGCGTTACCGCTGTTGTAATAGCCGCCCGGTCCCTTCATGCGGGCGCGAAGCGCCGAAACCAAATGTGCGATAGGAAGAAGGATCGTCCGCGCGTCCATCACTGCGCCCCCACGACAAGTCCTGCCGCCATCGGCAAGGCCACCGCCGCCTGGCTGATCGACGCCACTGGCCCCGTGTCGGGCGGCAGCCGGGGCCGGAATAGGTTTCGCATCACCGGCAAGGGTCATCACATTCCTCCACTGGACCTGAATTGTTGGGGTGACGATCGCCTGCCCAATTTGCGGCGGCAGCTGCAAAGGCAGGGGCCCCGTCGGAGGGTTGAACCGAAGCGGTTCGCAAGGACGTGCGTGCCTGCGGCGCTCGGTTCGACAGTGCCACGGACAGGATCGCACCCAGAATGATGGCGGCACCCAATGCGCTCGCGGACGAGCTCCGCTCGCCGAGAAAGATCGCCGCGCCCAGCGCCCCGAAAACGCTTTCTGCGCTGACGATCACGGCGGCGTGGCTGGCCGGCGTAAAGCGGAGGGCAACCGTCTGTATGCCGAAGGCAATCGCAGTGGAGAACACGCCGAGGATCGCCAGTTCCGGGCCGGCTGCGAATGCGGCGGCCAACGACAGATTGCCTTGCATTGCGCCGAGCGGCAGGGCGAAGGCTGCGGCGCCGAAGAACTGTGTCGCGGCTGCGGTGAACGGCCGCGCATGCACCTGCATGTGCCGGCCCAGCTCGACTGCCCAGAGCGCATAGCAGGCAGCCGAGAGGACAGCGGTGAGATCGCCGCTGCTGAGCCCGGCGATCCCATCCGACAACAGCAGGGCTCCAACAACGGTCAGCCCGGCGGCGACCGTGAGACTCGGCGTCGGACGTTCGCCTATGAGAAACCAGGCGGCCAGCGGTGTCATTACCGTTGCCGTGCTGACCAGGAAGCTCGCATTGGTGACGGAGGCGCCGAGATAGCAAAGCTGCTGGAGCGTGATGGAGATGGCAAACAGCGCGCACACCTTGGCCAAGCTGGAAAAATAGTCCGGCCCGAGCGGAAGCCGCCTCTCCATCAAGACAAAGGGCAACACAAGCAGGCCGCCGATCAGGCAGCGCAGACCCACCGCACTCAGCGCGTCGAGATGCACAAGCACCATCTTTTGCGAGACATTGCCGAAGCCCCACAAAGCGGCTGCGAATAGCAGCAGCAAATTGGCTCTTGTCCTGGACACGCGTCCCCCTCGAACCAAGCCTTTCGTTGACTTGGTCACTTTAATTTAGCAAAGCCTAAACAGCCTGCCGTTACGGCAGCGCTTGAGCGCGAAGGCCGACTGTTGCGAAGCGTTAGTTTTGAGTTAGGATTTCGTCAGGCTGGGATAGCAAATGCAAAGTGAGGACAGGGGCGCTGCAAATAGAATCTCACTCTTCGGCGGTTTCCGGATTGAAAATGAAACGGCCGGTCCGCTTCGGCTGACCGGGAAACGAGGGCCGGCAATCATCGCCTATCTGGCCCGGTGTCCGGGCATGGCGGCGACGCGGGAGAGGCTGGCTGACCTCCTATGGGGCGACAGTGACGGCGAACATTCGCGCAACAGCCTTCGGCAAGCCCTCAGTGTCCTGCGCCAGGATCTGGCGCGAGAAGGGGTGGATCTCATCCATTCCAGCGGTGAGCTGATCGCCCTGAGGCCAGAGGCCTTTCAAATCGACGTGGAGAAGTTCGAAACGGGTCTCTCGGCCCGTTCCGCTCAGGACCTCGCGAAGGCCTTGGCGAACTACACCGGGCCCTTCCTCGACGGGCTTTATCTGGGAAGCAATGCGTTCGATGACTGGATCACATCGGAACGCGACAGGCTGCTCGGCCGCGCGCTTGAGTCCTTCGAAAAACTGGCCCGTCTCGTCGACCCCGATGCCGGGCTGATCCTGGCCGATCGTATTCTGAGCATGGAACCGACACGGGAAGAATCCTATCGGCTCAAGATGGAATTGCTGCTCGCATGCGGGCAACGCGACAGGGCAATCAGGACATACGAAGCTTGCAGAAGCATGCTGAAGAAGGAGTTCGGCGTCGAAGCCGGCACTGAAACGCGGGCGCTTTGGCAATCTCTGTTGCTTGCCGCCGATGACGCTTCAAATGTGCAGTCGACAAGTGGTGTTCCGGCCAGCCAGCGCCTTGGGCGTCCGTCCATCAGCGTTGCCGACTTCGTCAATCTGACTGGAAAGCAAGGCGACGACTTTTTCGCCAAGGGACTTGTCCAGGACATCACGACGGCCCTTTCCGAAGTGGCCGATTATGTCGTGCTCGCCGCGCTTCCGCCCGAGAAGAGCGGCCCAGGCGAAGAAGCCAAGACGCCAGGGACACTCCGGGCGCGATATATGCTCAGCGGCAGCGTCCAGAGATCTGGCAATGGGTTGAGGGTAAATGTCCAGCTCGTCGACGCCGCCGGCGGCCACCACGTCTGGGCCCAGAAGTTCGACGGCCACTCCGAGAACGCGCTCGAATTCCAGGACAGGATCGCACAGTCTGTTGTTCTTGCCGTGATCCTCGAACTTCAACTGACCAACTGGAAGGTTCGAGACAAAAGCCCGCCGGGGACCCCTGAAGTGCGCAGGCTGGTCAACGAAGCCCTCATGAAATATTTTGAGATGACTCGGGACTCACTTTTGATCGGGATTGAGCTTGCCGAGAAGGCCTTCTCGATAGGTCCCGACAACGCTCGTGCAAAGCGGACGCTCTCGATCGTAATATCCATGGGCGTGGCGTTTGGTGCGCTGCCTCGGGAGCGAGGGGTGATCGAGCGTGCGGTCGAGCTTGCGGAAGCTGCGGTGCGCGCGGTGCCGGACGATGAAATTGCCCGATGTATCTTGTCGTTCGCTCTCGAAAGTTGCGGTCGTATCGACGAGGCGATCGCCGAATGCCGCCACGCGATCAGCCTCAACCCAAGCTACCCGACTGGCCACGGCGATATTTCGATGCTCTTTGCGTTGCGCGGACAGGTCGACGAAGCGGTGCGCGAGGCCAACGAAGCAATCCGGCTCGGAACGCACGATGTGATCGACTTCTGGCGCCACCACGGCCTGGTTGTGGCGCTCTTCGCTGGCGGAGACAACCAGCGGGCGCTCGAAGCCGCCCGCAAAGTGGTCAGGACAAAGCCGGGCTTCGTTCGCGGTGCCCTTTATTGGGCCGCGACCGCGTCGGCCACCGGGAACAACGAAGAAGCGTCCCGAGCCATCCACCATTGCCTGTCACAACTTCCGCATCTCAATCTGAGCAATGTCTGCCCTGGCTTTGTGCCGCGCTATGTGAAGGATCATCACCATTCCCGGTTCCTTGAGATGCTGTCGAGGGCTGGCCTTCCCAGTTCCTAGCCACATCTTTGGCGCAGACACCATCATACGAAACTGGAGGGTTCCATCCTCCGCCCAGGCATCGAAAGCAGATGACGCGTTGGCAATTCCGGCCAGGTCGACCTATAAGCTACCCCTGCGATTGAGCTAGTCGCGCCGCACGCCGTCGCGCCAGCCAGTCATCCGCCGAATTTGCAGCTTGGCCTATCATGGCACGTGATAGAGTTCATACGATACGATTTAACCTATTGAAGTTACTAAATATGCAAGATTATCAAAGGTTTAGGATAGCCATAGCCCCCATGATGGACTGGACGGACCGGCATTGCCGGTTCTTCCACCGCCAGTTGACGAGCCATGCACTGCTTTACACCGAGATGGTGGTGGCCGACGCGGTCATTCACGGCGCGCGCGAGCGGCTGCTCGGCTTCGATGCGACGGAACATCCGGTCGCGCTGCAGCTCGGCGGCTCTGATCGTGAAAAGCTCGCCGAGGCTGCCCGCATCGGCGAGGCTTTTGGCTATGACGAGATCAACCTCAATGTCGGCTGTCCGTCGGACCGCGTTCAGTCGGGCACGTTCGGCGCCTGCCTGATGAAGGTGCCGGACCTCGTCGCCGGCTGCGTCGCAGCGATGAAGGCGGCGGTGACAATTCCCGTCACCGTCAAATGCCGCATCGGCGTCGACGAGCAGGACCCGGAACCAGCCCTCGATGCGCTGGCGGATGGGGTTTTCGATGCCGGCGCCGACGCGTTGTGGGTGCATGCACGCAAGGCGTGGCTGGAAGGGCTGAGTCCCAAGGAAAACCGAGACATCCCGCCGCTCGATTACAGCAGAGTCTATCGACTGAAGGCAAAAAAGAACAACAAATTCATAGGCATAAATGGTGGAATTCAGTCGATTGAAGAGGCCCAGGCGCATCTCGACCATGTCGATGGCGCCATGCTTGGCCGCGCCGCCTACCACACGCCCGGCATTCTGGCCGGCGTCGATGCCGCTTTCTACGGCGTCCAGTCCGAGCCGTTCGATTTTGCCGCGCTGATCGATACCATGGCGGACTATGCGGCACGCCATATCGAGCAGGGTGGCCGGCTTGGCCATGTCACCCGCCATATGGTCGGACTGTTCCATGGCCTGCCCGGTGCGCGCCGCTACCGGCAGACCCTGTCCACCGACGCGACAAAACCCGGCGCCGGCCCGGACGTGCTGAAGACGGCTTTCGCGGCCGTCGAGTTCGGTGGAGCAGCAGCCGAAGCGGCTTGAGTTTTGGAGATCAATCCCTGAGGATCATGCGGTCGCCGCGCACGTCAAAACCCGACAATGAACCGATGAAGTTCATGCCGAGCAGGCTCTGGCTGAGCATGCCGGGTGCGGCGATCATCACCGACATATCCCTGCGCATGATGCCGCCGATCGCAATCTGATCGGTTTTCACGGCCGCGGCGCGTGCCATGCCGTTGGCGGTCGAAACCGGTATGGTGTAGTTGAGCGCGGCCGGATTGAATCCGGCGGCCTGCGCATCCTGTGACGTCAGCACGGTGCTGGTTGCACCCGTATCCACCACGGCCCGGACCGGGTTGCCGTTGACCAGGATGCGCGCTTCGAAATGGCCGTTGTCGGCCTTGTCGAGCGTCACCGTGGCGTGACCGTCTTCGACGCCGAGCGCAAGCGGGCTGCCGGGAACAAGGCCCGCGGTCACCCGGCTGGCGACATCCTGCAACTCATAGCGATATTGGTAGCCAGCGATCAGCGCGAGTGCGATCGCCGCCCAGGCGCCGAGGTTGCGGGCCATGGCGCCCAGGGGCCGGCCCGAGCGAAGCAGGCCGGCGCCGACAAGGGCGCCAAAGGCGCCGAGCCAGATCAGTCGGCTGAAATCGTTGTTCTCGACGCCGAGCGTGCTGCCGGCGGAATCGTTGAGCATGAGCAGGACTGCTCCCACCCCGATCGCGGCCATCAAGATCCAGAACAACCGGCTCATCCGCACCTCACGATAGCGCGTCGCGTTCGCGCGTCATGCGGGTGCGGCGCGTTTCCCGGCGCGGCCGGCGCTCGACCGTTTCCAGCCGGGCCGGCAATTGCGCCATGACGCTGCGGCGCGTTTCCGTCGTCATCCCGATCCAGGCGCCGATTTCCTCGCGCGTGCGGCCGCAACCGAAACAGAAGCCGGTTTTCATGTCGATCGAACAGACCAGGATGCACGGGGATTCGATGACCGTCATGACTTTCTCTTGGGCTTCCATCCGGAATCCCTTGTTCCACCTCCACATGGTGCAACGGCAAAGCCAATGCAAGCCCTCGCGATTGCGCCCTTCGGGGCCGGCTTTGCGTCAAATGCAGGCCCATCATCCCGGAGGTTGTGCCAACCTCGCAAGGCGGCTATGCCGCTCACCAACTCCAGGGAATGATCGACAACAAGATGACCAGCGCACTGCCTTTCGACGATTTTCGCAACCTGTTGGCCAATCTGCCGACGGCCGACACGGCAGCCGAGACCCGCGTGCGCATGCTGTTTGCCAAGGCCGACAAACCAGGCAATTCGCTTGGCCGTATCGAGGACATCGCCGCCTGGCTGGCAGCCTGGAGCGGGCGGGCCCCGCCCGCGGTGACAAGACCGCTGATGGCGGTCTTTGCCGGCAATCACGGCGTCACGCGCCACGGCATTTCGCCACGGCCGGTGGCGGCGACCGCCAATGCGGTCGAGCTTTGCGCCGCCGGAGGTGCCGCGATCAACCAGATCTGCATCGCCAACGATCTCGGACTGAAGGTCTTCGATCTCGCCCTGCACATCCCGACCGCCGACATCACCGAGGATGCTGCGCTCGACGAGCGTGGCTGTGCCGCCACCATGGCCTTCGGCATGGAAGCGATCGCCGGCGGCACCGACCTTTTGTGTCTCGGCGATCTCGGCGTCGGCAACTCCACCGTCGCCGCCACCCTGTTTGCGGCGCTGTTCGGGGGCAGGGGCGCCGACTGGGTCGGCGCGGGGTCGGGGGCCGATGCGGCCATGCAGGCACGCAAGGCCGACGTGGTCGATGCTGCGCTGGCTTTTCATGACGGCCATCTCGGCGACCCGCTCGAGGCGCTGCGCCGGGTCGGCGGCCGTGAATTCGCAGCAATCGCCGGCGCCATCCTTGCCGCGCGGATGCAGAAAATCCCGCTGCTGCTCGACGGATTGGCCGCCACGGCAGCCGCAGCGGTACTGCATGGCGTCAATCCCACCGCGCTCGATCATTGCCTGCTGGCCAGCCTGTCGCCAGAGCCTGCGCATGCACGCGCCGCCCAACGGCTCGGCCTGCGCCCGTTGCTCGATTTGGGCATCAGCCATGGCGAAGGGGCAGGGGCCGCCCTTGCCGCGGGGCTGGTCAAGGCCGCCGCGCTGACCAGTTCGGGCATGGCTGCGGCAGTACGCGGCTAGAGTCTTGAGGTATTAGCGCCGGAGATTGGGAATGCGATAGACGACAGTGTTGTATTTTGGGTTGGAGCGGCCGCCGACTATTACGCCTCCAAGGCGTTCCGCTATTCTTCTGCTGGCCACGTTCCTTTCGGCAACCGGATATTCGAAGCAGTCCGGTTCAAGTGCCTCGGAAGCCCACTCCGCGACAGCAGCAATTGCCTCTTGGCCAATGCCGTTTCCTTGAGCGTCTTCCCTGATCCAGATCCCGAGTTCGGGACACACGGTCTTCGCTGCATGAAGGCCGACAAGTCCCAGACAGCGATCGTCCGCCAATGCACGCACAACAAAGTGCAAATCCGATCCGTCCTGGATTGGCGTCAGCCAGGATCGCCATACTTTGGCAAAGGCCGCCAGTGATCGAGGTGGTTCCCACTGCATGAAACGGGTGATGGCGGGAGTGATGGCGAAAAAGAGGTCTTCAGCGTCGTCGGCTGTAAACAGCCTCAAGCGAAGGCGGTCCGAGTGGATCTCTATGCCAACGACGTGCCAATCACCTTCTGCCATCGTGGGGCGCCGTCCTTCTTGCTGGCCATCGACACAGTTCGCCGCGACGCTTACCGTCGTCGAGCCGCCACCGCCGCTGTCGGCAGTGCTGGCAGTTCCTCCATCACCCGGCTCAGCGGAAAGATGGCGATCGCCTCGGTCCCTTCGCGCAGCTTGGAATGAAGCTCGAACTCGCCGCCATGCATGGCGAGCAGCCCTTGCACGATCGGCAGGCCAAGCCCGGTGCCTTGCTCGGCGCTCTTGATCGCGATCGAGCCCTGGCCGAAGGCGGAAAGCACGATCGGGATCTCGTCTTCCGGTATGCCCGGACCGTTGTCCTTGATCGAAATGTATTGTCCGCCGCCCGCCGTCCAACCAACGCGGACACGGATTTCACCGCCGGTAGCGGTGAATTTTATCGCATTCGACAGAAGGTTGAGCGTGATCTGTCGCACCGCACGCTCATCAGCGAAAAGGCGCGGCAGTTCGTGCTCGAAATCCTGGACGACCCGGATATCCTTGTTGCGCGCCCTCAACTCCATCATGTGACAGCAGTCCTCGACGATACCAAGCAGCATCACCGGCTCTTCGTTGAGCTGGTAGCGGCCGGCCTCGATGCGCGAGAGGTCGAGGATCTCGTTGATCAGGTCGAGCAGATGCTGGCCGGATTCGTGCACGTCATGGGCGTAGTCGCGATAGGTGGGATTGCTCATCGGCCCCAGCACCTCGTTCGACATCACCTCGGAAAAACCGAGAATGGCGTTGAGCGGTGTGCGCAATTCGTGGCTCATCGAAGCGAGGAACCGCGATTTCGCCAGATTGGCGTCTTCGGCCCGCCGCCGCGCCTCGTCCGACATCGATTTCGCCGTCTCCAGTTCGGCGATCAGCGCATCCTTTTCGGAGCGGAACGACAACATCATCAGGGACGAGTGGTTGAGATGCCGGGCCACATAGGCGAAGAACGGCAGCGACATGACCAGCAGCGCGGCCATGATCGCCTCGACCGGCATCCATAGCTTGGCGCCGGCATAAGCGTAGAGCGCCACGGGAACGGCAAAGGTGGCCAACAGCGCCCCGCGCAGAGACGAGGTCATCACCGCGGTCGCCGCCATGGCGAACAACAGCACCACGGCCTTGACGATGTGGAACGGATCGACCTCGCAGACGCTGCAGCCAAGCCACACAAACCATGCCCAGCCGAGACCGCAAAGGAAATGGCCGATCAGGAATTCCCGTCGTGCTTGCGAAGGGTTGAGGTCGGAAGCTTCCGTGCGCTCGATGCGCCGCGCCATGAAGGCAACGATGGTGTAGCAGGTCAGGGCGAACAGCGCCCAGAGCCCGATCTCGTTGCCGATTCCGGCCAGCCGGCCGGCCGCCGCGATCGACAGGACAAGAAGCGGGATGGCGATGGCGCCGCTGGTCATCGCGCGGGCATGCAGCTTCAACAGTTCGCGATCGAAATCGGGATTGCCGGCCTGCTGCGAAAGACGGTCACGCGTCTTGCGCACCGCGCGCGCCACATCGCTGTTGCGATGAGGTTTCCTGCGGTCCACAATGAACTTGTCCGCTGTGTTCGAGCGTTGCAAGGGCATCAAAACTTCAATTTATGCGAGCAGCGGTTTCCAAGTGTTAAGCTACGTTCGAATGATTAACCAACCGTTTGCCATATGAGCCGCTCATGGTCGCCAAGACCGCGCCGGCGATACGTTGCGCGCCCCAGAAGCCTGTGGCGCCGGCTGGTGGATTACGGGCTTGCCGTCATCATCCTCGGACTGCTGATCCTGCTGGCGGCCCGCCTCGACCGGGTGGAGACACGCAAGACGCAAGGCGTGGCAATCATCAACGACGGCGATTCGATCACGCTTGGCACCGAGCGTATCCGCATGCGCGGCATCGATGCTCCAGAATATACGCAGACCTGCCGCAAGAACGGCGCGGACTATTCCTGCGGCACGCTTGCGCGTCAGTCGCTCGTTCGCCTGATCGCCGGCAAGCCCGTCTCTTGTACCGGCTGGCAGCGTGATCGTTATGGCCGGCTGCTCGGCGACTGCACCGCCGGCGGCAAGAATCTCAACCGCGCGCAGGTCGAGGCCGGCTGGGCGGTTGCCTATGGCGACTTCGAGAGCGAGGAGGCCGTCGCCCGGGCGGGAAAGGCCGGCATCTGGGCGGGAACGTTCGATCAGCCGCAGAACTGGCGAGACAGCCATCACGGGGAAGTCGTCGAGAAGAAGCACGGCACACTGGCCTCGATCGGCGATGCCGTGCGCGAGATTTTTCGCTTCTGGTGATACGCGTCCTAGAACTGGAACCGAGAACGAACAGGAGGATGGAATGAAACTCTTCGACGGGGGCCGGGCGCCCAATCCACGGCGGGTCCGCGTTTTCCTGGCCGAGAAAGGCATCGAGGTTCCGCAGGTGCCCATCGACATGGGGGCGCTCGAACACAGGCAACAGGCGGTCAGCTCGCGCAATCCCTTGCAACGCCTGCCGGTGCTGGAACTCGACGACGGCACCGTCATCACGGAATCCGTCGCCATCTGCCGTTATTTCGAGGAACTGCATCCCGAACCGGCCCTGTTCGGGCGCGGCGCACTCGGCAAGGCGCAGGTCGAGATGTGGCAGCGACGGATGGAATTCAATTTGCTCAGTTGCGTCACGCAGGCTTTCCGGCACATCCATCCGGCCATGAAGGAATGGGAAATCCCGCAGGTCCCCGAATGGGGTGAGGCCAATAAGCCGAAGGCCGTGGCGTTCCTCAGGCTTCTGGACGGCGAACTGGGCAGCCGGGAGTTCATCGCCGGTGACAGCTATTCGATCGCCGACATCACCGGCCTGATCGCCGTCGACTTCATGAAGCCGGCACGCATCAAGGTGCCGGATGACTGCGCGAATGTGTTGCGCTGGCATCAGGCCGTCTCCAGCCGGCCGAGCGCATCAGCCTGAGAATGACTGTTGAACTCGAAAACCTCGTCGCCAGGGTCCGCGCCTGCCGTATCTGCGTGGAAAATCCGGCCGGCAAGCCGTTGCCGCATGAGCCACGACCAGTACTGCGCCCTTCGTCCAGCGCCCGTATCCTGATCGCCAGCCAGGCGCCCGGCACCAAGGTACATCTGTCTGGCATGCCGTTCACCGACGCCTCCGGCGACCGCCTGCGCAGTTGGCTTGGCGTGACGAGCGACGAATTCTACGACATCGAAAAATTCGCCATCGTCCCGATGGGCTTCTGCTTTCCCGGCCAGGATGCCAAGGGGGGAGATCTGCCGCCGAGGCGCGAATGCGCGGCGGCCTGGCGCGCGCCTTTGATGGCCTCGATGCCACGGATCGATCTGGTGCTGACGATCGGCATCTATGCGCAGTCCTGGCACATGGGTGCGGCGCGCCGGCCCTCCCTGACCGAAACGGTCATGGATTGGCGCTCCATCTGGGAGAATTCCGTCGGTCCGAAAGTGCTGCCGCTGCCGCATCCCTCGTGGCGCAACACCGGCTGGCTGAAGAAGAATCCATGGTTTGAAATGGATTTGCTGCCTTTTCTGCGTTCGGAAATCCGATATCGCCTCGGCTGACCTTACAGCAAGAAATCACTCGCTTTTCCGTCAATTGGCAGAATTTCTTTCTTGTGAAAGGTCGGAATAAGGGGGAGTATAGCCAATCTATTCCCCTGGGGAGCAAAATATGGACCGCCTCGATAGAAAAATTCTCCGTCTTTTGCAGGAGGACGCGACACTCGCGGTCGCCGACGTCGCCAAGAAAGTCGGGCTGTCGACAACACCTTGCTGGCGGCGCATCCAGAAGCTCGAGGAGGAAGGCGTCATCAAGCGGCGCGTTGCCATTCTCGACCATGAAAAGGTCAATGTGCGCGTCACCGTCTTCGTGTCGATCCGCACCAATTCGCACAGCCATGAATGGCTGCGGCGTTTCTCGGAAGTCATCCAGGAGTTTCCCGAGGTGGTCGAGTTCTACCGCATGAGCGGTGACGTCGATTATCTGCTGCGGGTCGTGGTTCCAGACATCGCCGCCTATGACGCCTTCTACAAGCGGCTGATCGCCAAGATCGAAATCCGTGACGTGTCGTCGTCCTTCGCCATGGAGCAGATCAAGTACACGACCGAAATCCCGCTCGACTACATGGTGCTGGACAAGGAATCGGGTGCCAACGCCGCCTGAGCTGCAGCAGGTTGTCCTGCTTAGTTCTTCTTTTTGTTGAGGAAACTCCAGGGCGAATTGACCGGCAGGGTGACGGTGTCCGGTACGCTGCCGACGGCGACCACGTCTGCCTTGCGGACGCTGTAGCCAGACTGGATGACGCTGACGCCGTCGAGGATGAACAGCTGGCTCTTCTCCATGTCCGGCTTCAGCGCGCCGGTGACCGCGACCGGCTGATAGGCCTCGGAGATTTTGTAGGGACGTGCCGGCGTGACCAGCACGATCTGGTTGGGGGGCGGCGTTGGCATGTGGCTGCACGCACCCGTCCACGGCACCAGCAGGAACTGATAGACAAGATCGCCGTCGCGATCGACCGGCAATGCGTAGCCGGCTAGCTGAATGCTTTTGTCCTGCAGGTTGAGGGACAGCGTCTCGCCATGGTCGGGCAATTTTGCCGCGATCATCGGCAGCCCGACGTTTTCGGCGGCGGATTGCGTAGCCGGACGCAGATCCTTCCAGAATATGTGCCCGGTCTCGGCCGAGGCATCGGTGGCCGCGGACACAAACAATGCCGCTGCGAAGGCCAGGATTGATTTGGGAGGATTGCTCATTGGCCGCGTCCCTTTGAAGCTCAAGTAAAGACGCCGCTGTCAACGACGTCAACGCTCCCGCCGCATCACATGTCGGCAGCCGCATCACATGTCGGCAGCCACTTCACATGTCGGCGAGATCTAGACATGCCGGAAAGCGGATTTCCGCGCCGTCAGCCTTTCCTGGCGACGATCCGCGCGAGCGTCTTGGCATTGGACAGCTCCCTTACGGCGTCCTTGCCGATCCAGCGCGCCGTCTTGTCTGCCGACTGCGCCAATCGTTCGGCGACAGCCAGGGCAGCGCCGTGCATGTCCATTGATCGTTTGCCGATCGACCGAAGCGCCCAGTTCACGGCTTTCTTCACGAAATTGCGGCTGTCGTTGGCATGCGTTTCGATGATCGGCAGGAAGGCGAGGAAGGTCGTCTCCGGCTCCTTCTTCCGGTGGACGACAGACCAGGCCATCATGGCAAAGGCCGTGCGCCGAACGAATTCCCGCTCGTCCGCCGCGAACTCGGCGATCAGTTCTTTCCAGGCGTCCGTGTCGACAAAGAGGTCGGAGACGCCGTCGACGATGTCCCAGGAGTCGAAGCTGGCCGCCCATCGTCTTGCATCTTCAGCAGAAAACCGTTTCGGGTCAGCGGTGACGGAGGCGATGAACTGCGCCTCCATGATGCCGGTGTCCCATAGCTCGAAGGCGCGCTCGTGGTTGCGTCTGATCTTCCTGGCGATCTGCCGCTGCATGCCGTGCGAGATACCAAGCGCACGGTCGATCTTGATGCCGTAGCGCAACATGCCGAGGCGGTTCTCCTCCGACCCGATAGCGCGAAGATGGGCGACGATTTCCGCGGCTGTGGATTGAGGTGAGAGCTCTGCCACGGCGGAAACCTACTTCTCCAGGCGCGCCAGCAGCGAGGACGTGTCCCAGCGCTTGCCGCCCATCGCCTGCACATCCTTGTAGAACTGGTCGACAAGTGCTGTCACCGGCAGTCTGGCGCCATTGCGATCGGCCTCGGCCAGACAGATGCCGAGATCCTTGCGCATCCAGTCGACGGCGAAGCCGAAATCATATTTGCCGGCGTTCATCGTCTTGTGGCGGTTCTCCATCTGCCAGGAGCCCGCGGCGCCCTTGGAAATCACCTCGATCACCTTCTCGATGTCGAGTCCGGCCTTCTTGCCGAAATGGATGCCTTCGGCCAGGCCTTGGACGAGGCCGGCTATGGTGATCTGGTTGATCATCTTGGTGAGCTGGCCGGCACCGGCCGACCCCATCAAGCCGACCGTGCGGGCAAAAGCGTCGATAACAGGCTTCGCTCTGTCGAAAGCGTCCTGCTCGCCGCCGACCATGACGGTCAGCACGCCGTTCTCGGCGCCGGCCTGGCCGCCCGAGACAGGCGCATCGAGAAACGAAAACCCGCCGGCTTCCGCCGCCGCCGCCAGCTCGCGAGCGACCTCGGCCGAGGCCGTGGTGTTGTCGATGAAGACCGAACCCTTCTTCATCGATTTGAAGGCGCCTTCCGGACCGGTCGTCACCGAACGCAGATCGTCGTCATTGCCGACACAGGAGAAGACAAAATCCTTGCCCTCGGCGGCCTGTGCTGGCGTCGCCGCAAGGCTATCGCCATGCTGGCCAACCCATTGCTCGGCCTTGGCCTTGGTGCGGTTGTAGACGGTGACATCATGGCCACCCTTGTTCTTCAAGTGCCCGGCCATCGGATAGCCCATCACGCCAAGACCGAGAAATGCAACAGATGCCATGAGCTTGCCCTTCAGAAACGGAATTTGCTGCGAAAGCTCTAGGCTCTGCGCTCAATTCGTCAAGACGCGTAGGGCAGGATCGGCTGGTGCAGCTGAATTGAAATAGTCAGCGTTTCAGGTGAACGGTGATCCGGCGCTCGATCCATTCGACGCCATGGCGCAATATCTCGACCATCACCAGATAGACGAGCGCGACCCAGATATAGGCCTGGATGTCGAACGAGTTGGCGAAGGCGAGCTTTGCATTGCCCATCAGATCATAGACCGTGATGATGGCGACGATGGCGGACGCCTTGACCATCAGGATCAGTTCGTTGCCATAGGGCCGCAAGGCGACGATCAAGGCTTGCGGCAGGATGATCTTGCGCAAGGTCTGCAATTTGTGCAGACCAAGCGATGCCGCCCCTTCCCATTGCCCTCTTGGCACGCTCTCGATGGCGCCGCGCAGAATCTCGGCCTGATAGGCGGCGGTGTTGAGCGCAAAGGCAAAGACGCCGCAATTGAACGCGTCCTTGAAAAAGTCCCAGAGGCCGATCGACTGGAGCTCGACCCTGAACGAGCCCAATCCGTAATAGACGAGATAAGTCTGGACCAGCAGCGGCGTGCCGCGGAAGAAATAGACGTAGCAATAGGCGAGGCCGGACAGGATCCGGTTCTTGGACATGCGCCCGTAAGCGACGGGCACCGACAGGATCGCGCCGAGCACCATCGATATGGAAACCAGCGAGAGCGTTACCCCAAGCCCTCGCAAATAGGCTGGCGCATATTTGGCGAAGAACTCAGGGTTCCAGGCAAGGAAGAGATAGCTGACGATGCCAATGCCGAACAAAATCCACAGGCAGACCAGCGCATAACCGGCAATACGCCTGCGCGGCCAGCCGCGCGCCCGGGGCGGGGGCCGTTCGACCATTGTGGCCGTGGCGCTCATCGCTGCGCCTCCTGCCGGCCAAGCGAACGCAGGATAGCGCTGGTGGCGAAGGACGACAGGACGGCCAGACCAAGAAAGACCAGCGAGGCGACACCGAAGAACAGGAAAGCATGCTTGGTGACGCGGGCGGCAATGCTGGCATTGCGCAGCGTCTCGGCCAGGCCGACGACCGACACCAGCGACGTGTCCTTGAGCAGGCTGAGCCAGCAATTCTCCAGGCCGGGGAACGCGATGCGCAGCAGCTGCGGCACGATCACCTTGCGCATGGTCAGCCAGTTCGAAAGACCGATGGCATAGCCGCCCTCATACTGGCCTTTCGGAATGGCCCGGAAGGCCGACAGGAAAACCTCGCTGGCATAGGACGAGAAGATCAGCGCAAGCACGATCATGCCGGCGACGAAGCTGTTGACGTCGATGGTGGTGTCCGGCCGGAAATACCTGACGAGATGCTGCAGCAGGATCGGCATGCCGAAGAAGAACAGGAAAAGCGTCACCAGTTCCGGCAGGCCGCGAAAAACGGTGGTGTAGATGTTGGCGGCAAGGCGCAACGAGGGTTCTTCGGACTGCTTGGCGAGGGCGATGAAAAAGCCGATCGCCAGGCCGATGGGCAGCGTGGCAAGTGCAAGCGCAATGGTGATCAGTGCGCCATAGGCAATATCGTCAAGCCAGCCTTCGGGTCCCCAACTGAGAAGTGTCCATATGCTCTGGGCTGGCATCGACCGGTCTTATCTCCACGGCATTCCCAAGACGAATAGAAAGACGGCGGGGAAATTCCCCGCCGTCTTGACCGTATTTATCAGGACTCGGCGCCGTAGACGTCGAACTTGAAGTACTTGTCGTTGATTTCCTTGTATTTTCCATTGGCGCGGATGGCGTCGATGGCCGAATTGAGCTTGTTGACCAGGTCGGTCTCGCCCTTGCGCACGGCAATGCCGGCGCCCGGCCCGAAGATCTCGACCGGCTGCGGCGAAGGCTGGCCGAGAATCTTGCAGCAGGCGCCATCAGGCGAATCCAGAAACTGCTGCAGCACGACGATATCGTCCTGGATGGCGTCGAGACGACCATTGGCAAGATCGGCCTGCTCCTCGGGGCTGCTCGGATAACCCTTGACGGTGCTGTCGGTGTAGGTCTTCGAGGCATAGTTGAAATGCGTCGTGGTGGTGGCGACGCCGATGGTCTTGCCGGCGAGATCTTCCTTGGTCACGCCTTTCAGCGTGCTGTCCTTCGGCACGGCGAGAGCCGACGGCGTGTTGTAGTATTTGTGCGAGAAGTCGACCTTTTCCATCCGCTCCGGCGTGATCGACATCGAGGCGACGATGGCGTCGAACTTGCCGGCCTGAAGGGCGGGAATGATGCCGTCCCAATCCTGGGCGACGAAGGTGCACTTGACCTTCATCTCGTCACAAAGCGCCTTGGCGATGTCGATGTCGAAGCCCACGAGCTGGCCATCGGCCGTGAGATTGTTGAATGGTGGGTAGGCGCCTTCGGTGCCGATCCTCAGGGTCTTTTCCTGGGCCTGGGCGACGCCGAGCGTCAGCAGCGCGGCCGATGCGGCAAGCGCGATACGCAGTGAAATACGCATGATGGTCCTCTCTTTATGGTCCCGGCCGTCGTTCCGAACGGCTCTGTGGGGCGGTGCTTTTGACCGCCCGCTGGCGCGATACTCCCACTCTTTCCAAGAAAAAAGCAACTGCAAAACCGTAAAAATGGGCAAGGCTATTCTGCCGTTGCGTCAGCGCTCAAGCAACGAGCCCAGTGGTGCGTTCGATGAAGTCGGCTATCGATTTTGCATCGTCGAGATCGAATACCGGCAGCAGCTCGCCTTCAATCGCAAAATCGGCGGCGACAGCGACGATGTTGGGATCCTCCGCCGAAAGCGGCGTACGGTCCTTCGCATCCAGCCGGCGGGTTTCGATCTTGCTGTGGGCTTCGCGCTTGTAGCCTTCGACCAGCACCAGGTCGCAAGGGGCAAGCCGCGACAGTACAGTCTCCAATGTCGGCTCATCCTCGCCGCGCAGTTCGTGCATCAGTGCCCAGCGAACGCCGGAGACGATCGCGACTTCGGTGGCGCCGGCCTGCCGGTGGCGGAAACTATCGGCACCCGGTTTGTCGATGTCGAAATCATGATGGGCGTGTTTCACCGTCGACACCTTCCAGCCGCGCCGGACAAGTTCGGTGACCAGCCTTTCGGTCAAAGTCGTCTTGCCGGAATTCTTCCAGCCGGTGATGCCGAAGACGCGTCTGTTCATGGCTTGATGCTCTGCAACAGACGCTCGGCAGACACAAGATCGTCCGGCTCGTTGATGTTGAAGAAAGGATCGACCCCCGCCGATGGCGGAACAGGGAACTCCACCTCGACAAAACCGTGCCGGTCGATGAAAGCCGACACCCGCCTGATATCCTCATCGACCAGAAAGTGCCGCAAGGCATCGCGGCAGCCGATCGGCCAGAGGGCAAAGGTCGGGTGCCGCTTGCCGGCCGAGCAGGCAACGGCAATCGAACCGGGGCTTTGATCGGCGGCCCCTGCCAGACGCGCGACAAGGTCCAACGGCAGGAAAGGTGTGTCGCCGGCAGCGCTGACGATCGCCTTGCAGGCCGTGTTGGCGGCGGCCCATTCGAGGCCGGTGAGGATCCCGGCAAGCGGCCCGGCAAAGCCGGTCACCGTGTCGGCAAGTACCGGCAGGCCAAAGCGCAGGAACCTTGCAGGGTCGCCATTGGCGCTGAGCGCCAGCGATTCGATCTGCGGGGTGAAGCGCGACACGACCTGGTCAAGCAGGCAGCCATCGCCAAGCGGCAGCAGGCTCTTGTCGCCGCCGCCCATCCGCCTCGACTGGCCACCGGCCAGGATGATCCCCAAGACATTTCGCTTCATGCCACGAAGCCTGTACGCCAGCCGTCGGAAATCACAAGAACCTTCAATGATCTGACTAGATGCCGTCCGGCACCATGGTCGGCCCCGTGCTTTCGGCGACGATCTTGCGCCGGCCGACGATCCGCTCACGGTAGAGCGCATAGAGGCCGGAGCCGATGATGATGGTGGCGCCGACGATCATCGGCAGATCGGGAATGTCGGCGAAGATGAACAGGCCAAGCAGGATCGACCAGATCAGGGCCGTGTAGCGGAACGGCGCGATGAAGGAGATGTCGCCCGCCCGCATCGCCATGATGATGAACTGGTAACCGATAATCACCAGCACAGCAGCCAAGGCCAACAGGGCTGTGCTGTTGCCCGTCATCGGCGTCCAGCCGCCCATCGGCGACAACAGCGCCGCACCGACAATTGTCATGGCAAGCGCGGTCGCGGTCGACACCAGCAATGTCGGAATGGCCTTCGGGATCCGATTGGTGGCAAGGTCGCGGACCGCGCAGCAAGCGACGCTGGCCAACGCCGCCAGCGAGTAGATGCTGAACCCTTCGAAGCCCGGCCGCACAATGATCAGCACACCGGCAAATCCGATGGCGATGGCCAGCCAGCGCCGCCAGCCGACAGCCTCGCCGAAGACAAGTGCCGCTCCCATCGTCACTGCCAGCGGCAGCGCCTGCAGCACCGCCGAAACATTGGCGATCGGCAAATGGGCGAGGGCGACGAGAAAACTCACCGTGGCACCGGCCTCGCTGATCACGCGCAGGGCCACCAGAGGCTGCAGCATCGAGCCCGGGCGGGCGAGCGCGCCGCGCTGCCAGGCGAGCAAGCCAACGAAAAGCGAAGCGAAAGCCCCACGGATCAACATGACCTGCGCCATGTTCATCGATTGTGACGAGTATTTGGTGATGGCGTCGTTGAGGCAGAAGCCGGCCATCGCCACCATCATGAACAACGCGCCGCGAATATTTGGTGACAGGGGCAAGACGGCTACCGGTTCTGCTAATGCATGTCGCCCAAAAGTGACCTCGAGTTTTGGGAAACGACATGCATAAGAAACAAAGACCTGAAGCGCGTCGCCTGAATCCGTTCAAACGCGACGCGCTTTAGGCAGCAAGCCTGTAACAGCCGGGCATGAAACAGCAACAGCAAAGGGCTGGGCCACAGCCTTGTTTGTGGCCCAGAAGATCACCTGCAATGGCGGCAGAGCTTACTTCTTCGGCGTCAGCACCTCGGTGCCATTGCCTTCCTTGCCGGCGATGGTCCACAGACCATGCAGCGAGCCGTCGTCCGTCATCTTGTAGACGACGAGGCCGATATCCTTGCCCATGACATAGCCGGCCGAGAAGGCATCATCGTTGCGCATGCAGATGCCGTCGGAAGATGAGCCACCGGTTTCCCAATGGATCGCGCAGGTCGTCCCGCTGGTCAGCGTGATGGTGGCTTCGCCGCCATAGGCCGAACCGTCGAAGTTGGTGCCGGCGACCGTATAGGTGCCGCCGATCGACTGCGCCGCGGCGGGCGCGGCCGCGAGACCGAGCAAGGCCAGAGAAAGAATGAGTTTGCGCATGATGTATTCCCCCTGTGAGCGAAGAGCCGCTTCCAGGGAAGGCTAGGCTGGAACAGACTGGCCGTAAATCCGGCTGCGGTTCGCGAACAAGACTTTTTCTGGGGTGTGGTCCGAAACTTTCATGGTCCCTTGAGACTGCCGGCAATGGCACCGACCAGCGGGTCGTATTTCGACTTCAGGGCCGGAGGGTAATCGACCCATACCGTGCGGATGACGCCATCTCCACCAAACAGGCGCCGCTCGTAAAAGATCTTTCCTTCCTTCAAGCCCGACAGCACTGCCCAGTCCTTTCCGGCCCTGCTGTAGGTCACCTTGTAGCCCGGCTCGTTGCTCGCCTTCTGCGCCGCGACAAAGCCTTTCGGCGTATCGTCGTCGATGTTGAGGATGCCCGAGCAGATCAGGCTGGCACCGTCGGCACTCAGCCATTGCTGTCCGTCGCCATTGTCGGGCTCCGGCTGGCGATCGGTAAAGACATCGTCGGGAAAGGTGCAGACGGTGCCGTAGCGCTCGTTCACATAGGTGAACGGCGCTGCGACCGCACTGGCTGCTGCCATTGTCGCAATGGCCAGGAATGAAGAGTGCAGCCGCATGCTCGCCTCGAAATCATGATCCCGAAGCGATCTTGCATGAATTTCACGAAAAGATCAGCCGCCGGTGACGCTCATGTGGCGCGACACCGATGGGCGGCTGGTGCGGCGGTCGATGATGAAGTCATGGCCTTTCGGCTTGCGGCCGATGGCTTCGTCTATTGCTTCGGCGACCAGCTCGTTGCCCTCGGAGGCGCGCAAGGGCGCGCGCAGGTCAGCGGCATCTTCCTGGCCCAGGCACATATAGAGGGTGCCGGTGCAGGTCAGCCGGACGCGGTTGCAGCTTTCGCAGAAATTATGCGTCATCGGCGTGATGAAGCCGAGCCGTCCGCCGGTCTCGGCGACCTGGACGTAGCGGGCCGGGCCGCCGGTCTTGAAGGGAATATCGGTCAGCGTGAACTGGCGTTCCAGCGACGCGCGTAGCAGCGACAGCGGCAAATACTGGTCGGTGCGGTCGGCATCGATCTCGCCCATCGGCATGGTTTCGATGACCGTCAGGTCCATGCCGCGGCCATGCGCCCAGCGCATCATCTCGGGCAGCTCGGCGTCGTTGAAATCCTTCAGCGCCACCGCGTTGAGCTTGACCTTCAGCCCCGCCGCCTGCGCGGCATCGATGCCTTGCATGACCTTGTCCAGATGGCCCCAGCGGGTGATCTTGTGGAACTTGTCGGCATCGAGCGTATCGAGCGACACGTTGATGCGCTTCACGCCGCAATCGGCGAGTTCGGCGGCAAAGCGCGACAGTTGCGAGCCGTTGGTGGTCAACGTCAGTTCTTCCAGCGCGCCGCTGGCGAGATGCCGCGACAGCTGGCGCACCAGATGCATGATGTTCTTGCGCACCAGCGGCTCACCGCCGGTGAGGCGCAATCTCCTGACACCCTTTTCGATGAAAACCGTGCACAGCCGGTCGAGCTCTTCCAGCGACAGCAGGTCCTTCTTCGGCAGGAAGGCCATGTCCTCGGCCATGCAGTAGGTGCAGCGGAAATCGCAGCGGTCGGTGACCGACACCCGGAGATAGCTGATCGTGCGGCCGAAAGGATCAATCATGTCCATGCTTCAAGCGCTTCCCGTGGCCGTGAACGGCTTCGTTATATACCGCTATGTGATACGATCCGGCCATTCATTCAAGATACCGCCTCTCGATCTTTGGTAACATCTCTCAGCCGACATCGCATGTCGGTCGGTCTCATCAGGCCTTTTCCCGTTTGGCGAAGCGGCGTAGGGAAGGGTGGATGAGACGGGATCGAACAGCATGACCGCACCGAAAGAGCTCAGGGTCTCCAAGGACCGTAAACTTCTGTCCGTCACATTTCCCGACCATCGGCCGTTCGAACTGCCGGCGGAACTGTTGCGCGTCGCCTCGCCATCGGCCGAGGTGCAGGGCCATTCGCCGGATCAGCGGGTGACGGTTCCCGGCAAGCGCAATGTCGCCATTCTCAAGATCGAGCCAGTCGGCAACTACGCCGTGCGCATCACCTTCGACGATTTCCACGACACCGGCATCTTCACCTGGAATTACCTGCATACGCTCGGCCACGAGAAGGATGCGCGCTGGGAGGCTTATCTCGCGGAGCTTGCGGAAAAGGGCCTGAGCCGGGACCGCTAAAATTGATTCCCCTCGCTGTCGTCAAAACGTCATCGAGATGGCGTAGCGCCGGCAAAGGTTTGGAGGCGAAAACATGTCCGTCATCACCACGGTCGAGCAGCTCGAGGCGCTCTACGGCGTTCCAGGCGAGGCCTCGCTGGTCAAGGAACTCGACCACGTCATTCCCGAATATGCCGCCTTCATCGAAGCCTCGCCGTTCGTCGCGCTGGCGACCGGCGGACCGGAGGGACTGGACTGTTCGCCGCGCGGCGATCTCGCCGGCTTCGTGCGCATCCATGATCCGAAAACCCTGATGATGCCGGATCGTCGCGGCAACAACCGCGCCGATTCGCTGCGAAACGTCATCCGCGACCCACGCGTCGGCCTGCTGTTCCTGGTGCCGGGCTCCGGCACGACGCTGCGTGTCAACGGCCGCGCTCATATCACCACGGATACGGCGCTGTGCACATCATTCACGGTGGACGGCAAGGCGGCGCGATCGGTGACCGTCGTCGACGTCGATTCGGTCTATTTCCAATGTGCCCGCGCCATCGTCCGCTCCGAGCTTTGGGACCCGGCAAGGCATGTCGACCCGAAGTCGCTGCCGACGCCCGGACAGATCCTGGAAATCACCAGCCGCAGCAACATCGACGGCGAAACCTACGACAAGGAATGGCCGGAGCGGGCGAAGAAGACGATGTGGTAGGTCTGGCTGAAAAGTCGTCACGCCTCTTTTAGCACATCATAGATCTTGCGCATCTGCTCGCCGATCATGTCGCATTGTTCCGGCGTCGACTGGCTCATCGCCTTCTCGATCAGCGCCATATGCACTTTCAGCGCCTGCATCAGCAGCGCCTCGCCGGCCTCGGTGAGCGCGAGCCGCAGGATGCGCTTGTCCTTCTCGTCGCCTTCGCGGCGCAGCAGGCCACGCGCTTCCAGCTGCGGCAAAAGCATGGTGATGTTGGAGCGGCCGACGAGCAGCTTGCGGGCAAGATCGTGCTGCGACATGCCGGGGTGGCGATAGAGGTTCATCAGCACGTCGAGCTGCGCCGGTTTCAAATCGAGCGGTGCAAGCTTCACCGCGAGCGTGCGCTCCAGCACATGGCATGCGCGCGCCACCGCGACCCAGTTGCGGAAACGGGGGTTGTCCCAAGGCAGCTCTTGTTTATTGTTCATCTTTGAACTATTATGTTCATGCTTGAACGTATGGATGGATTTTCACTATGGCATCATTCGGGCTGAAGGTCATCCGGGGCGTGTTCGGTGCGGCAGAGCGTGTCGCGCCGCGGCTTAGCGGACGCGCGGCGTTCGAATTGTTCTGCCGCACCCCGAATGTCAAGGCGCTCAGCGATGGCGAGCGCCGCGCTGTCGAGCGTGCGGCCGGGTTCATGACCGAGGCGCGACATCACCGACTGAAGACCGCGACCGGCTGCGTCATGGTGCACGAGTTCCGGCCCGAGCCGGGCAGGGCGGCCGCCGGCACGGTGCTCGTCGTCCATGGCTGGCGCTCGCGCACCGAATATATGCGCGCCTTGATCGAAGGCTATCGCGCCGCCGGCTACAGGGTCGTTTCGCTTGACCTGCCCGGCCACGGCCAGTCGCAGGGCCGGCGCCTGAACATGGTCAATGCCGTGGATGCGGTGCGAATTGCCGGCGAATGGTTCGGCCCCTTCGTGGCGGCGGTCGGCCATTCCTTCGGCGGCGCCGTCGCCGCCAATGCCATCGCCGGTTCGGTCAAGAACATTCCGCCGCTGGCGGCCGGACGCCTGGTGCTGATCGCGGCGCCAAGTTCCCTGCCGGCGATCTTTGCCGACTTCAGTCATATGTTGAATGTCGGCCCGCGCTCGCAAGCCGCCATGGCGGACCGGGTCGAGCATCTTTCCGGCCGGCCGCTGCACGAATTCACCGGCGACCGTCAGCTCGCCCAGGCGCCGGTGCCGACCCTGGTCATCCATGCGCAGGACGATCGCGAAGTGTCGGCCGATCATGCAAGGCGCTATGCCGGCGCCGGCGGCCATGTGCGGCTCTACTGGGCCGACGGGCTCGGCCACCGCCGTATTCTCGCCGACAAGGGCGTGGTCGAACGCGCGGTCGGCTTCGTGACGCATCGCGAGCCATTGCTGCTGCACTGAGCGGCGGTCGAGATTATTTCTTCTTCTCGCCGGGTTCGACCGGCAGTCCGGCGGCCTTCCAGGCGGTGTAGCCGCCAAGGATGTGCTTGACCGGCGAAAGCCCCATGTCCTGCGCCGTCTTTGTGGCCAGCGCCGAGCGCCAGCCGCCGGCGCAGAAGAACACGAAGCTCTTTCCCGAGGCGAAGAACGGCTTGTGGTAAGGGCTTTCGGGGTCGATCCAGAACTCCAGCATGCCGCGCGTGACATGCTTGGCGCCGGGAATCTTGCCGTCGCGTTCCACTTCGCGTGGATCGCGCAGATCGACGAAGATCGTGTCTTCATCGTCGAGCAGCCCGGCCGCTTCCTCCGGCGAAACCACCTCGATCACGGCGTTCGCCTCGTCCAGCAGCTCGCGATAACCCTTTTTCACACTCTCATCCCTCCCGGCCTTGCCGGCCCTAGCATTGCTGGCCTCCCGGCCTTGCCGGCCCTAGCATTGCTGGCAAGTCAGAATTTCGAGCACACCAGCCGGCGTTTGTCACGCCGCGTTGCCGCCGGCCAGCGTCCTCCAGGCCGCCATGGCCCCGGCAACCGTCGCCAGCAGGGCATCGTGCGAGGCGCCGTCGCGTGCCTGGATCGACATGCCGTGCTGGACCGTGGCGAAGAAAGTCGCGGCGGCGCTCGCATCGAAATTCGCCGGCAATTCGCCTTCGGCAACGCCGCGCTCGAGACGCTTCTGCAGGGCGGTGTGGTTTTCGGCACGGCGACGGCGCAGATCGGCGCAGATGGCGCCTCGGCTCGAATCCTGATGCAGCGCGCCGAGCGTGATCAGGCAGCCCTGCGGACGATCGCTCTGCGCATAGGCCTTCGCCGTCAGGCACAGGAATTGTTCGATCGCCTGCCGCGCGGTCGGAGCTTCCTCCAGCGCCAGCCAGATGTCGGCACCCTCGGTGTGCGAGTAAAAATCCGTCGCCTCGAGGAACAGCGCCTCCTTGCTGCCGAAGGCGGCATAGAGGCTGGGCGAGTTGATGCCCATGGCGGCGGTCAGATCGCTCATCGATGCGCCTTCGTAGCCACGCGCCCAGAACACCTGCATAGCGCGGCGCAGGGCTGCGGTTCGATCGAAGGTGCGGGGGCGGCCTCGTTCCGACATGATGATCTTTTCTGTGTTGATCGATACATAATTAAGTTGACGCCGGTGGGCAAGGCTGACAGATATTTATGTATCGATCGTTACAAAAGGAGAAATCGATGTCATTCAACCAACTGGGCGGCAAGGCCGCGCTCGTCACCGGCGGCAGTCGCGGCATCGGTGCGGCGATTGCGCGACGGCTCGCGGCCGACGGCGCCAGTGTCGCGCTGACTTATGTGCATGGCGAGGAGCAGGCTCGCTCGGTTGTCGCCGAAATCGAGGCCAAGGGCGGCCGCGCCATCGCGATCAGGGCCGACAACCGCGATGCGGTCGCCATAGACAAGGCCGTCGACGACGCAGTGACCGCCTTCGGCCGGCTCGACATCCTGGTCAACAGCGCCGGCATCTGGCGGGCCGCCCCCATCGACACGCTGTCGCTCGCAGATTTCGACGAGACCATGGAGGTCAATCTCCGGGCTCCATTCATCGCCTCGAAGGCGGCGGCCGTGCATATGGGTGAGGGCGGCAGGATCATCTCGATTGGCAGCAACCTTGCCGAGAGGGCGACCGACGGCAGCCTCACGGCCTATTCAGCCAGCAAGGCGGCGCTGGTCGGCCTGACCAAGGCGCTGGCGCGCGACCTCGGCCCGCGCGGCATCACCGCCAACGTCGTCCACCCCGGTTCGACCGACACCGACATGAACCCGGCCGACGGCCCGCACGCCGAGCATCAGCGCCGGAAGATGGCAACACCGCGTTTCGGCAAGGCCGATGACATTGCCGGTATGGTCGCCTGGCTTGCAGGCCCTGAAGGCCGCTTCGTCACCGGCGCTGCCCTGACCATCGATGGCGGCGCCAACGCCTGATCCCGAGAGATTTCCGGCTGGGGCGGAACAACCCTCCGCTCCAGCCGTCACGATCTTGTGAAACCGTTCTGCAACAGGCTTTCCAAAATTTATGAAAGCTTAACGAAATCGGTATGAATCAGTATAGTCGCGCCTTACATCCGCCATGCGGTGAGCGGGACGATCTAGCGTGCGGAACGGGAACCGGTTGCGGCCGGAGCGGGTGATTCATGAAATTCCTCGGAAACAAAGCAACCGTGATGCCGGTGATGGCGATCACGGCAACGCTGGCTTTCGGTGTACCCCAGGCAGGCGCGCAGGGGCTGTTCGACATGCTGTTCGGCGGCGGCGTCAAGCATGCGCCGAAAGGCGAGTTTCCGCCTCCGCCACCGAAGCACAAGCCAAAGCCGAAGGCTCCGGCCAGCGGTGGCGGTGGCGGTGCGAGAATCAGCAGCCCATCCTACTACACCTACAAGGCCGACCGGCTGGTTCGCGTCGACTTCTCGGCGCTGGCCCCGACGCCAGAGCCGGCGACGCCACAGGATGCGGCTTTCGTGCCGTCGGCAACGGGCGCCGCGTTTCGTGATGCGGTTGCCAGCTTGGGTGACTACGAACTCTTAGCCGAGCCCGACATCGCCAAGGCGCTGATCGCGTATTACTCGGCCAATCCGGATTTCATCTGGATAAGCGGAACCAGCCTCAACAGCCGCGCGCAGGATGCGGTGCGGGTGCTTGGCGAGGCTTCAAGCTATGGTCTCACGCCCGCCGACTATACGGTCGAAGTGCCCGCTGCCGGCGCATCGTCGTCCGATGCCAATACGCAACTGAAAGAGCTCGTCCGTTTCGAGATGGCGCTTTCCGCGCGTGTGCTGCGCTATGCCCACGACGCCCAGAACGGCCGCGTCGATCCCAACCGCATGACCGGCTACTATGATTTCCCGGCCAAGCCGCTCGACTTGCAAGGCGTGCTGAGGACGCTGGCGCATACCCAGCAAGTGCGCACCTATCTCGAGTCGCGGCATCCGCAGAATGCGGAATACCAGGCGCTGCGCGTCGAACTCGAATCGCTGCAGGCCAGCGCTGAAAACGAAGTCGTCGTCGACCCCAAGCTGTTGTTGAAGCCGGGCGAAACCAGCCCGGAACTGCCGAAGCTGCTGACCCTGATCGCGCGCAATCTCGATGACGAGATGGGCGGCGCCTATGGCGAGATCCTGTCCAGGCTGGCCACCGGCGAGGTCTATGATCCGGAACTGGTCCCGGTCATCAAGGCGGTGCAGCAGAAGGCAGGCATGAAGGGCGACGGCGTCATCGGCCCGCGCACCGTCGCGACGCTGGCCGGAACATCCAAGGCCGACAAGCTGCTGAAGGTGGAAGTGGCGCTGGAGGAACTGCGCTGGCTGCCCTCCGATCTTGGCAGTCCGCGCGTCTTCATCAACCAGCCAGCCTTCACCGCAAGCTACATCGACAATGGCGAGGAAAAGCTCAAGACGCGTGTCGTCGTTGGCCGGACCACCAACCAGACCTCTTTCTTCTACGACCAGATCAAGCAGGTCGATTTCCATCCCTATTGGGGCGTGCCGCAGTCGATCATCGTCAACGAGATGCTGCCGAGATTGCGCAACGATCCGGGCTATCTCGACCGGGCCGGCTACGAGGTGACGGATTCGCGCGGCAAGCGCATTCCTTCGTCGGCGGTCAATTGGGGCGCCTATGGCTCCAACATCCCCTACAGCGTTCGCCAGCAGCCGAGCGAGGCCAACGCGCTGGGCGAGTTGAAGATCCTGTTCCCCAACAAGCACGCGATCTACATGCACGACACCCCGCAGAAATCATTCTTCCAGCGGGATATGCGCGCGCTCAGCCATGGCTGCGTGCGGCTGCAGGACCCGCGCGGCATGGCAGCGGCGGTGCTTGGCACCTCCGTGGACTATATCGCCGAGAAGCTGAAGCACGGCCATGCGACCGAGAATGTGACGCGCACGATCCCGGTCTATGTCGCCTATTTCACCGCATGGCCCGATCTGTCCGGCAAGGTCGAGTATTTCGGCGACGTCTACGACCGCGATTCGCGCCTGAAGCAGGCTCTGGACGCTACGGAGGCGGTTCGCTCGCCTTCGAGTTGATCCAGGACTTCCGGTAGGCCGTTAACTCATAAATACGGCATGACCGAAAGCGGAAAGGCGGCTGAGAGGGAACGAGGAGCGGCGGACGAACGATGTTGAGCGCTCGAAGCGATTCTGCGACGCTGTTTTGCCATCGTCGGCATTCTGCCGTTGGCTGACGACGAAGATGGACCAGGCTACGGAAGTGGGCACGTTTCGCTTCAGCGTTCAGATGGAAGACGCGCAACCGTTGGCACGACACCATAGCGACGATGCCAACGACTTCGGGCCTTCATTCGCGATCACACGGCCACAAAACAGAGGCCCTGACCTACTCCGCAAAATAGTCACTAATGGAGGCGCCTATGCCGAGCCATTATGCGATTCTCGAAGCCCCTTCCACGCTGGGCCTGGCGACCGACGGTGTGGAGCGCTTGCCTGACCGGCTCCTTGACCTTGGCCTTGCGGAGCGCATCCATGCGCGCCACGCCGGGCGGCTGGTTGTGCCTCCGAAGGACCCGACGCCCGATCCCGAGACCGGCACCCTGAACGCCAGGGCAATTGCGCAGTGGTCGCCCAAGCTCGCCGACGCCGTGGAAGCGGTGCTTGACGCAGGCGGGTTTCCAGTGGTGCTGGGCGGCGATTGCACGATCGTGCTGGGCTCGGCGCTCGCGTTTCGACGACGCGGCCGCTACGGCTTGCTCTTCATTGACGGCAACGCCGATTTCTTCCAGCCAGAGGCGGAACCCAATGGTGAGGGCGCCTCGATGGACCTCGCCTTCGTCACCGGCTACGGTCCGTCGCTCCTGACCGACATCGAAGGTCGCGGTCCTCTGGTCCGCCCTGAAGACGTTGTCGCCTTCGCGTATCGCGATCACAAGGATCAGGAGGAGTACGGAAGCCAGCCGCTCCCCGAAGAGCTCAAGGTGCTTGACCTTCCCGCTGTGCGCGCCACGGGCATCGAGACCGCCGCATGCGAAGCGATCGATCACCTGACGAGAGCTGAATTGGACGGCTTCTTCATCCATCTCGACGCCGACTGTCTCGACGACGTCATCATGCCAGCTGTCGATTTTCGCGTGCCAGGCGGGTTGTCGTGGGACGAGCTGACGGCTGCGCTCCGGCTTGCCTTGGCGAGCGGCAAGGCAGTCGGCCTCGAGATCACCATCTACAATCCGCGCCTTGATGAGGACGGCAGCGCCGGACGCGGCCTCGCCGACGTACTGGCCGCTGCGCTCGGAACAGCAGCGCCATGACGACGAGCTATGGCTGCTCTCAGGCAGCAAGGCGCACTGAGCGACCGATTTGAGATCGTTTTCCGACTGGCGGCTTTCATAATGCGGCGGAATCTGTTTCTTTCAGGCTCGGCATGAGCCGATATGCCGGGCTCGCGATTGTGAGCCTGCAAGCTAGTAGCGCTGGAACAATGGCCGCCGGAAGCCGGCGTCGCGCCCGGCGATCAGCCAATAGAGCAACCCGGCGACAAGGCCGGCAGCGGCAATGATGCCGATGTCGACCCAACGCTCCGGGTCCATATCCTCCGGTGCGCTCGGCCAGATCAGGGCGAAGCCGCCGACCGCGGCGCCGGCGCCGAAAACCATGTGCAGCAGGACATTGCGCAACGAGAAGAACTCGGCGATCAACGCGAAGATCAGCGTCTGCAGCGCGGTCACCACGATCGTCAGGAAATAGACGAACATGCCGAGCGGCGGCACCAGCAGCACCGCAATCGGCGAAACGCCCATGACGTCGAAATAGTTGGGCGCGTTGGGCAAGGAACTGAGCACGCCATAGATCACCGCGATGGCGATCAGGCCGACCAGCACCGACACGAAGTAGCCGGCCAACATCATCAATATGCGCTTCATCACGTGCTTCGCCGTCGCCATGCCCATCCCCCAATGCGGCCCGCGTCGCGACAGTCAGCCATCAAAGCGGGCCTGACGCAAGGGGAGGCGGCCTTTGTGCCAAGGCAATCGCTTTAGGCCAACGACAAGTCCGACTTGCAGCGGAGAACGCCAATCGCCAAAGTCAGCGCTGCCCCTCATTGTCCTGCCGGACATTTCTCCCCGTATAGTGACGGGGAGAAAAGGCGGTTTGTACCGCTGGTGCTCATCTTTCAACGTTGATGATTGGCGAAACCGGCGATGAGAGCGTCCCTCTCCCCGTCACTATACGGGGAGAGGATGCCGGCAGGCAGGTGAGGGGCGGCGCTAGCGCGGAAAGGCCGATGACACAGCCAAGAAAGGGCCAGTGAATTCGCGTCGGAACGTCCCCTATTTCGGCTCCGCCGTCACAGGATCATAGGTGATTTCGACCTTCGCCTTGTCTGCCGTATAATAGGTTACGGTGTAGGCGCCGCTGTCCCAGTCGACCTCGTCCACATAGCGAAAGCCGTCGCGCTGCTCGACCTTGGCGATGATCTCCGACAGCTTCTTGGCATTGGGCGGCGGCAACGGCTTGTCGTCCGCGGCCAAGGCCGGCCCACCGGCGAGAAGAACGGCGATGCTGGTCGCCAGCAGAAATCTGGACATGGCTTTCCCTCAAGTTTCGTCGGACAGAAACTCGCTGGCGCGCCGGTTTGTTCCGCAGCTGGAACAGATGATGATTTGGTCCGCCGATTTGCAGCTGCCCGAACGAGGGGCCGCCGCCCGCTTGCCTACGCAGCGCGTCGTTGAGCGGGGTGGAGACCTGAACGGGTTCGGCGAGGGTCGACGGCGGTCACGATGCTGTGGTGGTGATCGCAATAGACGCGATCCGCCGAAGTTGGCCCGGCACAGAAACGATAACCGCCGGGTACCGACCGGTCTTCGCTCACCGGGAAGCGGCACTGATAGACGCCTAGCTGAATGAGGGGGACGTCTTTCGAAATCGGTCTGATATTTTCAGGCATGGTTTTTCAGGTTCCTGGTTCATAGCCATTGCCGGCCGATGGCCGCAATGCGACCGTGTCAAGGCGAGCTTCTCTCGTTTTGGAGGGCTGTGGATCACCATATGGTGTTGGTCGCAGCGTCAATGAAGCCCGAAACCCTGCTTTTCGGAGGCCAATCATTGCGACTTAAGGCCACACCAGCTGCTGGGCGGGCGGGCTACGGAAGCGAATACATCTGTCAGCAGACAGTGTGGTCGCGTCCCCGAGCATCTCTGCGAACCGTTGCGCCGGTGCTATGGTGTGCCTGCATGATCAAACAGCAGGGATATGAGGCATGCCCGAAGTCACCCGCCGTACACTTTTTGCGTTCGCCGCCGTGGCCTCGGTCGTCGAACCGACGTTTGCCGAAGGGGAAGGTGCCTCACCCGAATTGCGGGCGCTGATCGGAGCCCATGAAGCCAGCTATGTCGGGCTTCACAGGGTTGTTCATCAAGCGGGCAGCAGCAGCCACGAACGCGAGAGGGCAGACCGGATTGAACAGGAAGCCTTGCTGGCCATCTGCTCCTATCCGGCGATCACCCGAGGCGACCGCCGGGCCAAGGCCGATTACCTGTTGACCGCTGAGGCTCGGGGTGAACTCGACCTGGAAGAGCACATGCAGGCCATCCTGCACTCGATGAAGCGCTGATCGCGTCTGGTGCATCTCCACCAGACATCGCCGACTGCCGTAAGGACTTTGGTGGGCGATGCAGGGATTGAACCTGCGACCCCACCCGTGTGAAGGGTGTGCTCTCCCGCTGAGCTAATCGCCCGCTCGTTGCCCAAAGGCCAAGCGAGCCGCGATATAAGGGAGGCGGGTGCGGGAAGTCAAGGCGGTGTTCGGCGTTCGGCTAAGGATCGGATTTGCTGCCCTTTCCGCGTTGTCGCCGAGGGGGGCAGGCCGCTTCCCAACGCTATCGAGTATAGATTCTTGCGAAGAGGACCCCCACCCTAGCCCTCCCCACAAGGGGAGGGAAGCTGCCGCGCTCTCGCCTTTTGCGTCGAGAACGTTGGAAATCTGCTGATATCAGCGCCGACGGAATCTCCTCCCGCTTTGTGGGGAGGGGTTAGGGGTGGAGGTATTCGTAGGACGCAAGCCTTTGCCCATATGCGATTGCCTGCGCCACTCCCCGTCACTACCCGGCGGCGGCAATCAGCTTCTGCGCCAGACCGAGCGTCAGGGCGTCGAAATGCGAGATCACCGCCGAGGGCTCGAATTCGCTGACATGGCGGTCGGTGTAGCCGAAATCGACCGCCACCACCGGGATGCCAGCGGCTTTCGCCGTGTCGATGTCGGTTTGCGAATCGCCGACCATCAGCGCGCAGTGCGGGTCGCCACCGGCCAGCTTGATGGTCTCGATCAGATGGCGCGGGTCGGGCTTGCGGAAGGCGAACGTGTCCTGGCCGGCGATGGCCGCGAAATGCCTGGATAGGCCGAGCGCCTCGATCAGCGCCAGCGAGTTGGCTTCGTATTTGTTGGTGCAGATGGCCAGGAGATAGCCGGCCTCCTCGAAGCGCGCGATCGCCTCGACGACACCGGGGTAGGGGCGCGATTTGCCGGGGATGTTGATTGTGTAGTGGTCGAGGAACAGTTTCAGCAGCCGGTCGTGCTCCGCGACATCGAGCGATCGCTGATGGGCGGCGTGCGCCCGCTCGATCATCACCCGGCCGCCGTGACCGACAAAACGCCTGAAGCCGGCTTCGTCGACCGCCGCGATCTCGCTGGCGGCCAGGCTGTGGTTCAGGCTGTCGAGCAGGTCTGGCGCTGTGTCGATCAGCGTACCGTCGAGGTCGAACACGATGATCGGTCGGGTCATGGTCTGTCCTGGGCAGGTGTGCAATGGGCAGGCGATAGCGGCTGTGGCGCGTCAAGGCAAGCGCGGGGCCAGTTCGTTCAGGCGGGGCCTGCCCTTCAGGCCGGACATTCGCGGCGGGCCATCCTATATGAAAAAACCCGCCTCGACGGCGGGTTGTGGCGCAAATCAGCACCATGGACAAAAATGTAGCATAGCTGCCCTCACCGGTCAAGGAAATAATTCCTATACAGGCATGACCTGGAGAAGCGCCGTCCAGGGCTTTGATCGAACCGGCAAAAATGCTACGAGCCCGGCAGCGAATTTCCGGGGCAACAATCGACATGGATGCAAGGCAGTTGAAGGTCGAAGCCGCGCGGGCGGCACTCGCCCATGTGAGCGACGGCATGCGGCTCGGCATCGGCACCGGCACCACGGCCGAAGAGTTCGTGCGGCTGCTTGCCGAAAAGGTTGCCACCGGCATGACCGTCATCGGCGTGCCGACCTCGGAGCGCACCGCTTCGCTGTGCCGCGAGCTTGGCGTGCCGCTGTCGACGCTGGAGGAAACGCCAGAGCTCGATCTCACCGTCGACGGCGCCGACGAAGTCGACCCGGAACTGACCTTGGTCAAGGGCGGCGGCGGCGCGCTGCTGCGCGAGAAGATCGTCGCCGCGGCGTCCCAGCGCATGATCGTCATCGCCGACCGCTCCAAGATGGTCGAGACGCTCGGCCGTTTTCCGCTGCCGATCGAGGTCAATCCGTTCGGCCTGCGCGCCACTGAAATCGCGGTTGCCGCAGCGGCTGAAAAGCTCGGTCTTTCCGGGCCGGTCACATTGAGGATGACGGGGGGGCAGGCTTTTGTTACAGACGGCGGCCATTTTATCCTCGATGCATCTTTTGGCCGCATTCCGGATACAAGAGCGCTTTCGAATGCTCTCCACGCCATTCCGGGCGTGGTCGAGCATGGTCTTTTCATCGGGCTGGCTTCAGCGGCCATCATCGCCGGCGGCGACGGTATCCAAACCGTCCATGCCGCCCGAAAACCAGGGAGTTCTACCGATCATGACGTTGCATAACCGGGTTCGCAGCCTTTCCGTCCTTCTGGCGGCGTCGGCCGTTTTCGCCTTCTCTTCGCCGGCGTTTTCGCAGGATGTCACGGATTCGCACCTGAAGGCCGCCCGCGCGGCGGTCGCTGCGATCCACGCGACCGACCCGTTCGACAACATCCTGCCGCAGGCAGCCGCGGCGCTCGAATCGCAGCTGATCCAGAAGAACCCGGACATGCAGGAACTGATCGGCAAGACGATCAGCGAGAAGGCGCTGGCGCTGGCCTCGCGCCGCGCCGACCTCGAGAAGGAAGCAGCACTCGCCTACGCAAAAGTGTTCTCCGAAAAGGAACTGGCCGACATCGCCGCCTTCTACAATTCCGATTCGGGCAAGAAGCTGCTCGATAGCGGCCCGACGGTGACCCGCGAACTGGTCAAGGCAGCCGACATCTGGCAGAACGGCCTCGGCCGCGATCTCGCCCAGCAAGTCGGCGAAACGCTGGCCGCAGCCGCCAAGGCAAAGGCGCAGGCAGCACCTGCCGCGCCCGCCGACGGAGCCGCCGCTCCGGCCGATGGCGCAGCGCCCGCCGATGGCGCGGCCCCCGCGGACAACAACTGATCCCGCATTTCAAATGGCCTTGCGGCCTCCCGCGAAAGCCCGGCCTGTCCGGGCTTTTCTTTTGATGGTTTGCGGCCTACCTGTCTGACACATTTCTGAAGCCTGGAGAGCCGCGTCATGGCTGGTTACGACTACGATCTTTTCGTCATCGGCGGCGGTTCGGGCGGGGTCAGGGCGGCGCGTGTCGCCGCGGCTCTCGGCAAGCGTGTCGGGATCGCCGAGGAATACCGCTATGGGGGCACCTGCGTCATCCGCGGCTGCGTGCCGAAAAAGCTCTATGTCTATGCCTCGCAATTTCCCGAGCATTTTGCCGACGCCGCCGGCTATGGCTGGACGGTGCCGGAAGCCAGTTTCGACTGGCAGACGCTGGTCGCCAACAAGGATCGCGAGATCAGCCGGCTGGAGGCGATCTACGTCAGGAACGTCGAGGGCGCCGGCGGCGAGACCTTTCACTCGCGCGCCATGATCGTCGACCCGCATGTCGTGCATCTCCTGGGTGAGGATCGCACCGTCACAGCAGACCAGATCCTGATTGCCACCGGCGGCCGACCCGCAGCGCATCCGGCGCTGCCCGGCCATGAACATTGCATCTTTTCCAACGAGGCTTTCGACCTCGAGAAACTGCCCAAGGCGATCATGATCGAGGGCGGCGGTTACATTGCTGTCGAGTTCGCCAACATTTTTCACGGTCTCGGCGTCGACACCACGCTGGTCTATCGCGGCAAGGAGATCCTCAGCCGGTTCGACATGGACCTGCGGCGCATGCTGCACGAAACGATGGAAAAGAAGGGGATAAGAATCCTCTGCCATTCCGTGTCCGAATGGATCCGCAAGCGGCCGGACGGCCGGCTCGACGCGCTCGTCAGCGGCGGCGAGGTGCTGACCGTCGACCAGGTGATGCTGGCCATCGGCCGCATTCCCAACACCGAGAATATGGGCCTGGAAGGCATCGGACTGGAGATGACCAAGACCGGCGCCATCGCCGTCGACCAATATTCCCGCACCAATATCGACAGCATCTGGGCGATCGGCGACGTCACCAACCGCGTGCAGCTGACGCCGGTGGCGATCCACGAGGCGATGTGTTTTATCGAAACCGCTTTCAAGGGAAATCCAACCGCGCCCGATCACGAGACGATCGCGACCGCCGTCTTTTCACAACCGGAGATCGGCACGGTCGGCCTGTCGGAGGACGACGCCGTCAAACGCTTCCCCGACATCGAGATCTACCGCGCGACATTCCGGCCGATGCGGCACACGCTGTCCGGGCGGGATGAGAAGATGCTGATAAAGCTGGTGGTCGACGGCGCGTCGAAGAAAGTGCTTGGCGCCCACATATTGGGGCCGGACGCCGGCGAGATGGCGCAGCTTCTCGGCATCCCGCTGAAGGCCGGCCTGACCAAGGACGATTTCGACCGCACAATGGCCGTGCATCCGACAGCGGCGGAAGAACTGGTCACCATGTACAAGCCGACCTACCGCGTGAAGGACGGCGTGCGGGTCGATTGACGGCAAGCGCCGAGGGCGGTCGCATATCAGGACGTCATGCTTGCGCCCTACGAATACCACCTCCCCACAAGGGGGAGGGAGAGGTGCCGATCTTGGCAAATCGCTTGCGTTTCAGCTTCAAAGAGCGCGCGCGGCAGCATTCCCTCCCCCTTGTGGGGAGGGTTAGGGTGGGGGTCCTCTTCGCAAGAATCCTTATGCCACCGTCTCGGTCCAATTCTGGCCGCTACAGCAGCGTGCCGCGCAGGATCACCAGCGCTACCGAAAAGTAGATCACCAGCCCGGTGACATCGACCAGCGTGGCGACGAACGGGGCCGATGCGCTGGCAGGGTCGAAGCCGATACGTTTCAAGGCGAACGGCAGCATCGACCCCGACAGCGAACCGAAGGTGACGATGCCGACCAGTGCAGCACCCACCGTCGTGGCGATCAGCGGCCAGTGCGGGCCATAGTCGTAGAAGCCCATATATTGCCACAGCGCAATGCGGCAGACGCCGACCACGCCGAGCATGGCGCCCAGCACGAGACCGGTGGGCAGCTCGCGCAGCGCCACCCGCCACCAGTCGCCAAGACCGATCTCGCGCAGCGCCAGCGCGCGGATGACCAGCGAGGTCGCCTGCGAGCCGGAATTGCCGCCGGAGCTCATGATCAGCGGGATGAACAGCGTCAGCACGATCGCCTTCTCCAGCTCGCCCTCATAGCTCTGCATGGCGTTGGCCGTCAGCATCTCCGAGATGAACAGCGCGCACAGCCAGCCGCCACGTTTCTTGATCATGGCGAGGAAGCTCATCTTCATGTACGGCTCGTCCAGCGCCTCCATGCCGCCGAAACGGTGCGCGTCCTCGGTCGTCTCCGCGACCATCGTGTCGATGATGTCGTCGATGGTGACGATGCCGAGGATCTTGCCATGGTCGACGACCGGAACGGCGAGCAGATCGTATTTGGAGATCGTCTGCGCCAGGGTTTCGCGATCGGTCAGCGGTCCGACCGTCACCGGAAGATGATCCGGCGCCACCGTCATGATCGAATCGTCGGGCTCCCCGGTGATCAGCCGGCGCAGGCCCGTCGAGCGCACAAGCAGGTGCGTTTGCGGATCGACGATATAGATCGCATACACGGTCTCGCGCGTCCGCTCCACCTTGCGGATGTAGTCTAGCGTTTGCCCGACGGTCCAGTCCGAGGGCACGCTGACGAACTCCGTCGTCATGATCGATGCGGCGCTGCCTTCGGGATAGCCGAGGATGGAGAGCAGCGTTGCGCGCAGCGGCGGTGCAAGCCCGCCAAGCAGCTCGGAACGGGCCGGCTCTTCCAGCTCGCGCAGGATGTCGGCGGCACGGTCGACCGACATCGCGGTGAGCAGCTTGCCCGCCTTGGCGCGCGGCAGCGCCTCCATGAGTTCGGACGCGCCGTCGAGTTCCGGCTGATCGAAGATCTCGACCAGACGTTCGAACGTCACTTCACAGAGCAGTTCCGTCGCGGTCTCTCGAGGCTCGCTGTTCAGGGCCTCGACAATGTCGGCGACGTGATCGTTGGCTAGGATACGGGCAATCGCGACGGCCTCGTCGCTGGCTACGGCGGTAAATTCGTTCATGGCTCACTCCTTGCCGTCCGGCAGGACATGAACCATGTGAGGTCACGTCAGGGCGGACGGCTGTTGCGTTCGACTGTGACTGTCGCCAGGCATGGCGCGGTGACCTTTCCGCTTGCGGGTTCGCTTTTTTACTATCTGCAAGCGGGCGCAACATAGGAGCGCGCCTTGCCGTGTCAATCGCGGTGAGGAGGGAAAATGCCGACGAGCGGCCGAGATCGCGAGACTGTGATTGCCGGCCGCCGTTCGACTAGGCAGACCGGGGTGGATTAACCGTTATTTCTGCTTCAGCCGGCGCGAGAAGCGCAGCCATTTGTCTTCGACCGGCCTTGGGACCGGCCTTGGCTGCACCAGAATGGTGGTGAGTTCGGCGGGCAGGGTCGGAACCAGCGGCTTCTTGGTGGCGACGCCGTCGGCGATCGCGACGATGCTGTGATAGAATTCGCTGCCCGTCATCGATCTCGGCGCCACCGCCTCGTGCATGACGCTGATCACCGTGACATCGGGGCAGTTGTCCTTGATGGCCTGGTGGAAGGCTACCTTGCCGTCGGGGTCGAGCGCGCCGGTCGCCTCGTCGAGGAACAGCAGCCCCGGCTGCTGCAGCACGATGCGGGCCACCACCAGCTTCTGTTTCTGGCCGCCCGACAGCACCTGGTCCCAGCTTTTGCCTTCGCGGCTTTCGTCGGCCATGTGCTCGATAAAGTCGCCGAGCCCCGCCTTGTGCAGCGCCGACGCGACCTGCGCGTCGCCATGGTCGCGCTCGGAGCCCGGAAGGCAGACCAGTTGCTTCAGCGTCACCTGCTGCAGCTTGACCTCCTGGGCGGCATAGAAACTCTTGACGCCCTCGGGGAAGACGATGGTGCCGCGGCCATAGGGCCACAGGCCGTTGATCGCCTTGATCAGCGAAGTCTTGCCGCAGCCGGACTCGCCTTTCAGGAAAGTCCATTCGCCGCGCCGGAAGCGCAGATTGGCGGCGCTGAGGAAGGGCGTCGCATCCTCGCCTTGATGCGCCAGTTCGAGCTTCTGGATGGTCAGGCCAAAAACCGGGTTCTGGCTGGTGTAGTGGAAATCGGAGCGGCCGGTCTGGCTGTAGAATTCCTGCGGATGCTGGACATTCTCGATCGCCTGCGCCAATTCGATGACGCGCTGGCTGTTGGCGCGCAACGTTGCGATGTTCGGCATGACGTGGATGAACCAGGAGCATTGACTGATCAGCGAATTGACCAGCTCGGAGCCGGTTATGTAGCCCTTGAGATCGAAACCGTTGTGGATGAACGGCACCAGGCCAGGTCCATAGGCGACAATGCGGGCGCCAATGAAATTATAGATCAGCTCGAACGAATTGTAGCCTGTGTTGACGATATTCAGCCGCGCCCAAGTGCGGTCGATGTCGACATAAAGTCGATTGTGCATCGTCTTCTGCACATCCTCGCCTTGCGAGGCCGCGACATGGAAGCTGCGACGCAGGAAAGTGGTCAACTCGCCGCGATAGCTGCCTTCGGATTGCTGCATCCTGACGTTGAGCCGTTCCAGCAGACGACCCAGTTTGACCGCGATCCAAGTGTTCAGCGGCACGTAGGTGGCGACCGCCAGGAAAGCCAAAACCGCACTGCCGTAGCTGCCGAGAAATTCCAGCCCTTTCACTTCCGCCGAGTTTTCAAGCAATTTCTGGCCGACGAAATAAAGCGATGTGGCAACACCCAGGACGCCCATGGCGAGGCCGATGGCTCCGCCGGTCATGTCCTTGATCGATTCCTGGACGCGCTGATCGATGTTGTCGGGAGCGGCATTGCCGGACGAACCATGCTGGGCGTGGAAATGCGTATGATTGGTGTCGAGCAGCGCTTCGTTGAAGCGGCTGTCCAGCCAGCCGCGCCATTTGCGGTGCAATGTCGCTGACACGAGACTGCGGATGCCGGTGAAGCCGGCGTCCTTGAGCACGACCAGCAGCACCAGGACGCCGGCATTGACCAGCAGCGAGCGAAGCGGCGTGGTGTTGGCGGCGTCATGGAAGAAGGCGATCGAGTTGACCAGTTCGCCGGAGGCTTCGGCGAACCAAACACCGGCCTTGCTGGACAGCGCCGTGAGCAGTGCGATCACCAGCGTCAGCGTCCAGGCTTCCTTCCAGCGGTCGGAAACCCAGTAGGCCCGCATCAGGCCCCAGAAGCTGCGCATCGACGACACCGGCGTCAGAAGCGATCGCCCTGCGGCATCGCGAGGTGTTTTTTCCGGTACTGACTCTTGCGATGGTCTACCGACCCGAATCACGATCCCGCCCAAACCTTTTTTCTTTTGTTACGGATGGTAACACCAATTGATCATTTTCCATTAATTTAAAACCGGGCCGACCGGATTGCGCCGGCAGCCGTGGCCGTGAGGCAACAGATTACATGCTGAAATATAGCGACAACGATAGGCAAAAATCCGAATATTGCTTTTGATTTCAAATGCCTGATACATAGGGGCGTGACGTTAGCGCGGCTTCCCTTAGGGAAGGTTTTCACACGGTTTTGTGAACTCAAAATCGTCCGGACCGAGCGCTTTTCTCAAAGCAGGTTGACCCGAACACCCGAAAATTTGCCGTTCGCGACCTCGCCGGGCGTGCCGTTGTCGTCCTTGCCGGAGGCAGGAGGTGACCGGAGAATCGGCCGAGCGGCGCTTCCTTGTCGGATCGGCTGAGGGACTGTGTTTGACAATTCATCCGCTTGGGATTGAACCTTGCCTGGCATCGTCGACACTCATGCATGTTCGGTTCTCCAACAAGGAAGCTCCCAATGCTTGCACGCGCGGCCGCAATCCTGTCCCTCTTCGCCTGGCTGCCCCTCGTACCTTTGGCGCATGCCGGCCAGCAGAGCATCCCGGCCAGCGCCGAAGGCCAGATCGAGTTCAACACGCCGTCCGGCAACATCGGCTGCATCTACACACCCAAAGGCGGCACCGGCACCTATGAACCAAGGGATGGTGGCCCGGAGCTGAGCTGCTCGCGCGTCGAGCCAAGCTACGTCACGATTATCCTGGGTCCGAAGGGGCCAGCCACGCTGATCAAGAACCCCGGCGAGCAGGGCTGCTGCAGCGATGTCGACAAGCTTGGCTACGGCAACAGCTGGAGCGCCGGGCCGTTTTCGTGCCAGTCGTCAAGCAAGGGACTGTCCTGCACGGCCACGAACGGCCATGGATTTTTCATCAGCAAGGCCAAGGCGACGGTGAAGTAACGCTTGCTGCTGTCGCGGAGAGGAGAGGGCGGTCGGCTCAGCCGGCCTTTTCCAGTTCGCCGCGCGCCTTGGCGGCCGCCACCTGGCGAATGGCATCGGCCAGCGTGTCGGCATCCTGCGCGCCCATGACCGCGTATTTGTCCTCGAGCAGGAAGCACGGTACACCAGAAATGCCCATGCGCGACGCGGTGGCGATCTCGGTGCGCACCGCCTCGACATCGGCCTCGGTCGGCAAAAGCGTGGCGACCACGGACGCATCCATGCCGGCCTCGCGCGCCGCCTCGACCAGCACGGCATGATCGCCAATGTTGGCGCCTTCCTCGAAATTCAACTGGAACAGCCGGCGCACAAGCCTGTTCTGAATGGCTTCGCCGGCGGCACCTGCCCAGCGGATCAGCCGGTGCGCATCCAGCGTGTTCGGCGCCACCTTGATGGCGTCGAAGGCGAACGAGATGCCTTCGATTTCGCCCAGCGGCTCGATGCGGGCGTGAATCTCGCGGATGCGCTCGTCGCTGCCGAATTTTGCCAGCATGTATTCGCGGCGGTCCTTGCCATCAGACGGAATGGTTGGATCGAGCTGGAACGGCCGCCAGCGGACATGCACGTCGACATCGCCGACGGCGGCAATCGCCCTGTCGAGCCGCTTCTGGCCGATGAAGCACCAGGGGCAGACGACATCGGACACCACATCGACGGTGATGGCGCTCAATTCGCTCATCTCGACCTCCTGATCCCTCAGTTGGGCTTGCGCCACCATGTTGGCAGTTGATACCCGAATATGGGCGTCTTTTGCGGATGTTCCAGGTAGTTCCAGTAGGCGATCCATTGCTGCGTGTTGTACTGCATCGGCACCATGTAGTTGCCGGAGATCAGCAGCCGGTCGAGAACGCGAACTGCGGCAACATAATCCTCCTTGGAGCGGGCGCGCAGCATCGCCTCGATCGCCGCGTCCACAGCCGGATCGGCGACGCCGGCGAGATTGAACGAGCCTTCCGTCCTGGCCGCGGCGGAACTCCAGCGCCCGCTCTGCTCGATGCCGGGCGACAACGAATTGTTGAAGCCGCTCGATCCGACCAGGACCTCGAAGTCGAAGCGCTGCTTGCGCGACTGGATCTGATCGCCGTCGAGGCTGCGAATGGTGAGATCGATGCCGATCTTCTCCAGCGTGCGCTGGTAGATGCCGGCAAGGCGCTCCTCGTCCTGCGACGCGGTCAGGATTTCGAAGCTGAAGGGTTTGCCTTCGGGATCGAGCATCGTTCCATTCTGCACGTGGTAGCCGACACTTTTCAAAAGATCGAAGGCTGCCTTCAGCACGCGGCGGTCCTGGCCCGATCCGTCGGTCACCGGCGGCCGCCATGTACCGTCCATGACATCGGCCGGCACGCGGCCGGGGTAGGGCGCCAGAAGCGCTTTCTCCTTGTCGTCCGCTGGATGGCCGAGCGCGGAAAGCTCGGAGTTTTGCCAATAGCTCATTGTCCGCGCGTACTTGCCGCCGAACAGGTTCTTGTTGGCCCATTCGAAGTCATAAAGCATACCGAGCGCGCGCCGCACGACCGGGTTGGCGAATTTCGGCAACCGCGTGTTGAACAGGAAACCAGTCACCACGGGCGGAATGCCGGTGTCGAAGGTCTGCGCGACCACATCGCCCTTGTGGAAGGCCGGAAAATCGAGATCGCGCTCGCGCTTCACCGGATCGCTATCGTCGTCGATGGCGCAAAGGCCTTTCTTGAACGCTTCGAGCTTGGCGTTAGCGTTGAGGAAATACTCGATAGTGATCTGGTCGTAATTGTCGAAACCGCGCTTGGCCGGGACGTCCTTGCCCCAGTAATCCGGGTTGCGCTTGAACACGATGCGCTGGCCGGGCTGCACCTGCGCGATCGTATAGGGGCCACTGCCGATCACCGGCTTGAGCGTCGTCCTGTCGAAAGTCTCCTTGTCGAAGGCATGCTTCGGGATGATTGGGGTCAGCGCGATGATCAGCGGGAATTCGCGATCGGCCTTGTCGTTGAAGGTGAAGCGCACGCTGTGATCGCCGGTCTTTTCGAGCTTGGCGACCCTGGCCATGCGGTCGCTGTAGGGCGGTCGCCCTTTCTCGGTGTAGACATCGTAGCTGAACAGCACATCTTCCGGCGTCACTGGCTGGCCGTCCGACCATTTGGCCTTCGGGTTGAGATGGAATTCGATGCTCTTGCGCTCCGGGTCCATGTCGGCGCTGTCGGCCAACAAACCGTAAAGCGTGAAAGCCTCGTCGGCATTGCGCTGCATCAACGGCTCGAAGACCAGATTGCCGAAGATCGTGTCCATCATGCCGCGCGCCGTCGTGCGCAGGCTCTTGAGGATGAAAGGGTTGAGGTTGTCGAAGCTGCCGACGACGCAATACGTGATCGAGCCACCCTTCGGCGCATCGGGATTGACGTAATCGAAATGCGTATAGCCGGGCGGCAGCGCCGGCTCGCCCTGCATGGCGATAGCGTGCTTCGGCTCCGATGCGGCCGGCTGATGCGAAAGGGCGAGAAACGATATCCCGGTAATCAGCCAAACAACAACGCGGCCCATGACCGTCTCCTTATTGGGTCGGCTTGATGATTCGGTGTGCACCCTAGCATGGGGCGGCTGCGCGCCGGCCAACCGCGCGTTCAACAATTGCTGACGCCGGGCTGGATTCGGCCTCGCTTGCAGTGTAACACGCCCTCCGAAGTCATTCTGTTGCCTCATTTCGGCAACAGGTAGCTGGACCACACGGCACGAAGAAGCCGGTCCCGGGATCATTTGAGAGGAAGTGCACGACATGACGAGCCTGAACAGCAACGCGTACCGCCTGTCGGTCATGGCCGCTGGCGTGGTCGGCTTTCTCGGCGCAGGACTTCCCGCCGCTTCCGCACAGCAGCAACAGCAGATTCCGCAAGGCTGGTTCAAGGCCTGCACCAAGCAGGAAGACGTCGACATCTGCAATGTCCAGAACATCACCACCGCCGGCAACGGCCAACTGGTCACCGGCGTCAGCCTGATCGAGCTGAAGGGCAAGGTGAACCGCAAGGTGTTCCAGGTGACGGTGCCGACCGGCCGTCTGGTGCCTCCCGGAATCGGCCTGCAGATCGACACCGGCAAGGCGCAGAAGCTCGATTATGTGATCTGCTTCCCGGATCGTTGCGTGGCCGAAGTGCCGCTGACCGATCAACTCGTCGCGGCATTCAAGAAAGGCCAGGCGATCACGCTGACTTCCGTCAATTTCCAGAACCAGCCCAATCCGATCAAGATCGCCCTGCAGGGCTTCAGCGGCGCCTATGACGGCCCGGCGCTGCAGCAGTCGGACATCGAGGACCGGCAGAAGAAGCTTCAGGACTTCGTCGCCAAGAACAACCAGGATTTCGCCAAGAAGCTCAAGGAAGAGCAGGACAAGGCGAAGACCGCCAACTGATCGGCCGATATCGTCCGGCCAACAAAGAAGCGGGGTCATGCCCCGCTTTTTTTGTGCCCGTCTCTCCGCGGGTTAGTGCCTTGACTGCCGTTTCGGCTGGTAGCCGCCGTCCGGCCTCTTGTCGAACATCTCCTTGATCTGCGGATGCCGGACCGGCTCACCCGACTGATCCTCAAGCAGATTCTGCTCGGAGACGTAGGCGATGTATTCGGTCTCCGAATTCTCGGCGAGCAGATGATAGAAAGGCTGATCCTTGCGCGGCCGAACGTCGGCGGGGATGGCTTCGTACCATTCGTCGGTGTTGGCGAATTGCGGGTCGACGTCGAAAATGATGCCCCTGAATGGAAACAGCCGGTGGCGAACCACCTGTCCGATTGCGAATTTGGCTGTTTTCATCGTACTCACCACTGAATTCCTTGGGCTTATTTGGCGCAGACCGCGCATCAATTCAATCCCGAGGCGCTTGACGCCCTATTAAGCAACGGGCTAGCCCGGCGCCAAGGTTTCGGACCAGCATAAAAATGTCTGACGTCATAGGTCTTGTTCTTCCGTTCTTCGGCTTGATTTTTGTCGGGTTTCTGGTGGCGCGCATCACCAGGCAGCCGCTGGAGGCGCTCGGCTGGATGAACACGTTCATCGTCTATGTCGCGCTGCCGGCCCTTTTCTTCCAACTGCTCGCCAAGACGCCGTTCGAAGACCTGACGGAATGGCGCTTCATCTTCGGTTCGGTCGTCTCGACCTTCATGATATTTTCCTTGATGTTCATGGGGTCGGTGCTGACCTCGCGCGGCGAGATAGCGCAATCGACCATCAAGGCGCTCGCGGCCGCCTATGGCAATATCGGCTATATGGGGCCGGGCCTGGCATTGCTGGCCTTCGGCGAGGAGGCTGCCGTGCCGGTCGCCCTGATCTTCTGTTTCGAGAACATCATGCATTTCGCCGTCGCACCCATGATGATGGCGCTGTCGGGCGACGAGAAGACCACTCCTCTCCGGCTTGCGCTGGGTGTCGTGCGCAAGATCGTGCTGCACCCGTTCATCATCGCAACCGCCCTGGGTGTCGGCGCCGCCTATATCGGCTTTCGACCGCCCGTGCCGGTGGAGCGACTTCTGGAATATCTTTCCCGGGCGGCCGCACCTTGCGCGCTGTTTGCCATGGGCGTCACCCTGGCGCTCAGGCCGCTCAATCGCGTCCCGCATGAGATGGTTCCGATTGCGGCGCTGAAACTGATCCTGCACCCGTTGCTCTGCTATGTCGTGCTGAGCTGGATCGGCAATTTTTCTGAGACATGGGTCTTCTCGGCGGTGCTTCTGGCGGCATTGCCGACCGCCACCAACGTCTTCGTCATCGCCCAGCAGTATGGCGTCTGGGTACAGCGCGCGTCGGCCAGTGTGCTGATCACAACCTGCCTGTCGGTCGTGACCGTCACCGGGCTGCTCTACCTGATCCGGCACAATATCCTAGCGCCGGACCTGTTTCCCTAACCCGCCAGCAAGCGCGGCAAAACCGCTGCCGGGACGAAGTCCCTCGCGCATGAAAAAAGCCCGAAGCGGCGCGAAGCCTCCGAGCACACCGAGCCCGGCAACGCGGGCCATCTGCGCCGGCAGCATGTCGGAAAGCAGCGACATGTTGAGCAGGTTGACCACGCTGCTGCGCGCCAGAATATCGGGGCGGCGCTTGAAATCGTAGGCTGCAAGCGCCTTGGCTGCACCTGGATCGGCTCTATTTTCACAAGCGATTCCAATTAGATCGTCGACGTCCCTGATGCCGAGATTGAGGCCTTGCGCACCAATCGGGGGAAACACATGGGCGGCTTCGCCGACCAGCGCCACCCGATCTCGGGCGAAACGCAGTGGCGTCACCGCCGAAAGCGGATAGATCTGCCTGCCCGGCTCGACCGTTACCCGGCCCAGCATCGACTGCATCTGCTGTTCGACCCGCTGAGAAAGCGTCGCATCGTCCAGTGCGGCGAGGTCGGTCGCGGTCTGGGGCTTGACCACCCAGACCAGGCTGGAGCGATTGCCGGGCAGCGGGACCTGCGTGAACGGACCGGTCTCGGTGTGGAATTCGGTCGAGGTGAAGGCATGGTCGCCGCCATGGCCGAAATTGAGGACGAGAGCTGCCTGCGGGTAGGACCGGGCCGAGGTCGAGATGCCGGCCGCCTGGCGCGCCGGTGACAACCGCCCATCGGCGGCGACCGCCAGCGCTGCGTCGACCGTGCTGCCGTCGGACAGGACGGCACGGGCGCGCTCGGCATCGAGATGCCAGTTCGCCACCATCGGCATCAGCCGGTCGATGCCGGCATGCGCGGCAACGGCGCTGGCGAGTGCCGGGTTGAGCACGCTGTTGGGAAGATTCAGCCCGAACTGGTCCTCGTCGATCTCGCTGGCACGGAAGGTGACGACCGGGCTGCGGATCAGCCGGCTGGTGGCGTCGACGATGCGCATCACTTTCAGGGCCGCCGCCTTGGATTTGACGGCTTCGAGCACGCCAAGCCGGTCGAGCACTTTCAAGGCAGGGTTCATCAGGGCCGTCGTGCGGCCATCGGGGGCGGTGGCCTCCGGCCCGACCAGTGTCACCGGGAAACCCTCGGCGGCAAAACCGAGCGCCGCGATCAGTCCTGCCGGCCCCGTGCCGGCAACCAGTATCCGCGCAGTTTGCTGATGCTCCAAGATCGGCTTCCGGCTTGCAATGCGAGGCGGTCCACCCGACCTGCCGTTCGATGAGCATATAGGTCAGATCATGCCGCTTGATCAACGCGGCGATTCGGCCCATTCGGATGTCATGACCGGCCAGCAGGACGACTTCAGGCATCTCGACCGCGCCGGCCGCGCCATGGCCGGCATCGCGCGCAGTCCTCGCGTCACGGTAAACGTCGTTGTCGGCGCTTGCATCCTGCTTGCCTGGCTGACCCTTGCCGCGATGGCAATCCGCGGCGCCGAAGGCGGGATTGCAGGCGTCAGCGCCCCCGGCGACACGATGCTGCGCAGCCTGCCGCAACTGCCGCTGCCCGATTTCCTGGAACGGTTCTTTGTGCTGTGCCTCTCACCGGTGCCTTTGGACACAAGTCTCGGCTTGCAGGCCGGCGCGCTCGTTTTCATGTGGTTCCTGATGGCGATCGCGACGATGCTGCCTTCGGCGGCGCCGATGATCCGCACCTATTGCGAAATCACTGACACGGCTCGCATCAAGGGCGAACCGGTCGTTCACCCGCTGGTGCTGGTCGCCGGTTACCTCAGCGTCTGGCTCGCCGCTTCAATGATGTTCGCGGCGCTGACCTTGGCCGCCCATGCATTCGCCTCGTCAGCCGGGATGCTCGATCCGGTCGTCGGCCTTGCCGCTGCGCTCGCTCTGCTGATTGCCGGTGTCTACCAGTTCAGCGGCCTGAAGGAAGCTTGCCTGAAGAAATGCAAGAACCCGTTCTCGATCCTTTTCGCGAACTGGAGCGCCAGGCCGGCCAGCGTCTTTCGGCTCGGTGTCGCTCAAGGTCTGTGGTGTCTCGGCTGCTGCTGGGCCTTGATGCTGGTGATGTTCGCCGTTGGCGTCATGAACATTTTCTGGATGGCGTTGATCGGGCTGTTCACCCTGATCGAAAAACAAACCGCCAGCAGGGTTCCAACCCGGCTGGCCGGTGCGATACTGCTTGTCTGGGCAGCCGCGCTGCTAGTAGTCTCGCTGTGAGTGGGGGAAAATCGATGGCAGACCAGAGCTGGGCGATGAAGGGAGAGCTCGTACTCTCCTGCAATTGCACGGTTTTTTGCCCCTGCGTGCTGTCGCTTGGCAATCATCCGCCGACCGAAGGCTACTGCCAGACCTGGGCGGGATTTCGCATCGATGCCGGCCATTTCGGTGAAGTAGATCTGTCCGGCCTCAATCTCGGGCTGGTCATGGAAATTCCCGGCTACATGAGCCGCGGCAACTGGACCGCGGGCCTGTTCATCGACAGCCGCGCCTCTGTCTACGCGGTCAAGGCGCTGACCAAGATCTTCACCGGCAAGGCAGGCGGAACCACATCGCTGCTCTCCATCCTCGTCGGCAAATTCCTCGGCGTCGAGCAGGTGCCGATCACCTATGAGACGCGTGACAAGACGCGTATATTCCAGATACCGAAGATTATCGACGGAGCGGTGACACCCATCCCCGGCAAGGACCGCGACAAGGACACGGTGATCAGCAATTCGGAATACTGGATCGCGCCTGAGATCATCGTGGCCCGGTCCGACAAGAGCAAGATGCGGGCTTTCGGCCGCAACTGGAATTTCGCCGGCCGTTCGGCCGAAATCTGCAAGCTGGATTGGCGGGGCCCGTGAGCAAGAACACAACGGCCCGAAAAGCCGCCAAAAAGATCACGGACCGGATTCCGCGCCCGAAGAAGAAGGTCACCTGGCCACAGGCGAGAGCGTTCTCCGTCCACCTCTTGACCGCCTCGGGGTCGTTCCTGGCCTTCCTGTCGCTGGTAGCGGCAAGCGAAGAGCGCTGGACGGCGATGTTCTGGTGGCTCGGGCTGGCATTGTTCGTCGACGGCATCGATGGGCCGATCGCGCGGAAGCTCGAGGTCAAGGAAATTCTGCCGACTTGGTCGGGCGAACTGCTCGACAACATCATCGACTACGTGACCTACGTGCTGATCCCGGCCTTCGCGCTCTATCAGCGCGGCTTCATGGGCGAGGGCCTGTCATTCCTGTCTGCGGCGATCATCGTCGTCTCCAGCGCCATCTACTATGCCGACACCGGCATGAAGACGAAGGAGAATTTCTTCAAGGGGTTCCCCGTGGTCTGGAACATGGTGGTGTTCACCCTGTTCGTCATCGAGCCCGGACAATGGGTTTCGTTCGCGGTGGTGGTGGTGGCCGGCGTCCTGACTTTCGTACCGATCAACTTCATCCACCCGGTGCGGGTGGTGCGGCTGCGGCGCATCAACCTTGGGATGACTCTCTTGTGGTGCGCTTTCGGCGCGCTTGCCCTGGCCCAGGCGGCACTCGCTGCCTTCTACGATCAGATCGGCGTGCTGGGCGAGCAGGTCAGCACCTTCACCAAGATCGGCATCACCATCACCGGGCTTTACCTTGCCTGCATCGGTGGCATCATGCAGTTCTTTCCCAATCTCGGTGCCAAAAAGGCCTGATCAGCCACTCCCACAGAGAGCCTAGCCCCACAGGAAGCTTAGCAATGTCCAAAGCGATCCGCATTCACGCCAATGGCGGCCCGGAAGTCCTGACCTACGAGGACGCCGACCTCGGTCAGCCGGGATCCGGGCAGATCCTGGTCCGGCACACCGCGATCGGCCTCAATTTCATCGATGTCTATCATCGCTCTGGCCTCTATCCGCCGCCCGGCGGCTTCCCGCTCGTGCCAGGCAGCGAAGCCGCCGGCGTGGTGCTGGAGGTCGGCCAGGGCGTCGACTGGCTGAATCCGGGCGATCGCATCGCCTATGCGGTGACGACGGGGGCTTATGCGCAAGAGCGCGTCATCGATGCCAGCCGGGTCGTCAAGGTTCCGGATGGCATCAGCGACGAACAGGCCGCCGCGATGATGCTGAAGGGCATGACGGCGGAATATCTGCTGCGCCGGACGTTCAAGGTGAAGGCAGGCGACACGATCCTGTTCCACGCCGCGGCCGGCGGCGTCGGGCTGATCCTCGGCCAATGGGCAAAACACCTCGGCGCGACCGTCATCGGCACCGCCAGCTCGTCCGACAAGATCGAGCTCGCCAGGGCGCATGGTTTCGACCATGTCATCAACTACAAGGAACAGGATTTCGTTGCCGGCGTCGCCGCCATCACCGGCGGCAAAAAATGCGATGTCGTCTACGATTCGGTCGGCAACGACACATTTCCGGCTTCACTCGACTGCCTGCGGCCGCTTGGCATGTTCGTCAGCTTTGGCCAGTCATCGGGACCCATACCGCCGTTCAGCATGTCATTGCTGGCCCAGAAGGGCTCGCTGTTCGCAACAAGGCCGACACTGTTCGTCTACAACGCAAAACGCGAGGACCTCGATGCTTCTGCCGCCGCTCTGTTCGAGGTCGTGCTCAGCGGCGCGGTCGAAATCAAGATCAACCAGCGCTACTCGCTTAAGGATGCCGGCAAGGCGCATTCCGACCTCGAGGGCCGCAGGACCACAGGGACGACCATTCTCATCCCTTAGTTCGTTCTGCCTTGCTATCCCTTGAATTTCCGCTGAAATTCTTGAAGCTCTTTCAAGACGCGTGCCGCTTTCCGATGAGAGCCGGCCGCGCCTACCATGCCTGCGGGAACACAGAACATGTCTGGCTAACCAGATGGGAGGCACTGTGAGTGCAAATCAGGACGGCACGAACCTGCTCGAGGTGCGTGGCCTCACCAAGATATTCGGCACGCTGACGGCGTGCGATCACATCGATCTCGACATCGCCAGAGGTGAAATCCACGCTTTGCTCGGCGAAAACGGCGCCGGCAAGTCGACGCTGGTCAAGATGCTGTTCGGCTCGCTGGAGCCCAATTCCGGAGAGATCTTCTGGAACGGCCAGGCGGTCAGGATTTCCAGCCCCGGCGCCGCGAAAAAACTCGGCATCGGCATGGTGTTCCAGCATTTTTCGCTGTTCGAGGCGCTGACCGCGGCCGAAAACATCGCGCTGTCGCTGGACGACGGCTCGCCGATCAGCAGCATCGCTGCCAAGGCGAGGGCGCTTTCCTTCAGCTATGGCCTGCCGCTCGATCCTGACTCGCTGGTCGGCGACCTGTCGGTAGGCGAGCGCCAGCGCATCGAGATCATCCGCTGCCTGCTGCAGACGCCACAGCTCATCATCCTGGACGAACCGACCTCGGTGCTGACGCCGCAGGAAGCCGACAAGCTGTTCGAGACGCTGGAGCGCCTGCGCTCGGAAGGCAAATCCATCCTCTACATTTCGCACCGGCTCGAAGAGGTCAAACGCATCTGCGACCGCGCCACCGTGCTGCGCCACGGCAAAGTGGTCGGCCACTGCAATCCGCGTGAGGAAACTGCTTCTTCGCTGGCTCGCATGATGGTCGGCAACGAGGTGCAGGCGGTGGTGCGCGCGCCGGTCGAGGGCATCGACAAGGCGCAGCCGCTGCTCGAAATCCGCAATCTCAATCGCAAACCGGCAACGCCGTTCTCGATACCGCTCAAGGGCATCAACCTGAATGTCCGCGCCGGTGAGGTGATCGGCATCGCCGGTGTCGCCGGCAACGGCCAGGGCGAGTTCTTTGAATCCGTCTCCGGCGAGGTGCTGCAGCAGGATGCCGCCTCGGTGCGCATTCGTGGCAAGGATGCGGGAGGCCTCACCATCACCGGACGCCGCCTGCTGGGCGCTGCCTACGTGCCGGAAGAGCGCCTCGGCCACGGTGCCGCACCGCGCATGAAGCTTTCCGAAAACCTGCTGCTGTCGCGCCATGCCACCGACGGCAAGGCGTTCGTCGGTTCCGGCGGAATGGTCAAGAGCGCTGCCATCCAGGCCGCGTCCCAACGCATCATCGAGGCGATGGATGTGCGCAAGAGTGCGCCGGATCCGGAGGCCGCAGCGCTTTCGGGCGGCAATCTGCAGAAATTCATCGTCGGCCGCGAACTCGACCGACGGCCAAGCGTCATGGTGGTCAACCAGCCGACCTGGGGCGTCGACGCGGGCGCTGCCGCTCACATCCGCCAGGCCTTGATCGAGTTGTCGCGCAGCGGATCGGCGGTGCTGGTGATCAGCCAGGATCTCGACGAGCTGTTCGAGATATCGGATGCGATCGCGGTCATGCACAATGGCGAGCTGTCGAGGCCGATGCCGATCGCTGAAGCCACCTTCGAGAGGGTCGGCTTGCTGATGGGCGGCGCCGAACCAGGCCACGCCGAACACACGCTGGAGACGGCATGATGCGCCTCGAACTCGTCAAACGCCCGCAGCGTTCCATGCTGTTTTCGGCCCTGTCGCCGTTCATTGCCTTTGCGCTGACCATCATTGCCGGCGCCGTCATGTTCGCGCTGCTCGGCGTCAATCCGCTTACCGCGTTCAATATCTATTTCATCGAGCCGATCAGCCAGGTCTGGCAGTTGCATGAGCTGGCGATCAAGGCCGCGCCGCTCATCCTGATCGCCGTCGGCCTCTCTGTTTGCTACAAGGCCAACATCTGGAACATCGGCGCCGAAGGTCAGTTCATCCTCGGCGGCATCGTCGGCTCGATGGTGCCGGTGCTGTTTCCGCAGTTCGAAGGCCCGCTGGTGCTGCCGCTGATGCTGTTGCTCGGCATGGTCGGCGGCGCGGCCTATGCGGCGATCCCTGCTCTGCTCAAGACTCGCTTCGGCACCAACGAGATACTGACCAGCCTGATGCTGGTCTATGTCGCGCAGCTCTTCCTCGACTGGCTGGTGCGCGGACCCTGGCGCGATCCGCAGGGTCATGGTTTCCCGCAGACCATCCAGTTCAACGATTCGGCCGTGTTGCCGGAGCTGATGCCGGATGCCGGGCGGGCAAACTGGGGTTTTGTCTTCGCGCTGATCGCCGCGGTGCTGGTCTGGATCCTGATGAGCCGCATGCTGAAAGGTTTTGAGGTGCGCGTGCTGGGCTCAAGCCCGCGGGCAGGGCGCTTCGCCGGCTTCGGCCTCAACCGCATGGTCTTTTTTGCTTTCCTGCTGTCAGGCGCGCTGGCGGGACTCGCCGGCATCTCCGAGGTCTCGGGCGCCATCGGCCAGTTGCAGCCCGTCATCTCGCCCGGCTACGGCTTCACCGCCATCATCGTGGCGTTCCTCGGCCGTCTCAACCCGCTCGGCATCGTTGCCGCCGGACTGGTGCTGGCGCTGACCTATCTCGGCGGCGAAGCGGTGCAAAGCGCGCTCGGCATCTCCGACAAGGTGGCGCGGGTGTTCCAGGGCATGCTGCTGTTCTTCGTGCTCGGCTGCGACACGCTCATCCACTACCGCATCCGCGTGATCGGCCTGGCGCTGACCAAACCGGAAGGCGTGGCCAAACTCGAAGCCGCACCGAAGCTGAAGGAAGCCCGTTGATGGACATCACCGTAAACATCCTTCTGACCATCGCCACCGCGGCAACGCCGCTGCTGATCGCGGCAATCGGCGAGCTGGTGGTCGAGCGCTCCGGCGTGCTCAATCTCGGCGTCGAGGGCATGATGATCATGGGCGCCGTCGGCGGATTCGGCGCGACCTATCTCACCGGTTCGCCCTGGATCGGCCTTTTGGCGGCAATCGCCATGGGCGCGGTATTCTCGCTGCTGTTTGCCGTCATGACGCTGTCGCTGGCCACCAACCAGGTGGCGACCGGTCTGTCGCTGACGCTGCTCGGCCTTGGCCTGTCCGGCATGATGGGCACCAGCTTTGTCGGCCAACCCGGCGAAAGGCTGCCCAACCTCTACATTCCCGGCCTGACGGAAATCCCTGTGGTCGGCAGGCTGCTGTTCGGGCAGGATCCGATCTTCTACATCTCGATTGCGCTGACCGCGGCCGTCATGTGGTTCCTGTTCAAGACCCGGACCGGGCTGACGCTGCGTTCGATTGGCGACAGCCACACCTCGGCGCATGCGCTTGGCATCAAGGTGATCCGCTATCGCTACCTCGCGGTCATCTTCGGCGGCGCCTGTGCCGGTCTCGCCGGCGGCCATCTCTCACTAGTCTACACGCCGCAATGGGTCGAGAACATGAGTGCCGGCCGCGGCTGGATCGCGCTGGCGCTGGTGGTGTTCGCCTCCTGGCGGCCATGGCGGGTGCTGGCCGGCGCCTACATCTTCGGCGCGGTGTGGATCGGCCAGCTTCATGCACAGGCTTTTGGCATTCCAGTGCCCTCGCAGTTCCTTTCTTCGCTGCCCTATCTGGCAACCGTCGTGGTTCTCGTTCTAATCTCGCGCAACAAGCGTCTGACGATGATGAACACGCCGGCTTCCTTGGGGCAGCCATTCGTTCCGGATCGTTGACAATAAAAACAAACGGGAAGCTCCAAGGCTTAACTCAGAGAGGTAACACGATGAAAAAACTGCTTATTGCCCTGATGACCACGACCGCCGCCATGTCGCTGGCAGCGACGGCCGAGGCCGCGGACAAGCTGAAGGCCTGCTGGGTCTACACCGGCCCGATCGGCGACTTCGGCTACTCCTACCAGCACGACCAGGGCCGTCTCGAGGTGGAGAAGGCGCTCGGTGACAAGGTCGAGACCGCCTATCTCGAAAACGTCTCGGAAGGCCCCGATGCCGACCGTGCTTTCGAGCGCCTGGCACGCGAAGGCTGCAAGATCATCTTCGGCACCTCCTTCGGCTTCATGGACCCGGAAGTGAAGGTCGCCAAGAAATTCCCGAAAGTGATGTTCGAGCACGCCACCGGTTACAAGACCGCTGACAATCTCGGCATCTACAATGCGCGCTTCTACGAAGGCCGCTACATTCTTGGCCAGATCGCCGCCAAGGAATCGAAGGCAGGGGTCGCCGGCTATATCGTTTCCTTCCCGATCCCCGAAGTGGTGATGGGCATCAACTCCTTCATGCTCGGCGCGCAGTCGATCAACCCGAATTTCAAGGCCAAGATCGTCTGGGTGAACTCCTGGTTCGATCCGGGCAAGGAAGCCGACGCTGCCAAGGCGCTGTTCGACCAGGGCGCCGACATCATCGTCCAGCACACCGATTCCACCGCTGCCCTGCAGGTGGCCGAGGAGCGCAAGCTGAAAGGCTTCGGCCAGTCCTCAGACATGATCAAGTTCGCGCCGAACGCGCAGTTGACCTCGCTCACCGACGAATGGGGTCCCTATTACATCAGCCGCGTCCAGGCCGCGCTCGACGGCACCTGGAAGCCGGACAATGTCTGGCTCGGCATCAAGGACGGCGCCGTCAAGATGTCGGCCTACACCAACATGCCCGACGACGTGAAGGCGATGGCCGAAGCCACCGAAAAGAAGATCGCCGGCGGCTGGAATCCCTTCACCGGACCGGTTGCCAAGCAGGACGGCACGCCGTGGCTGAAGGATGGTGAAGTCGCCGACGACGGCACGCTGCTCGGCATGAATTTTTATGTGAAAGGCGTCGACGACAAGCTGCCGAAATAAGCAGCGCGAGACATGAGACGGAGGGGCGCCGCGAGGCGCCCTTCTTCATTCGGCGGGCTGTGCGCCGGCAGAGGGGCGACGAAACCGCGTTCGTCCGGCATCGACCGCGCGGCCGAGCCAAAACCTGAGCAACCGCTGTACCGGTTGTTCGCAGGTGCGCCAGATCGCCCACGAAATGAAAAGCATGAGCACGACGCAACCAAGAGCGGCAATCCATTTGCCGACAAGGGGCGTTGCCGCATTGATGGCGAGATAGCCGATGTCCTGGTGCAGCAAATAGAGCGGATAGGTCAGCCCGCCCAGCGCCAGAGTGAGCCCCGATGCCCTGACACGGTCGCGCAGCAGCACCGCGCCGATCAAGGCCGCGTGCATGACGACGTTGGCGACGACGAGATTGGCCGAGGCAACGGCAATGCCGTAGTGGCCAAGCATCCAGTGCTGCGTCACCGATAGCCGTTCCGCAGGAGATCAGGAACGCGGCGGCAAGCAGCAGCAGGGCCGGCAACACGACGGCAAGTGCTGCCGCCAGCCTGAGCAGGTCCAGCGTCGCGATGTAATTTTGTTCCGCAGGTCTGGTGTTCATCCGCATTTCCCGCATCTACGGTCCGCAAACCATAGAGCGGATCGCGGCTGTGCGGGTTAAGACGGCTGAATTATCGCCAGATGTAGTAAATACGGACCGTCAGACCGCCGAACCATAGAGGTCATAGGCATCGGCACGGTCGATCTTGACGGTGACGATGTCGCCTTGGCGCAGCGGGCGGCGCGACTGGATGTGCACCGAGCCGTCGATCTCGGGCGCGTCGTATTTGGTGCGGCCCTTTGCCGACGTGCCGTGCGCCTCGTCGATCAGCACCGGCAGGCGCTTGCCGACCTTCCTGGCCAGCTGTGTCGCCGAAATCTTCTGCTGGCGCTGCATGAAGCGGTGCCAGCGCGCCTCCTTGATCTCTTGGGGAACCTGTTCGAGACCGAGATCGTTGGAGCGGGCGCCCCGGACCGGCTCGTATTTGAAGCAGCCGGCGCGATCGATCTTGGCCTCGTCGAGCCAGTCGAGCAGCATCTCGAAATCGTCGTCCGTCTCGCCGGGGAAGCCGACGATGAAGGTCGAGCGGATGGCCAGATCCGGGCAGACCTCACGCCAGCCGCGAATGCGATCGAGCGTCTTTTCGCCGTGTGCCGGCCGGCGCATGTTCTTCAACACCTGCGGCGAAGCGTGCTGGAAGGGGATATCCAGGTAAGGGAGGATCTTGCCCTCTGCCATCAGCGGGATGACGTCGGCGACATGCGGGTAGGGGTAGACATAGTGCATGCGCACCCAGATGCCGAGCTTGCCCAGTTCCTCGGACAGATCGAGGAATTTTGCGCGCACCTCACGGTCGCCGAACATCGACGTCTGGTACTTGATGTCGATGCCGTAGGCGCTGGTGTCCTGCGAGATGACCAGAAGTTCCTTGACCCCGGCCTTGGCCAGTTTCTCGGCCTCGCGCAGCACATCGGCCGCCGGCCGCGAGACGAGGTCGCCACGCAGTGCCGGAATGATGCAGAAGGTACAGCGGTTGTTGCAGCCTTCGGAAATTTTCAGATAGGCGTAGTGGCGCGGCGTCAGCTTGACACCCTGCGGCGGCAAAAGATCGACATAAGGGTCGTGCGAAGGCGGCGCAGCCTCATGCACGGCAGCCATCACGCTCTCATAGGCCTGCGGCCCGGTGATCGCCAGCACATTGGGGTGCTTTTCGCGAATGACGTCCGGCTCGGCACCCAGGCAACCGGTGACGATCACCCGGCCGTTTTCCGAAAGCGCGGAGCCGATGGCGTTGAGCGACTCGTCGCGAGCGGAATCGAGAAAGCCGCAAGTGTTGACGACGACAAGGTCGGCGCCGTCATGCTTGCGCGCGATTTCGTAACCTTCGGCGCGCAGGCGCGTGATGATGCGCTCCGAATCCACAAGGGCCTTCGGGCATCCAAGACTGACAAAACTCACGCGTGGAGCGGACATAGAGCGTTTCCGGGCTTTTCAGGATTGCCGGCGCAGTACCACACTTATTGCGGCATTGGTATGGGCAGACCCCCGATGCGGCAAAACGCACGGCGGTCTTCCACGGAGTGAAGATGCCGATGTCCGCCAGCCTCAGCCGACCGCACCGTTTACATGCGGCCAGACCTCCACCGCGCCACGATAGACCATGTCCACAGCCACATAGAAAATGATCAGAAGGCCGACATAGGCAATCCAGCGGTGGCGATGCAGCAGCTTGGCAATGAAAGTCGCGGCCAGCCCCATCAGGGCGATCGACAACACAAGGCCGATGACCAGCACCGGAAAATGATCGCGCGCCGCTCCAGCCACCGCCAGCACATTGTCGAGCGACATCGACACGTCGGCGACGACAATCTGCAAGGCAGCCTGGCCAAGGGTCTTGCGCTTGGTCTTGCCAGCGACCGCCTGGTCGCTGTTGAGGTCCGAATTCGACAGTGCCTCGGTCGCTTCCAATTCATCGGCATGCGACGTACGCAACTCGCGGTACATCTTCCAGCAGACCCACAGCAGCAGGATGCCGCCGGCGAGCAGCAGGCCGACGATCGCCAGCAGCTTGACGGTAATTGCGGCAAACCCGATGCGCAGCACCGTTGCCGCCACCACGCCGAGAAGAATCGCCTTCTTGCGTTGTTCGGCGGGCAAGCCGGCCGCGGCGAGGCCGATGACGATCGCATTGTCTCCGGCCAGCACGAGGTCGATGGCGATGACCTGCAGCAGGGCGGTCAGACTGGCAGCGCTGAAAAAAATGTCCATCGACAGGAAGCCCTTGCTGATTTTGCCGAGTGTTCGTCGATTATCCAGAGGCCCTAACTTGGTGGTCCCCTGGCGTCAAGGGATCACGCGTGGCTGCATCACCGAAGCAGCGTTGCGTCAAGCCGGATCACGGCTTCGCGGCACTCGCGACAGCCAGGCAAACCATGGCAGATCACAAATCAATCGTAGAGATTGTACTTTGCCCAGTCGGCTTCTGGAATTTCGTCCCCGATCCGGTAGCGGAGCTGCAAAACTTCCATATGGTCCGGCGCGGTCTGGCACTTGAATTTCAGCCGGTACCACTGCCCCTTGCTGCGAAACGCAGCACCCGGGCTCTTGATTGCATCGGCACCCATCTCGGGCGTGGCGAAGGCGTAGGCGACGACGCGATCGGCTTTGAACTTGCGATCGTCATGGGTGATGCGGTCGAGCACTTCGGCGTCGCAACGCTGTTCAAGACGGGTTTGGGGATCGAGTTTCATCAGACCGGCGCGCAATGCATTGTCCATTGCGCTGGCTGGAAAACTCAGTGTCACTGACGCCAAGGCGGTCATGCAGAGCTTCTTCATGGGCGGGACAAGCAACACATTTTGTCGGAGAAATCAACCGAGCGGACCGCCGCGAGCGCCGCCGGCATCTTCAATCATATGGCCGGTGCGTTCAAAATTGCGTGTCGGGAGTCGTCGTGCGATGCCTGCGGCCAACGGACCAAAGAGGCACGGCCTGCATCCGTAAGATCGTAGAGGCCGCGGTCGACGCGCGCGAACCAGCCATAGACATTGTGCTGCAGTATCTTGGGCGCGATCGGCGTCACCGCCTTGAGATCACGCGGTCGCCTGGGTCCGTCCACCATGGCGGCAGCGCAGGCGAGGGCGCTTTGACGATAGGCCGTCATGATCGGATTGCGCGATCCTCCTCCGGCAACGGGATCGCCGCGACGGCGCTGGTGCTCGTCAACCAGACGAGAGCGCCGGCGGGCATTCTTGCGCGGCGCCAGCGCGATCGGGCTGAGAAGCACCTCGACCCGGTCCGTCGCGGTCACACCGAGCAGGCCGAAGCCAAGACGGCGGCAGAGATTGCGAAATCTGGCGTCGCTTTCGCGGCCCTTGCCGCGGGCCGACATGCGCGCGGCCAGCCACACCTCGTCGCAGGCCGCCGCGCGATCGACACCTTGCAGCACCAGTTCGAGATTGAACTGCAGCTTCAACTCGCAGATGACGACAACCGGCGGCTCCCCCTCGCGCAATGCAACAACATCGCAGCCGCCGATCTCGCCTTTGACGACGAAGTCGAGGCTTTCGAGGAACCGCTTCACCGGCGCATAGAGAGACGTCTCGTTCATGCCTCAGGGTTTAGCCGATTCGACGCGAAAAGCCTTCCCGTGGTTCGGCGTTCTACGGCCCGAAAGCGGATCGGGGTGGATACCGCACCGTCGGGCCAGCTGTCAGGCTTCGGTGTTCGGCACTGCTCGGTTCAGCTTCCTGCGGCGCAGGAGCGGATAGCCGATCTGACCGAAATAGGTGGAAGGGATCGGATCGTCGACGCCGTACTTGTCCGGCACCTTGTCGCCGGTGGGATTGTAGGTGCCGAACAGCATGTCGAGGAAAGGCAACTGCCCGGCGAAGTTCTTGTCATAGGCTTCGCGCTGGTTGGCATGGTGCCAGCGATGGAACTGCGGGCTGGCGATCAGCCACTTCAAGGGGCCGAACGGAATCCGCACGTTTGAATGCACAAGCAGCGTGTGTCCAAGGTAGATGGTCGAAAAGACGGCGATCGAGGCTTCCGAGAAGCCGAGGAAAAAGATCGGCGTCAGCGATATTGCCTTTGTGACGATGGCGTCGACGGGGTGATTGTGGAAGGCCCCGAGCCAGTCGAGTTCCTCAATGCCGTGGTGAACGGCATGGAACTTCCAAAGCGCGGGGATTTTGTGGAAGGCCCGATGTGTCCAGTAGACGCCGATATCGGTGATCACGATGATTTCGGCAACCTGCAGCCAGACGGGCTGGCCGCTGACGGCCTTCGTTATCGCCGGCGGGACCAGGAGCGCAGCGGCACCGAGCGCGCCTGCCGCCATCATGACGATGGCCAGCTTTATGATGAAGCCGTTGAACAGCAGATAGATCAGATCGACAGCGAAGCCCTTGCGGAAGATCTTCTGCGGCCGCTCGGCAAACAGATGTTCGAACGGAATGAAGATCAGCGCGCAGATCAACAGTGCCTTGATGCCGAAGATATCCATCGATTCGCCTCTGCTGCCGGCGCGCCGCCTGCTCCCTCGAGAAGAAACACATCTCCCTTTCCAAAGGCTAAAGGCTCTGTAAGGGCGCCGACGCACGGAACGTGCAAGCAATGTCGCCGAACGCAACGGCTCGGAGCAATGGGACCGTCGAACGCGGTTCTTTGACACGGCTTCGAACCGTTCGTGTCCTAGCCGTCAAGACCCCAAAGATCCGGGTTGCGTTTGAAATACTCAATCAGCATCTCGGTGAGCACGCGCACTTTCCGCGTAGGATGCTGCCCCGGCGGGCGTACGACATACGCAGCTCCCGGAGGTACCGGATAGCGTGTCATGATCGGGACCAGCGCGCCGGAGGCTACATATTCATGTGTAATGCAATCGGGGAGCCAGGCGATGCCGAGACCTGCCGCCGTCGTCGCGGCAAGCGCCGTGGCGCTGTCGGCCTTGAACCTGCCCTGCGGCTGGACCGTAACAATCTTGTCGCCATCCATGAACTGCCAGGCTTCCGTTCCCTGCATGAGGGCCTGATGGGTGACGAGTTCGTCCGGAGTCTCGGGTGACGCGTGCGCTTTGATGTAATCCGGGCTCGCGACAAGCTTTCCATGGATAGGCCCGACGCGCTTCGCGATCAGGTTGGAGTCCTGAAGGTAGGCGCCCCGGATCGCGCAATCGAAACCCTCTGCGATGAGATCGACGAAGCGATCGCTATAAGAAGTATGGATGTGAAGCTTCGGGTGCAGACGCGCCATTTCCGCGAGCACGGGAGCAAAATGGGTCGCGCCGAAAGTAAGCGGCATGGCAACCCTCAGGCGGCCGCGCAACTCACCGGTGGGGAGGATCGCTTCCCTGGCCGTATCAATCTCGGCGCTGGCTCGGGCCGCATGGTCTCTGAACGTGATGCCCGCTTCTGTAAGCGAGGCGCCGCGGGTCGTTCGTGCAAGCAGCTGGACGCCAAGTTCTGCTTCAACCCGAAAGAGCCGCCGACTGACGATTGACTTGGAGACGCCTAGCCGGCGCGCGGCGGCCGATACGCCCCCGGCATCGGCCACTGCGACGAATGTTTGCAGATCTTCGATGTCCACTCCAGCGTTCCTCATTTCGCGACACAGCTTGTCCGATTATGGCACTACCGCATCACCAAAAGGAACGGCAAATTACGTCCCAGGCAACGCCCGCCCACTGGCGTGTGTCTCCCATGAACCCATTGCCTTCCAGAGCGGCAGAGAAAGGAAGTCTTGATGACCCCTCGTAACGGCCTTGATTCGCTTCTTCGTCCCGAAGACTCGGTCCTCGTCCTGATCGACCACCAGCCCTATCAGCTGGCCAATCTGAACAGCCACGACCCGCACATGGTGGTCAACAACACGACCGCGCTGGCGAAGCTAGCAAAGCCTTCGATGTTCCGACCATTCTCACCAGCGTGATTGCGGCGCGCGGAGGACTTCTCTTCAAGCAGATCACCGACGTATTTCCGGACCAGGAAGTCCTCGATCGCACCTGGGTGAACACCTGGCAGGACGAGAACGTGGTGAACGTCGTCAAGGCGACCGGCCGCAAGCAGCTGATCATCGCCGGCCTGTGGACCGAGGTCTGCGTCGCAATGCCTGTGATCCAGGCCGCCGGCGAAGGCTGGGACGTGACCGTGATCACCGACGCGTCGGGCGGGATTTCGAAGGAGTCTCACGAAGTTGCCATCCAGCGAATGATCGCGGCCGGCGCGAACGTGATGACCGTGATGGCGCTCGCTGGCGAATGGCAACGCGATTGGGCGCGCACCGAGCATGTCGAGGAGCTGACCGAGATTCTCATTCAGCACTTCGGCGGCAGCGGCATCGCGTACCTCTGGGAACAGCAGCTGCTCAACACGCCGGTGCCGAGCGCCGCGGGCTGATCTGGGCGGAGGTGACGAAAGCTTGAGCGATTCAGCGCCAACACGCTGACTGCTTATCGAGCCGCGTCATCCCGCTCCACAAGACGGCCGCCCATGCCTGAATGCAGGGCGGCCGGTGTCACTCAACGATCACTTCCTCCAGCCATTGACCGCGACTGCAGCCGGCGCAGCCTGACTATCTATCGCCTCATTGAAAGGACCATGGAGATGTTCGGCGGAGCGCTCCCGAGAGGAAATGACCGTCATCCATCCGAACTTCAAAGTCAGCCTGACGCAACCGGGCGCTCGTGATCGAGGCGATGACTCGCAGTTCGGATATATCGACTTGGAACAGAGGACTTTGCAACCGAGCACGAGGTTGTCATCGTGTCTTAGGTACAAACTGCTACCCATGTCTCCGGGCTGGACAATTCGACGTCTGGCGGAGAAAGTGGGATTCGATTCTTGCCTCCGATCCAAGCAAATCAAGAAATCTAAGAATCGATTGTTACACAGCATGTTACGCGCCAGTCAGACGGTGCGGACACGAGCGCGGCTCTTCCCGAAAATGCTAGTGGTGAATCTGTCTAGAGCGAGGCAACGGAGCAGTGCACGGTGCCGTTTGCGAAGGCCCTGAGGAAATGATCGTGGAGAAAGGCCGCCTTCAGGATCAGCTAGACGCGCTCAAGGCTCCGCTTCTCGGCAAGCGATATGGATGAGCAACGAACGAGTGCCGGTTCCAGCACCTAAGCTGATTTGCGGCTATTGGCCTTTGGCCGATCTTGGCCGATCCCTTCCTTGGCGAGGCTCTTTCGAAGAACTGAGGCCAAGTCGACCACGTTCTCCTTGGGTTTCGGTACCGGTTTCGGGGGTTTTTTGCCCTTGCGCTTGGCGTCAATCATGGCAATCAACGCGTCCTCGTAGGTGTCCTCGAATTTCGAAGGATCGAACTTTGTCACCTTCTTGTCGATGAGAAGCCCCGCGATTTCGAGCAAATCCGAATCATATTTTGCGCTCTTCACATCGTCGAAGACGGTGTCTTCCGATGTCATCTCATTGTGGGTCCGTAGCTCGGTCAGCAACATCCCTTTTCCAAGGGGCTGTATCAACACTTCGCGCCCGCGCTGATAGAGTACGACGCAGGAGCGTGCCGCAACGCGTTTCTTGGCCATCGCATCGCGCAGGACGGCAAAGGCCTCCAGGGAGGCGCCGTCTGCCGGGATCAAGTAGTATGGTTTCTCGAGATAACGTGTGTCGATCTCGGCAACCGGAACGAAGGAATCGACGTCAAGTGTATGCTGTGACGTCAGCTTCAGTTTCTTTAACTCGTCCGGCTCGACGTGGATGAAATCATCCTTGTCCGCCTCATACCCTTTGATCTGATCCTCGGCTTTGACAACGTCGCCAGTCTCTTCATCGACATAGGCGCTTTTAACGGGTAAACCGTCCTTGCGGTTCAAAATCTTGAAGTCGATCTTGGTTGCCTCGCTTGTGGCACCCACTATCTTTACCCCGCATGACACGGAACCGACCCTCAGAAAGCCCTTCCAGACCGCGCGTGGCGCCACCATGCCGTTTCTCCTAGACGTCGATCCGGCACAACGTCAGGCACACGGTTCTGTTCCTCAACGTTGGCAGTACCCTCGCCAATGTTAGTTATTCTTCACGGTAGTCCAGCAGCTTTGCATGGCGCAGTTTCTTCGCCCTTCAGAAAAACTTGACCCGGCCGACCAAGCCTGGCTTGGTCCTCTCGGCCTTGTCTTTCTTTAAGCCCTTCGGCACGGGACGCCGATCTTGCCCTGCACGCGCTCCGACAGGCTGTTGAATATGCCCAGCAGCAGGTTGATAGGCCGGCTCGATGTAGGTCCAGTTTTGGGCTTATGCGAATGTCCGCAAAGCGCCCTCATTCCTGTCGTTTGGGTTGTGTGTTTGCCGGCCTGGAAGCGGACATCGATTTTGTCAGAAATGGCGGACGCGCCGAACCGCGAAGCAGGTCTTTCTTTTGGTTGGCTCAAGCTACGTGGAAGGGGCGCCTTGTCGGCCTTGTGCCTGTCTCAAGATCCAATTCACTGGATTACAGTGGCCTCCATGCCGATGAAATGAAACGCCAACCCCAAAGTTCCATAAGGCGTTACTAATTTAAATTGTTGTTGTGGGCGGGTGGCGAGCTGTTCGTTCTGAACGGCTTCGGTCTGATTTGGGATGAGATATCGTTTCGCGCGCCGGCGGAGCAATGCGCTGTTTTTTGTCATTTCGCAATCCATGTCGGGCAAGTGGCCGCCTTACCGGCTCTTGTCAGTGCGTAGGCGCGCGATAGTTTTTGTGGGGAAGGGACTTCGATCAAAAGGAGCCGACGATGGAACACCAAACTCTAAGTCAATTGCAGACAATTGCAGAAGTAGAACCCCTCTCGACATACCCGATCATGACCCGGCAACAGCGTATTGAGCGCTGGGCAGAGTTGCTGGCACAACATCCCGAGCGACGCCTGAGAGCCCTTACCGGCACTGAGTATCTGAAGCGGGAAGCCCGCGACGCAGCACGCGGTGAGGGCTCGCCAATTACAGTGGCCTTCGAGGACCCGCTACTGCGTGCGTTAGGCCTGAAGGATGACACCTATGGGGAAGCAAAGCGCTTCTTCGAACTGTCTGACGGTGAGTTGCATGACATCGTCTGCAGTTGCCATGTCGGAACCACGTTCAGAGGGCAGTGGGCTGCCGCTAGAGTCCGCCGGTCGATTGGAGGGAACAGGTTTCTTAAGTGGCTTAGAGAGAGAATGTGGCACTGAGATCGCCAAGGACGGCGATTGAAGCTCGTTTCAAGCGAGGTGGATGAACGATTGGGCGCCAGTGGCGCGCCGCCGGGGTGACGACGGGGGTCGGCGCCTGTCCCAAAGGTTGTGACGGCTGTGCAGACGGGTGGGGCGCTCCTTGGTCCGGTTTACTCGCGGTGCGTTCCAGGCAAGGCTGCAATACCCCAGGGGCAGGATTTCTGGATTCCTGTTTGCGGCTAGCATCACCACGTAAAGACGTCGATCGTTCGACCATCTGCTGCGCTAACCTCGGCGGCGCCGCCTGGCCTGTATGGCAGCAAAAGTGACTGGGCGAAAATCCCAGGCGTCTACGCCGACGTCGTGCTGGCGCGTCATCGGCTTCAGCCGGCCATGAGAATGGCCGTGCAGGTTTATCGATTTCTTGCCGATCTGGTTCCAGGTGCGGAACGGGTAGTGGCAAAGAACCAAGAAACGGCCCTCGACAGTCAGCTCCTTGTAGTGTTGCACGCTAGCCCAAGCCGAAGCGCGGAGCGTTACCACGCCGTCGTTGTTGCCGATGATGAGGTGCTTGGTGCCGTGGAGGCAGGACAGCAGCGAAGACACTGTCTCGGCCGATCCCCTGGCAAAGTCGCCGAGGTGCCAAACCTCGTCGTTTGGAGCAACAGTCTCGTTCCAAAGTTCAGTCAGTGCCTGGTCATGCGCCGCCAATGAACTGAAGGGGCGGGGGTCGAGCCGCAAAATGCGGGGATCGTTGAAATGCGTGTCGGAGGTGAAGAAGATCATGCGCCGCCGCTGGCTGAGACGAGCGCTCGACGAACGCTTCTAAGTTCGCTTGCCGGAGTGCCTTTTGGGTCCATCATCGATCCTGATTTGGGCTTCCCTGAACATCTTGAGTGCCTCTTCCTTGGTGAGGCCGCACTTGCGCGCAAAGTAGAGCGCTTCGATCGCTTTTTCACGATCCGCCGTGGCTTCTGTGTGCTGTTTGGGCTTTTTACCCATCGTTCTCTATCACCTTTGATGCCACCGAACCATCACCGTGCCGGGTTGTTCCCTCCATCGGATCTGCTGACCTGCCGAGCGCGGCAGCCTGATGTCGCCGATAAAACGAGATCCCGAGACCTTAGCAGGCATCAGCTTGGTCGTTTCTATATGGCTCTATATGGCCCATCTGGGAGGCACAGTCGGAGCTCTAAAGTTGCCGAACGCCTTGCAGACGGTTGCTTTTGGCTAGAGCGGGACGCGGCTGGCATCTTCTGCCGAAGGCGGCTCGCGCTCGCGGAGGAACCATGTAACGCGCTTGTTGAATCGTAGTCTGAAGACCAAACCTCGATCACCTCGTGCACCCGACGGTAGTGCCATGGCGATCCGGAACCTCGAGGCATGTGGAGAGTTGTCCAGCAGCCCAGCGGAGATCCAAGCCATGGCGCCACCAGATGCCAATCCCGGCGCCGCCGCGCAGCCAAAACGCTCTGGCAAGCGACAACCCCATCACCGGCACGGCACAAGGCCTCCGGAGCAGGATTATCTATCGACGGGCTTCCAACGATATGAAGGACATGGCCCATGAACGTCGCCAACCTGCAATTGGAAGGTTTGCTCATGGCGGTCGCGGCCGTCAATAACGCCTTGGTCCGCAGAGGCCTTCTCTCGGTCGATGATATCGACACGGCGTTGAAAAACGCCGAAGCCTCGTTCACGGTTGATGAGCGCCTCTTCGAGGATATGTCGCCTGCTAACCGCGACGCAGTGTGTTTCCCTTTGCGTCTTTTGCGGCTGGCTAACACCAAGCAGTTCGAAGCGAGTGTGCCACCGTTTTCCGAGCTGGCCAGGCAGGTGGGGATCACCAAGCAGCCTAACAACGACCAGATGTGAGGGAGGAAGGTCGACCTGCGCGGGTGGCCTCAAAAGACTTGATGAACGATGACCCTGTAGATTCGCTCGCCAACGCAATTCGCCATCGCAGCGCAATTCTGTTTGTTGGGGCAGGGGTGTCGATCAGTGTTGGACTACCCTCCTGGGAGAAGCTGATAGAGCGAATGGCAAAGGAGCTCGGCGTCGACGACGAATTTTCCACGCGACGCGATCGTTTTCAAACCCTGGCCGAGTACTATCGGATCAAGCATGGCAGCATCGGGCCACTTCGCAGTTGGATGGACAGAAACTGGTCCGTCCCCAAGGACCGGATCGAGAAATCCGAGTTGCATCGTCTCATCGTGAGGCTCGACTTCCCTGTCATCTACACAACTAATTATGACCGGAACCTAGAACTGGCTTATGAGATATACGGCCGGGACTACGTGAAAGTGGCCAATGCACGCGATGTAGCGCAGGCCCGCCAAGGCGTTACCCACATCGTCAAGTTCCATGGTGATTTCGACGAGGATTCGTCCCTCGTCCTCACCGAAACGGACTACCTCGATCGCCTCTCCTTCAATTCTCCGCTGGACGTGCGTTTTCGCTCGGATGCACTCGGCAGCACGATCCTCTTCATTGGCTATAGCCTTTCCGACCCAAATATTCGGTTGCTGTTGCACCGTCTCTGGCAGACGTGGCATCGGTCCGGCTATGAGAAAGATCGCCCGCCCTCGTTCATCCTCATGACCAGCCGAAACCCTGTGGAGGAGGCCGTTCTTGGGCGTTGGGGCATTTCGGTCGTCGTCGGCGAAATCGACGAGCCGCAAGCTGCTTTGGTGGACTTCCTCAGCCGGCTGGCGGAGATGGTTGGGGATGGGGAACTGTCGCCAAAAAGTGGGCGATAGCAACATCCGTATGATGGGCAGTTCGGCGGGCTCTCAAGGAGCGGCACATGGCAGAGAATTCCGTCCGGAATTTCAAGTTCAATTGGCGTCAAGGATACTATCGCGGCACGGAGAGCTAATCGGAAAACTTACTCACGCGCTGCCTACTTTGAAGTGCCTTTCACAGCGGTAACGGCTCAACCTCGATGCGCCTTGCGCCGAGCTTCAGCGCAAGGCGCGAGCTTGTTTAGCAATGACGCTACCGGCTGATCAACGCTTGGCGTTCTCACTCTCCGAGTCGGCCCGCGCCAGGAACTGCTCGGTTGTCGCTGGAATATGGCTTTTCAACCAGTCCGCCATTGCGACTTCCTCACGCAGGTTCTCTTCGCAGACCTGGGCGACCTCTGCTTCACCCAGAGATTTGGCAGCGGCGATAAGGATTGTGTAGGAGGCGATTTCCATGTGCTCGAACGTGTAGCTTGCAAGCGATCCTTTCATCACTTCGTCACCGGCGAAGACCCCGCTGAGCGACTGCGCCATCGCCGTCAGCTTGCCGCCGGCATCCTTCAGTGTGGAAGATCCTTGTCCGATGCGGTCGAGACAGGTTTCCAGCCGAGCAGCCTGCTGCCTGGTCTCCTGGACGTGCTGGCGAATCCGTTCGCTGAGCTCAGGATAGTTCTCAATTCGGTTCAACTGCCCATTCAACATGGTCTCGGCCTGCTCTTCCATGGCGTGAGCATCCCTGAGCCATTGGACAAGCCATTCGCGCGATTCTGACATTTCATATCTCCTTCATGGGTCGGCCAGAACTTTCAAAGGGAGATATTGTTCCTCATCGGTTGACTGCGGCCTCGGCCTGTATCGCGAGCCTTTTGCTGGTCGGCGCTGGATTCAGGCTCCTGGACCTCGGGCGATGGGCATTGCCGCGGCGCTGGAAACGCATTCTGCAGAATGACCGAAGCTGCTGCCGTCACCGCGTTCGGCGATGGGTATCTCTACGAGTTTCGTGTTGGCTCGTATTCTGCTGCCACGCTGCCATGTGTCAGGCTAAGCTCTGTCTTGCCCGAGCTGGCTGGCATTTGCCGTTTGTCTTGCGAAACAGCCCGTTGGCTCAGCGAGGCCCCGGGTTCACCAGCGGAGTTCTTGTTTTCACGAACGAATTGCAATGGAACGTCACGGCGTTTCGCAGGTTGGTAATGGAATTTCGCAGCCAGGGAAACGAGCCATGACTTCTTCAGACAATTCTTCAGTTGGCATATCACCCCGTCCCGAAAAATCGGGTGGCAGGAGCCCGCCAAAGCAGGCGACACCTTCACCGGCCGCAGAGAAAACCTCTGGAGCAGGTCCTGCGATGGCCGAGCATTCGAAAGACGCCAAGGCGCCCAAAGGCGGTCGTCAGCCTGGGGCTTATGTCAAGGATTAGACGGCCGAGCTGCGTTGAGTTTCGGCTGGCCGCCATAGTCGAAGCACGAGGAGGTTCTTATGCAGATGATGGAAATTGTCGTCAGCCGAGACCAGGCTCCGGTCGTGGAATTCCGCGGGGAGGGCGGCGAGTGGATTACAGTCACCCTGCAGGCCGGGCATAGTCTTCCCGACGACGAACTCATCGCAAAGGCCAAGGCTATGATGATTCAAGTCGCTCAGTTCGGGATGGACCAGACCAACAGTGCAGCGATGTCTGACCGGTTGTCGGCTGATGAGGTGATACAATCCGGAATGTCGGGATAGAATAGCGGGAAGGCGAACAACGACCGCCGGGGCAGCCTTGCGCAACGGAGCGGGCAATAGTTCCATGCAGACCGATCGAAGATGGGAGCATGCGGATCGACGAGCGCTCGGTGGGCGCAAACTGGCATCCGGCGGCCTTGCTCCGATACGCAGATGGGGATGGCTGGAGCCATTATCGCGATCATCAGCCAAGCCCACCATGAGCATATCCCCTTGCTGATTGGGAAAGTGACGACATTGCGGAACTTCGGATCGCCGCCGCGCTTAATCCGGCGGAGGAGTTATCCGATGAACGCGACCAAAGTGTTTTTTGAAACCTGGCTGCAGGAGAATGTCGGCACTCTTGCTGGCAAAGAGGAAGTGAGCTTCGCCGTGCTTGTCCAGCAATTCGAGCAGGATGCCGAAGCGGCCGGTTATGGTCGCGAGGTGCGTGAGGACGAGCTCGGTAACATTGAAGATGCGATCGAACAAGCGCTAAAGAACGCCCGAACTAGGGTGCATGGTGACGCCGATGGCGAACCCACCGATGTGGCAGCCCTCATGGATGCGCTGGAGGTCGAAGATGCCAAAAGCGGGCCGTAGGCCTTACCAGATTAGCTCTATTCGTTTGTCGAAGTTGCCGGGGTAGCCCTATGGAGCAGTTTCGCAAGGACATGGCCGCCTTGGCAGAGCCGGCTTTCTGGGTGACGATTGGTTTGCTTCTGGTCCCGTATGCGCTTGGAACGGTGCTGCTCGTTTGGACCTGCGGCTGCCTGTAGTTTGCTACTGACACACCCGTAGCGGTTCAATGGCTCTAACGCCCGAATTCCCTACAATACCGAGCTGATGCGCTTGCGGGGGCCCTGTGCTGCAGCAAAGTCTGAACGATCTCGTCGCGAGAAAAGTTCTCGTCGACACTAGGCTCCTTTGCTCCCGGTAACAATATCGCGTTGACAGCTTTTTGCGAGAGGGGGGAAGGCCGCCGTTCAGTTCAGGCGCCGACGCTATCTGCGCTCTCATAGTTCCAGCTACGGCCCCCAACACCATGCTCCGATCACGCGCCTGAGCATCCGCGCGTGTCCCTACATCGAAAATAGCCCTGCAGCTTGCGAGCTGCCTTGGAACACTTGTGTCATAGGAGAACCAAGATGGCCATCGCACAAGCCGCCAACGACAACCACCAGCCGGGCGAGAAACCGGAACATGCAACCGAAATCTCACTCAAAGCGGCGATAGACCAGTTTAGGGCGGGACGCAGGTGCAAAATGGCACCACGGGCAACGAGAATCGGGGCGAGGCACTGAGATGCCGCGGATCAATGATGACGGTCGCAACGAGAATACCACATCGGCTGCAGCACTCATTGTCGACAAGGAACGTGCTGAGCGCGCCGCCAAGACGGCGCGGTTGAAGGAGCCTCGCCTCGCACAAGCCATCACGCCCGGTCCCAGCCAACGCAAGCCGCGTGTCACCAAAAGGTTCGCAGGATTTTTGTTGCTGGCTAGGAGGTGTCCGTGACTCGCAATCACGACAAGGAAAGATACGACCGCGCCAAACGTATCAGCCAAGAGATGCTGGACGCTGAACGAGCCGAACGCGCCGAGAAGACGGCGCGGCTGAGACAAGCAAGGCTTGCACAGCATCTGGTGGAGTCGTCGCCGGCGCAACCGCAAATTCATCGCAAATCCATTCAGGCTCTCAAAAAGAGAAGCCGTAAAGCGGCGCGGCGTTTAAATTCGACCGAGAACGTCTATCAATACCAATGGCGAGCAATCGCGGGGACTTTGCATCTCCGCACCTCGCCATTAAAGCTGCGAGCGAAGCCTGCTCGCAAAGTAGTCGGTGACCTTTTCGCTTAGCGGACGAGCTTGCCATTCTTCCACACTGACCTGCCTTGATCGTTTCAAGTCCTCGTTGAAAACGTCTATTTGCGTCCGCGCGAATTCCATGCCGTAGACATTCAGAGTGGCCTCATCGTTGAGGCGCAAGGAACGCTCATCCAAATTAGCCGAGCCAAAGCTCACCCAGACATCGTCGACGATCAAAAGCTTCGGATGGTACATTGTGGGTTGAAACTCAAAGATGCGCACACCGGCCTTGAGCAATTCGCCCCAGAAGTAACGTGAACCCTTTCGCACTATAGGCACGTCCGTCAGCCAATTGGGAACGATGACATCGACCGAGACGCCTCGCCTCCTTGCATCAAGAATCTGCTGCAGGGCTATGTCGTCCGGTACGAAGTAGGCCATGCCGATGCGCAGATGATCCTTGGCCGCGGCTATTGCCGCCAACATCATCAACTCCATGTTCTCCGAGCCGTTTGGCTGCGAAGAAAGTATTAGCTGGGCATCGAGCCCACCAGCGGGCGCAACTGCAGGGTAGAACTTCGCGCCCTGCAATGTCTCGCCGGTCGTCTCAAGCCAGTTTTCGGCGAACGCCGCTTGGAATGCGGCCACGGCGGGTCCTTCGATCCGGTAATGCGTGTCGCGCCATTCATTTGAGTTGCGTGCGTTCCCGCGCCAATCATCGGCAATGCCGACCCCGCCAGTGAAAGCGACCCGGCCATCGACGATCAGCAGCTTGCGATGAGTTCGGTTGTTTACACGGTCCAACGTATACCAGCGTAGCGGCCGATAGCGTTCGAACCTCACACCGGCCGTGGTCATGATGTGGATCAAGTCCTCGTCGAAGGGAAGGCTGCCAACCCCGTCGACGTTCACGCGGACTTCGACGCCTTCGCTGGCCTTGGTCGCCAATGCGATCGCGAACTCGTAGCCGATGGCTCCTGACCAATAAATATATGTCTCCATGTCGACGCTGGATCGAGCCGCCCCGATTGCTTGCAGCATTGACGGAAATATTTCGTCCCCGTTGATGAGAGTTTGGACCGCATTGGAACCGAACATCTGCCCTTGCGAATAGCTGCTCATCGTCTTGGAAAATTGGGGATCCGTAGCGTCAAACCGGTGGGGAACGATTGATCGTAAAACGCGCGGCTCTGGAGTGAGATTTATGATCAACACCGTGAGCAGGCTGGCGATAGCGGCAATGGCCAGATAGATGAGCACCTTTCGCCAGAACTCAATGCCGGGGGTCTTCTTGCGGGCGCCTGACGCAACGGAACCGAAAGGCTGCACGTCAATCGCCCCGCTGCTGGCGATGGCGATGTTTCTCGATCTCCTCGGGCTCTTCATCGTCGATCCGCGTGATGTTTGAAGCCGCGTGATCTGACCGCAGAATCTCGTCAAGCTTGGCGTGGATCGCTTGAGTGTCGCGGTGCTCCGCGCGCTGGATGAACAGCGTCATCGCCCAAGTAAACAATGTAGCGGCTCCATGCCAATCCAAGCTCTGTCGCTCGAAAATCATCCAAAGGATTGCATAGGCCAGCAACACCAGGAACGCTGCAGGACGGGAAGTCAATGTGCCGATTGAGGTAAGGGCGCTCGTGACCGGATGATTTGCCATTCCAAAGAACTCGGGGCAGTGCCCCTGGTTCCCGCGGTGCATTATATCGCCCCGCCATGAATCAACAAAAGGTACAGTTGAGCAGCGCGCGCTTTCCAGGTGTCCTGCGTCGGCCTCCACATGCCGTCCGGCATCGAGAACGGTCTCGATTTGGATAGTCTCGCCAAGCGTTCGGTTCAGCAAAAGCTCATATCGGCGACGAGGCGATTTGGACAGCCGCTTCGGCACCTGCGGTTGCGCTTGGTAAATTCTCTGCACGTTGTGCCCCATCATCGCGCCGTGAAGAGTTATAGTCGCTGGAGTATAGCGCTTCGCCGTCTACACCTTGCGCGAAGGTTAAGCGATGAATGGGCCGTGGAGCATCTTCACGCATGAACAACGGCCGAGTGCATCATAGTTTAATGACAGCTGGTGGGCTGTCCCGCATAAAGCCGTGGTCAGCGGCTGTGTAACGGGTTTCGCTGCTTGGGAGCGACTGTCCCACTCTCGCCCATTTGGAGGAGCCTGATGCTTAACCGACCCATCCGCGTGAACACAGAAGCTCTCTACCCCAGTGACCTGAACATCCTTCGCGCGGCATTTGACGCGCTGTGCCAGGAATTTGCTATTTTGCCTGACACGGCGGCGGCCTATGCCGTCGCAAGAGAGTTGATCAGGCTGTTCCAAACAGGAATGACGGAAGCGGCCACGCTGATGATTGCCGTGCGCGCACGTTGGCGGGACGATTGGGAGATGGGACGCAGCAACGCTGCCTGACGTTGGATGGTCATGCGAACACCACCCGCTGCATCCTTTTCGACACCGCCGCGTTGACCGTCAAACCTGCCAGAAATGGCCGATCCGCTGGCACACCGACTGGAGCAACCGATGCCGAAATTTCGCTTCGAGTTTATCGAAGGCATGTCGCAGCCTGCAATCTTCGCCGATATGGCTGATCGAGATGAGGCTGTCAGGGAGGCGAAGCGCGCTGCCAAAGAGGCCATGCTCGACGGAATTGTCGACGGCGTGGACCCGACCAGTTGGGTGACGAAGGTTTACGATGAGGCAGGCTATCTCGTCGCCACTGTCGGATTCCAGGATCTGGTCGCTGCGCCCAAGGATACGGAAGAGTTCAAGGAAACAGAGGAGCCTGGCGTCTTGCGGTCGGGTTGAAGCCTGGTGTCTCTACGCTGTCGCCATCGAGCCGGATGTCCCGAACACCGCCCTTGGAACATCGTACGAACCAAATCGTTCGCCGGTGATGCGCCGAACCATGCACGATAGCCACGTCAGTCGACCGGCCGCCGAGACCGAAGATGTCCTGATCGTCGGAGGCGGGCCGGCAGGACTCACCGCCGCTCAATATCTGGCCCGTTTTCGCCATCGCGTGCTGGTGATCGATGCCGGCGATCCTCGCGCCGCCTTGATCCCAACGAGCCATAACTGTCCTGGCTTTCCCGAAGGGATAAGTGGAGCCGATATTCTGGATCGCCTTCGACGTCACGCCACCTTGTATGGAGCCACTCTGGTTGGAGGGCAGGTCTATTCCCTCGCCCCTGCCTATGGGGGGTTCGTCACTGAGACCTCGATTGGCGCAATCCGGACACGCAAGGTGTTTTTGGCGACAGGGATCACCGACACGACACCCGTCATTCCGCGTCTACGCGAGGCAATTGCCGCAGGTGTCATTCGACTCTGCCCGGTATGCGATGGGTATGAGGCGATCGACCAGAAGATTGCGGTCGTCGGGCACGACGTGAGAGCCTTGAAAGAGGCCATTTTTCTCAGTCGGTTTACACCGCTCATAACGATGCTTGGGAGCGACGCATCCGACTTTTCGATCAGCACTCGTCGTGCGGCGAGCGCCAGAGGCATAGTCGTCGGTGACGCTCTCGACACGCTCTGTCCGGCAGCAGACGGCTGCGAGGCGATTTTGAAAGATGGGACGTCATACCGCTTCGATGCCATTTATCTGGCACTGGGATGCAAGGTTCGTTCTCAACTCGCCGAGGCCGTTGGCGCAAGATGTTGTAAAGACGGCTATGTCACAGTCGACGAGCATCAGCAGAGTTCCATCCACGGCATGTACGCCATCGGTGACGTTGTCAAAGCGTTGAACCAGATAGCCGTCGCTTTTGGACAGGCTGCCATTGCCGCGTCGCATGCCCATATAGAGCTGGAGAGCGCCGAGCGGGCTGGATTTGCAGATCAGCCTTCTCAATGAACATGAGACCACGCGGCTGATCGGGATGTCGGCCGCTTGACGGCGCGTCGAAACGTCTCGAGCCCGGCCGACAAGAAGTTGCCGCGCCCTGCAATCGCAGCAGATGATCCCGCCAACAGTTACAGCCGCGGAACATTCACTGCGGCACGAGGTTTTGGCTGCAGGCCTACAATCCTCCCTCAGTGTCTGGGCCTTGAGGCTGCCGAAGCAGCTTCGGCCCGTCTCGGCTTTGTCCGGGGCGGGCTTTCCATCTAAGAAAACACGTGGAACATTCTTTCTCGTCCAGCGTTAGCGCGCGCCGGACGACCTGTTCTGCGATTCTTGCTGGCCGGCATCAGAGGTTGCAACCATAGCTTCAGCCCGCTCGGCCCCTCTCGAGACGGGCGGCGCGCGGAGTTGAGATGCGATGCATAGAGACGCCTTCACGCCATCAGAAGTTGCCCTACTCAGTCGCGTCTTCGCACGCAGCAAAATCAAAAACGAAACCGCAACCGAGAGGGAACGCCGCGCATCACGTATTCTGGCCTACTACCAAGCGGGGATCACGGATGAGGATGAGCTAGAACAGCTTTCTCGCCAACCGCTGGGAAGGTGACGATTAGTCTTCCTTCTTCAGAGCTTCCGCCTCATCTTTGAGCTTCGGCCAATCGGCGCCGTGCTTGCGAAGCAGCGTTCGGGCCTGCTTGGGATCAATGTCCGTGAGCTCGACCAGATGTTCGACCTCAAGTTCCTGGCCTTTCGCTACCCGGCTTGCTTCGTTCGCTTTTCGTTGCACTTCGACACCCACTGCTGAGACAACATGAACGAGCGCCGAAAGTGCGCGTTCCAGAACTTCATCAAAAAATGCGCGACACCGATTAAATCGCTCGGGTTGGGCCAAGTAGGGGACGGGCCATGGCCTTCTGCTGTGCCTTGCCGATTTCTTCCCTGTGGGGAACCGAAGCTTGCCTGTCGGTCGCAAATGGCGGCGGCATCTTCGTGCGACTGTGCGATCACGCGGCGTTCGGGTTTCCTCGCCGTTCATGCCATTCGATGTGCCGTCGCTCGGCAGCTTTCTGACGCGGCAAGTCCGGTGCGCACTTCACCTCATCAACTTGATCTGAAGCGAGATGCTCAGCCTCAGAATCCTGTCGCCGTTTTCGTTCCGCACTTCAACAAACACCTGCTGCCCGTCCACCTCAGCGAGTGCATCTCTCGTAAGGTCGATAAGGCCCTCGAAGCCCACGCGGCGCACCTCCTCCAAGCCGGCACATTCGATGCCGATTTGGTCCTTGATGACCACATCGTGTTCGCCACTATCAAAGAAAAACCGTGCCATCCGAGAGCTTCCGTCACCACTAAACTGCAGGGTTCCTTTGGTGCAGGTAAGTCGTGTCGAAATCACCTGCATGAGTGAGGCCAAGCCAATCCAGAACATGCACTCTTGATCCTGTGGTGGCGATGAGGCCTCTACGTCGAAGTTCCTGAAGCATTCGGTTGACGTGGACTGTGGACAAGCCCAATGCATCGCCAAGGGCTGCCTGGGTAATGGGAAGATCCGCGACGTGATCCTGGATGCGTCCAACCGAGCGCAAGCGAAAAATCAGTTCGCACAATATGTGAGCCATGCGCGTGTATGCCTCACGTCTTCCCACATTAGTGACCCATTCCCTGTAAATCGCTGCATCGATCAGGGTCGACCGCCAAAAAGCCGTCGCGATTCGAGGATGCTGTTCGCAAATGGCGCGAAGAGCGTCATGCCGTATGAAGCCCATTCTGGCCGGCGTGAGGGTCGAAAAGTTACAATCCATGACCGACAGATGCAGGCCGTGCAGATCCGGAATGTCACCAGCCACAAAGAAGGATGTGATCTGCCGTTTCCCGTCGCCGGTATGTTTGGTGGAACCGAGCAGGCCATCCAAAACGACAAACGAACTGACAGGACGGTCCCCCTCACGCACCAAGTCATAGTTGGCCAAAAAATCCTTCTCCTGGATCGGGATGCTCTTCAAAACGTCGATGTCGGTCTGTCGAACATCCGAGATGCTCAGGAGTTTGCGGATAAGTACATCCGAGGATGAGGTGGGAGACAAATTGGCTACCTAGCTTATGTTATTTATCGAACTTGCAATCGCGCTGAAAGTTCCGTGACATTACAGAGCGGCGGCGGAGAACGGGCCCGGTTCGGCGGGTGATTGGACCGCCGCACAATCGAACCCGCAGTTATGCCGCCCATAGGGGAGCCTGCGGAGCCACGCATTAACCTATGACATGGGCTGTGTTCGAAATTGTCGCTGAGATAACCATTGGCGCCAATTCGGCAAGGCTTTGACGTCCGCAACGGAACATATGCCCCAACTGGCGCTACGAGGTTGTTCCGCCGAGACAATCTGCAAGCACCTTGGAGCGGCAATACAGCTCCTGGCGCTCCGCTAAGCTCCGCTATTTGAAACAGTGGCTGGCTCACGCACGAACTTCATCCGCGGCGGCACGGCGAATGCCGTGAACCGCTCAGCCAGTCTGTCGAGGGCTTGGCGCATGCCAACTCCCGCAGCTGGCGCTCCGTGTCCGCTGATCACCATCTGCGGCTTCAGCGCAGCCAGTTGTTTCACGGATTTTTCCGCCGCATCCCAATCCGGTGTGAAGTAGCGCGGTGGACCATGCATCTCCAAGTCCTGAACGGCGACTTCATAGACCGACTCCTGACCCGTGGTGATGAAGGCGTCCCCAGCGATCAGCGAGCGGTCTTCTTCGCGCCAGAGAGAGACATGCCCCGGCGCATGCCCGGGCGTGTGCAGCCAGCGCCATCCGGGCATGCCGGGGACCGATCCGTCGGCCGGCAAGAGTTGCAGGCGATCTCCGAGATCGATTGGGCCACGAGGAAAGAGTGGCGAAAGCAGCGCTATCAGGCCGCCCCCCACCCAAGGATCAGGCGGTGGATAGGACCCGGTTCCGTCCAAATAGGGACGCTCGAGCGGGTGCGCGAAAACGGGCGCATCCCATGTGCCGGCCAGATCCACAACCGCTCCCACATGGTCGAAATGGCCATGGGTCAAGATGATCGCGGCGGGCCGCGCGCCGGCTCCAAAGCGCTTTTCCGCGACCGCCAGGATGCTGCTTCGCGACGTCGGCAAACCCGTATCGATCAGGACCCAGTTTCGATCTCCGCTGCCGGGAGCGCCGAAGAACACGACATTCACGATTGTCAGCCGCAAATAGGCCAAATCCGGCGCGATGCTCCAGACGCCGTCGCCACGATTCTCGCGCCTGGCATGGTCGATGTCGGAAAGTCGAATCTGAACGGTCATGCTGTTCCCTGCCTCCGTTGTAACCGCTGGACAATCGATGACGGCTCGGTCCCGAACTTGCCTCGGCGCACCTTGTTCCCTGGCTCCTGTCTGCTCCACCGGCTCGGTGGGCTCGATCGGGGAACAAAGGCTCGACCATCCGGGTTTGGCCCTGAGTAATACACTGGACGATGGTGCAGCATGGCAAATGAGAAGGGGTTGCCGCATGAGCGAAGCAGCACAAAGCGATAGCGATGGCTTGACTTCGATTGCGGGCACGTCGGCGTTCGCCAGTTTTTTCATGGCTGGCTTTGAGTGCTCGTCGCACCGGCGCAAGGACGGCGTTCGCCTCGATCTTATCCGCGCGACGTCGCATTATTTGCATGCCCTGGGCGACTACCGCGGTTGCGCCGAACTCGGTCTTCGTACCGTCCGCGACGGGTTGCGCTGGCACCTCATCGAAACCGCTCCTGGGACTTATGACTGGTCGAGTTGGACGCCGATGGTCGAAGCAGCGCAATCGGCAGGTGTCCAGGTCATCTGGGACATCTTCCACTACGGATCTCCAGACCACGTTGATCAGGGGTCGACGCATTTCATCGATGCCTATGCCTCGTTCGCCGCGGAAGCTGTGAGGGTTCATCGTACAATCGCCGGTACAGCGCCTCTGTTGTGTCCGATCAACGAAATTTCGTTTTTCGCCTGGGCTGTTGAGGTTGGCTATTTCCCGCGCGTCGGCCCGAAAAAGCGGGGATGGTTCAAGCGGCACCTCGTGAAAGCTGCAATAGCTGGCGTTCGCGCGATGCGGGAGGTCGATCCCGCTTGCAGATTTGTCTGGGCCGAGCCGCTTATCCACATTGCTCCTCGGGACCGAACGCGGACCGAGCGGCGCCGGGCCGAAAATGCCCGTCTCGGACAGTTCGAAGCTTACGACATGCTGCTGGGCCGGGCAGAACCTGAGCTGGGTGGGAGCGAAGAAGTTGTCGATGTCGTTGGCCTGAATTTCTACCCACACAATCAGTGGTACCTAAACGGGCCGACGATTCCGATGGGGCATCACGAGTACCGTGCCCTATCGGAGATGCTGATCGAGGTCGCACGTCGATACGGCAAGCCGATATTCATCGCCGAGACCGGCTCCGAAGGATCGGGCGGGGCGGCTTGGCTCCATTATGTCTGCGACGAGGTGCGTGCCGCAATCGGTCTCGAAGCGCCGATCGAAGGTATTTGTCTATACCCGATAACGGCCTATCCGGGCTGGGACAATTCGCGGCATGCGGAAGTGGGATTGTTTTCGGTCGTCCAGGCGGACGGCAACCGACACGTCCGCAAGCCCATCGCGGATGAATTGGCCCGCCAGCAAACTTTGTTCGCGGCGAACCTGACGCGATAAATACATGAGCGGCACGAGGGACTGTTGCGAGCGCTGTTGGCGCCGCGCCGATGCTCCCGGGTCCAGGTGGTGGAGCTACAGCGCGCCCTCGGCCAACGACGCATTCCCCACGCCCGCCCATTCCGGGACGCTCTTTTGGATGCGGGCGAAAGTAGCCAGAGCCTGCCCGACCACCTGATCCATGTTGTAGTAGCGGTAGGTTGCCAGGCGGCCGACAAACCACACGTCGGGACAGGTTGCGCCGAGCGCTTCATAGCGCTTGTAGAGTTCTTCGTTTTCGGCCCGCGGCACCGGATAGTACGGGTCCCCGATATCGGTGGGATACTCGTAGGTCAGGCTGGTCCGCGCGTTCTGCTGGCCGGTCAGATGTTTGTACTCGGTGATGCGGGTGTAATCTTCCGTCTGGGGGTAGTTGACGACGGCAACCGGCTGAAACTGCTCTTGGTCGAGGGTGACGTGCTCGAAACGGAGCGAGCGATAAGGAAGACGCCCGAGCTGCCAGCCGAAGTATTCGTCGATCGGGCCGGTATAGATCAGGCGGTTGAATGGTATCTCGTCACGAATTTCGCGGAAGTCGGTCTGCAACATGACCTTGATGTTCGGATGGTCGAGCATGCGTTCGAACATTCTCGTGTACCCGCCGGCCGGCATCTTCTGGAAGCTGTCGCTAAAATAGCGGTCATCACGGTTGGTTCTGGTCGGCACTCGTGCCGTCACTGATTTGCTCAGTTGGCTAGGATCGACGCCCCATTGCTTCCTGGTGTAGCCACGGAAGAATTTCTCATAGAGTTCGCGTCCCACTGTGCTGACGACGACGTCCTCGGCCGTTCGTACGTTCTCTACGGTTTCGCGCCGCGACGCGAAGAACTCCTCCAATTGTGCGGAATTCAGATCAAGACCATAAAGCCGATTCACCGTGTCGAGATTGATCGGGATGGGAAGCAGTTTCTCATCCACGGCCGCCAGCACCCTATGCTCGTATGTGCGCCATTCCGTGAACTGCGAGAGGTAGTCCACGATCGACTGGCTGTTGGTGTGAAAAATATGTGGCCCATAACGATGGATGAGGATGCCGGCTTCATTATAGCAATCATAGGCGTTGCCGCCGACATGGCTGCGGCGGTCGACCAGGAGAACACTTTCGTGGCGCTGGGAGGCTATCCTTTCAGCAAGCACGCTGCCGGCAAATCCCGCGCCGACGATCAGCCAATCGAACATGGCTATGCACTCCTGCGGAGAGGGATGACCTTCTTACCTCGATAGGCACGCTCGATGTGAGCGGTCATGCCACTCCATGTCTTTTGCCAAGACATGTCCGCAAGATAGGCGTCGACTTGCGGCAGGAACGTCTCACGAGGTCGCAATAGAATGGAGCGCAGCTTGATTTCCATATCGTCACTGTCGGCGATTTCCACCAGTCCAGCAGCGCCGTAGCTGCGCACAACGTCAACGATTGCCGTCGAGATCACCGGGAGACCGGCCGCTAGGAACTCTGGCGTCTTGGTCGGACTGATGAAGCGGGTCGCTTCGTTGAGTGCAAACGGCATCCAACCGGCATCCCAATGGCGCATATAGTGGGGCAGGTCGCAGTAGGCCTTTGCGCCCAACCAATGCAGGTTTTCGGCTCTGGGCAGGGTTGCGGGGTCGATCTTGACGACCGGGCCAAGCATCACGAAATGCACGTCCGACATAGTCTCCGCCGCCTGCGCTACGAGCTCGACGTCCAGCCGCTCGTCGATAACTCCGAAATATCCGACCCTCGGATGAGGAATGCCGGCCTGGTCGGTTGGCTCCTTTCCTGGGCGTCTCGCAGTGTGAAAGTGCTTCACATCGATGCTGCTAGGAAAAGGGAAGATCGCGTGATGCAGGTGACGCTTGGTCTCGAACAGGCTTAGGCCTCCGGTGAAAACGAGATCGGCGCGGCGCAGCAGGGCCTTTTCCATCTGCCCCAGCTCGGGCGGCGCATTCTTGAATGCGGAGAGTTCGTCCATGCAGTCATAGATGCATATGTCTGGGTCGAGGTGCTCGGTGAAGCGCAGAGCCATCGGTGTGTAGTACCAAGCGATCAACCGGCTGTGCGGCATTGAAGCTATGATCTGCTGGACAAATCTCCGCTGGACGGCATCTGCTTTCGCGGCCGACATGCCGAGCGGAAGCACTGGCGTCACAATTAGAATGCTTGGCGCTGCCTCGCTCGTCCGCATCAGCGGCTGTGGCAGGTCTTCGAAAACAGGCTCTTCGAAGTAGACCACTCTCTGCTGCATGGAGGCGAGACTGAGGATATGTTGCGGGCGTTGATGAACGAAATTCCACCGCAAATGGGAGAAGCAAACCAGTAGATTTTCCCTGCCAGCGCGGTTACTGGCGACTGCCCCACCCAAGGCTGCTTCCATTGAAGATTTCCTTCCTTTAGTCTGTCGTTTATGTTCCGACTAACATTTGTTAGTCGCGGACGGGAGAGAACTAAACTTCGTTCCCGTCTCCTAACTTTCAACGAGGTGAGTTGTTCCAAGGTGAAATGGAGCGCCTTCAGTCGCCGCTCGATAGACGAAAACGAGATCCGCTCGCTGAGTCGAGAACGGCTATCGTGTGTCGGCGGGCTTTGAGGCGCGGGGCGACTGGGGAATGCTGGTGGAGAACGGCATTGCCGTATTTGCGTTGAACTTGTCGGCTATAAAATGTGCAGAACATCACGTTGATTCGCCTGCACGACTGGCGATTCGGTTTTGGCAGGGCAAGATTCCGGGGCTGATATGAAGATCGACTTTGCGACCAATGTTTTTCCGCTGTTTCATCCGCAAAGCGTCGATGATCTCAAAGACCCGTGCCCTGTCTTCGATGGCAGTCTGTGGCACGTCTTCGGCTCAGGTGGCACGGTGACCACCGAGACGTGGAGGATCCTTCATGCCACGGCGCCCGACCTCTATGGACCGTGGACCGAGCATCCGCCGATCGAACTTCCTATCAACGGGAGTGGTGTTGCGGCGCCCGGTGTTATCCACGAGAGCGGCGTCTTTCATATGTTCATCCAGACCGAGTTCATGAAGTCTGGCGGCCGGTGCGAGCACGCGGTTTCCAATGACGGATTCCAGTGGGTGGTTCTCAGCCCGGCGATCCTTGCCATCCCGGACACCGAGGAGGACGGCATTTACGATCCGCATCCCGCAGTCATTGGCGGCAAGCGCTATCTCGTCTATTCAGCCATGCCAAAATTCACCAGGGTGCCGCAACCCGACATCTACCTCGCACGGAGCCAATCCGACTCGTGGTTCGGTCCCTGGAAGCGGATCGGCAAGATCCTCGACCATAATGATGTCCCTCACCATAATACGAGAGAGGATCCCGACTATGAATGGGGCATAGAAGGCGCACAGCTGGTCGAGTTGCCGGACGGTCGGGTGCTTCTCAATGCCACTTGTTTTCTGCCGAATGGACTTCGGGGGAATCGGCAACGCGTGTTCTTCGCTATCGCTGATGACGTTGCTGGACCTTACGTATCGATCGGCCCGGTGCTGGAGCCAGGCCAGCCGGGAGAGAACGGCCACTCGACGGTGATGATCGAAGGCAGCCAACTATCGTTGTTTTACCAAAGCCGGGTCGCCACGACCGATCATCGGTGGCGCTACGGCCTGGCCAGATGCGACGTCGCCCTGTTTTCCAAGGTCGCATGATCCCCGGTGCCAATGGGCACCCACGGCGTAGACCGACTGGACGGCTCGCATTGCGCAATGAGCTTCCGTAGCTCGAGACGTTCCGTCGGGAAGCCTGCCGGAATTAAACGTTTCTCCTACGGAACAATGCGTCCGAGCTGAGGTTCGGCTGACTTCAAACCAGGAGTCAGCCATGTATTACACCGACAAGAAATTGCAGTACCCGGTTCGTGTGGAAACGCCGAATCCAGTCTTTGCCCGCGCGTTGCAGCAGGCCATAGGTGGAGTAGAAGGCGAGATCCGCGTCGCCTTGCAGTATTTCTTCCAGGCATGGGGATGCCGCGGACCGGCCAAATACCGCGACCTGTTGTTAAACACGGCGACCGAGGAACTCGGCCATATCGAAATGCTGGCGACTGCGGTCGCCCTCAATCTAGAGGGTGCACCACTTTCGCTGCAGGAGGACATCTCGTCGGACACGGTCGGCGGCTCGGTCCTCAACGGGATGAACTTCCGCCATATCTTGTCGACCGGCCTGGCCGCGCTGCCTGAAAACGCCAACGGCGTTCCCTTCAATGCTTCGCATGTCTATGCCAGCGGCAATCTTGCCGCCGATATGGTCGCAAACGTCACCGCGGAAGGAAGCGGCCGCGTGCTTGCGACCCGCCTGTACAACATGACCAACGACCCTGGCATGAAGGACATGCTGTCCTTCCTCATTGCGCGCGACACCATGCATCAACAGCAGTGGCTCGCGGCGATCGAAGACATGGGCGGATTGAACGCGTCTCTGCCGGTCCCCAACTCCTTTCCGCAGGAGAAGGAGCATCAGGACGTATCCTATGCCTTCATCAATTGCTTCGTCGAAGGTGTCGAACCAGCGCGGGGACGTTGGAGCGAAGGACCGTCGATAGACGGAAGGGGCGAGTTCTCCCTTGTTGCCGCTGCGCCAATGGGCGAGGAGCCCATGCTTTCGCCGCCAAGGCCAAGTTCAGGCGCCCAGAGCGAGCAGATGATCGACAGGCAGGCAGCCGAATAGGCTGTCATAGCAATACCGAAGGCAGCCGGCACTGGCTGTCTCCCCCTTGGAGCTTCTCGCTGACTCGGCCGCACCCGGTTATATCGGCCAATTGACGCTGTGTACGAGCGACAGCGCAGCTCATTGGTGATTGGTGTGTGCCTGACGAGCTCTCCATTTTCAGCCTAGCTATAAATGCTTCACCTAATGGAACATCGGAGGTTCCACGAAGTTGGGAAGCCACGGAGGACGTGCACATGAACAGTGTCATCTATCTTATCGGCCTTGTCGTTGTCGTGCTCGCGGTCCTCTCCTTCCTCGGTCTTCACTAGGTGGCCCATGCAGCGTGAGAACGATCAGGGCGGACAGCCCACCGATTTTGACAAGGCGAAAAGCGACGTTTCCGACAGGCTTCGCCTGGAACAAGAACGTGCCAGCGAGTTGCTCCACGACGCGCGTGACACGGTGACCCGTAAGGCTGGCGACTATGCATCTGAAGCCAGGGATGTCATTTCCGACAAGGCGGAGGAAGCTCAGCGCGACATCGGATCGAGTCTGGCGGCGCTGGGCGGCGCACTGCGCGCGGCCAGTGACCATCTGGCCAACAACGATGAAAGGAACGCATCGAAGTTCGCATTGGATGCCGCCGGTGGCTTGGAGCGGCTTTCATCGTCATTGAAACAGAAGCCGTTCGGCCAGGTCCTGGAGGACGTGCAGTCCTTTGGCCGGCAAAATCCCGGTGTCTTGCTTGCCGGATCGGTATTGGCCGGATTGGCTCTCGGGCGGTTCATCAAGGCTTCTCCGCCGGCGGGTCCTGAAGCAGCTCAGGGAGCGTCGGGAGACATCACGTCCAGCCAGGCCGCCGATTGGTCCGCCGACAGTTCCCAGAATTTCGACCTTCTCGGCGAGGATCCGGCCACTCAGAATGCGGAGCAAGACAGATGAGCACACAGGACAATACCAGCCTTGCCGGGCTGGTGACGGACCTGGCCCAGAACGTCACCACGCTTGTGCAAACCGAAGCCAGGCTGTTTCGGGCAGAGCTCTCTGAAAAGCTTACCAAAGCCGGAGCAGGTGCCGCGGAAGTACTGGGCGGCGCGATCTGCCTGCTCGCCGCGCTATTGGTGTTGCTGCAGGCACTCGTTATCGCACTGACGCGGGCAGGGCTTGGCGCGGGGTGGTCTTCCCTGCTGGTCGGTGTGGTCGTGGCGGTCCTCGGCGTCATCCTGCTGCGGACCGGGATGGCCAGCATGGCGCCTTCGGAACTTACCCCCGACCGGACCCAGGAACAGCTCAAGCGCGATGCGAGCGTGATCAAGGAACAGGTGAGATGAAAGAGAAATCCGCAGCCGAACTTGAACGCGAGGCCGAGGCGGCTCGCGCCCGGGTGATGGAGACCGCCGAATCCATTCGAGGCAAGATGACGCCGGGACAATTGCTGGATGAGTTCACCGGGCTGTTCTCGGGAGGGGAGAGCTCGGCCATGCTCAGCAATCTCAGGACGCAGGTCCGAGACAATCCTTTGCCGGTCACCATGGTGGGCGCGGGTCTGGCTTGGCTGATGTTCGGCAGCGGCACATCAAACACGGCCCACGGTCCCGCTGGTTACCCATTGCCTTCAGCGCCGGCACGACATGATGAAGGTGAGCGCGGCGGCTTCAGCGGCACGCTCTCCGATGCCGCGGAATCGCTCTCATCGAGCGCTACCAGCGTCGGCGATACCATATCGAGCACCGCAAGAGCCGCTGCGGCGGGTCTGACGGGAAGCGCTGCCAATGCAAGCTCGACGACTGGTGACATGGCGAAGGCCAGCCGCTCCGCCCAATATCTGTTGGAGGACCAACCCTTGGCCGTAGCGGCCGTCGGTCTCGCCATCGGTGCCGCTATAGGTGCAATGCTGCCCCATACGGCAACGGAGGATGAGCAACTAGGCGCCTATGGGGACAAGCTTCGCGACACCGCCGAAACCATGCTCGACAGGGGTCTCGATGAGGCCAAGCAGGTCGCCGCTGACGCCTATGAGACCATTAAGCAGGAAGCTGGCCGGCAACATATGGAAGCAGGCACGATGGCCGATCAGCTCGGCGAGATTGTGAAGTCCACAGCAGACAAGACCGAGCGTGCCGTGCGGGAACGGATTTCCGATCCGTCTCAGCGCCAAACCTAGCTTGGTAATCATAGATCAACGATAGTCGGTCTCTTCCAGAAAGGGGTCGGCGTTGTCCGTCGAACGGTGAACCGCTCGAGTCATTTCAGAGCGTAGAGGTAGGCCGCGATATCGCGCGCCTGCTGCTCCGTAATCCGTGTCGATGGCATGGCCGTGTGCGGATTGACTTCCCTTGCCGATCGTATCCAGCGGATCAGGTTCTCTGGATTGTTGGCTAGCCCGCCGCCGATAAAAACACGGTCAGCAAGACTGGCATCCAGGCGAGGGCCGACCTGCCCTTGCGCGCCCGGCACGCCCGCAATCGTATGGCAGCCGGAACAGCCGTTCGCCGTCATGATCGGCAAGGCCCTCGCAGTGTCACCGCCCGTGGCCGCCTCCGCCTCGTGGCGGACGCGTGCGGCCCGATCGGACCACCAGGTCATTCCGGCCACGGCCGCGACGAGCAGCACCAGCGCGGCGCTGACGGCGGCAAGCAGTTTAGACAAGCTCGTACGCATGCGCCGCCTCCCTGCTTCCGCTCGCCTTGATCCACAGCGCGGCCAGCAGCAGCGCTACGCCGCCATAGATCAGTCCAGCTGGAACCCACATGACCAGCCCGGCAAGCTGCTGGTCTTCCAGGGGACTCAAATTCCACAGTGCCGCTCCCTCGGCGTTCTCCGGGTACCAGAGCCGTGGCGAGAGCAACAGGAGAACGCCGAGCAGGCCGGTATGCAGCGAGGTGATGAAGAGGTGCATCACTGCGCTCCCATAGGCATGCTGGCGGCCGGGACGCGGCAAGAGCACCCACCAGAACAGCAGCCCTGTTCCGAAGAAGCTCGCGTGCTGTGCATAGTGCAGCACGCCGCGTTCGAGCGCGGCTTCGAATAACACCGGAATGTGCCAGATCCATATGGCTATGCCGTGGATAATGGTCGCCATGATCGGCCGCGTTGCGAAAGCCCAGACCGCCTTCAGCCAATTGGCGTGCCCGGCAATTCCCAGAATGCGCCGGAATCGGGTGGGTAGGCCCCACATCAAGGCAGCAGCCGGGCAGGCAGAGACCAACAGCGGCGCCGCCACGGCCATCAGAAGTTCATGCTCGATCATATGCGCCGCAAATACCTGCTCGCCGAGCGCATGAATCGGGCTGACCAATGCGGCTGTCAACACGCCCCATCCGGCCGTGAACAGCAGAGCCTGGCGCAGCCGCAAAGTCCTGCCGCGGCCGCTGCGCCGCCAAAGCCGGCTCGCGCCCACGACATAGGCGAGTCCGAGGACGGCAAGCGGCAGCGTAATGGGCAGCGCGAGCGTCCACCCGGCCTCGGGTGCGCCGGCGCCGTAGCAGATGGAAGTAGAGAACAGCGCGTCCAGGTTCATCGCAGGCACTCATCCAGGATCAGCGCCGCGCTGCCTTGCATGAGGATCACAAGCGCAAACAGCAACGCCGACAACATTCCGAGGTTGGCGACGAAGCGCTCTGTGCCGCGCGTACGCTCCGGCTTGAATGCGGCACCGCCTCGCCGCTTCGCCCGCCACGACAGCGCCCCGCCGAGCAGCGACAATAAGACGAGCAGCAGCGCCACGGGAAGCACGACCGGCACCTGGCGATTGCATTGCCAAGGCACCAGCGCATAATTCAGCTGTGTCGAGACCGCCCAGGCCAGCGGACCTGACAGAAGACCACCCCAAGACGTTCCAAACCGCAACGCTCGCATGTCAGCCTAGCCTCGGCGCCCAATAGATGAGCACATAGATCGGGATCCAGGTCAGGACCACGAAATCCCAGTAGAAGACATTGTCGCCGACATCGCCGAAGCGCCGGCCGCTATAGCCGTGGCGCGTGAACATCAGCACCATCAGCACGATGGTGTCGCCGACATCGGTTATGAGGTGCGTGGTGTGCAGGCCAAGCAGCACCCAGAGCATCGATCCATAGGCGTTGGTGTCCCAATAGATGTTGAGGGCGGGGAATTCGAACCAGCGCACGACGAGCGGAGCGATGCCGAGCAGCGACATGACCACCAGGCCTATCCGCACCGGAACAATGGAGCATTGCTTGGCATAGCGGTGCAGGATGTGGTTGGGCACAAGGCTGACGACAAACAAAATCGTGACGATCGTTCCGGGCCAATGGTTCGGCTGCGGTGCGCTGAGCGGCCATGCTGGCCATGACAGCGCAAGGTAGAGATATGCGCCCGCCGCCAGCGCGAAACCGGTGCCTTCGAGCGCCATAAAGCCCAGCGTGCCCCACCAGGTGGGGCTGTGCGGACCATGCCCGAAGGTCGGCAGTCCTGAAAGATCGGCGGCAACTCGATGCTTCATTCCTGGTCCTCCGGATCGCCCTTCGGCCAGAACCAACCGATCAAAGTGATGGCGATCGGCGCGGCGCCCCAGACGATGGCCCAAGGCGTGAAAATCGAATAGAGAAACGTACCACCGACGGCGAGCGCCGCGAAAAGAGGCCAGATCGACGGTGTGGCCGATTTCTCACGAATGTCGGGATGAGCTTCCGCCACGGTGGAGATGAGGAGCTCGCGCGCATCGACGCGGAGCCCGGTCGCTACAGGGAGCGTCTCGCGCTCGGCCCAGAGCGGCTCGATATGGGTGACGATGGGAATGCGTGCGAAATTATAGCTCGGCGGCGGCGAGGATGTTGCCCACTCCAAGGTTCCTGCGTCCCACGGATTGTTGCCGGCCGAGGTGCCTTTCAACGCGCCATGCACAAGGTTGAAGGTGAACAGCACAAAGCTCAGGAAGAAGAGCAGCGCCCCGGCCGAGATGAAAAGGTTGATGTTGCCCCAGCCAAGCTCGGCCGGATAGGTGTAGACCCGTCGTGGCATGCCCCATAGACCGACGAGATGCATCGGGAAAAAGGTCGCATTAAACCCGATGAAGGCCAGCCAGAAATGCCAACGCCCAAGGCGTTCGCTCATCATGCGGCCGCTGATCTTCGGGAACCAGAAATAAGCAGCGCCAAGCAGCGGGAACACCGAGCCGCCGATCAGCACGTAATGGAAATGCGCGACGACGAAATAGGTGTCGTGCACCTGAAGATCCAATGGCACAGAGGCTAGCATGACGCCGGTCAGCCCGCCGATGACGAAGATGAAGAAGAAGCCGAAGACAAACAGCAACGGGGTCCGGATTACCGGTCTGCCATCCCATAATGTTGCCAGCCAGCAGAAGATCTGCACGCCGTTCGGAATGGCGATCATCATGCTGGACGCGGTGAAGAAGCTTGCGCCGAGCTTCGGCAATCCGGTGGCGAACATGTGATGGACCCAGAGCCCGAACGACAGGAGGCCGACAGCGAAGAGTGACAGGACAAGCCCGAGATGGCCGAATGTCGGTCGCCTGGCGAAAGCCGGGATGATCGAAGAGACCATGCCCGTCGCCGGCAGGAAGATGATGTAGACTTCCGGATGGCCGAAGAACCAGAAGAGATGTTGGAACAGCAGGGCATCCCCACCCTCAGCCGGGTTGAAGATATGTGTGCCGACTAGCCGGTCCAGGATCAGGAAGGTCGAGGTGATCATCACCGCCGGCATCGCGAAAACGACGACGAAGGAAGTGACCAGCATCGCCCAGACATAGAGCGGGATCTTGTCCAGCGACATGCCGGGGGCTCGCTGCTTGAACACGGTGACGATGGTCGCCACCGCCACGGCCAATGAAGACACTTCCGTATACGTGATCATCTGCGCCCAGACGTCGGCGCGCTTGCCCGGTGCGAATTCGGGGCCGGACAGCGGCACGTAAGCGAACCAACCGACATCAGGGGCCATGTTGAGGGCGAAGGACACCCAGGCAAAAGCGCCGCCCGAGACGTAGATCCAGTAGCTGAACGCGTTCAGGCGCGGAAACGCGATGTTGCGGGTGCCGACCATCAGCGGTACCAGATAAATGCCAGTCGCCTGCACGATAGGTACGGCGAACAGAAACATCATCGTAACGCCGTGCATCGTGAACAGCTGGTTGTAGAGGTCCGGCCCAATCAGGCCGCGTTGCGGTCCCGAGAGCTGGATACGCATGGCCACAGCGTTGAGGCCGCCAAGACACAGGAAAACAAATGCGGTGATCAAATAGCGTCGTGCGATCACCTTGTGATCGACGCTAGACAGCGCTCCAAAGATACCGGACGGCGTCCGCCAAGTGCGTTCGAGCCAGCGATGCAGACTGGCATCATCCATTCCCGTATCCCGGGGTCCGTCGCCTTCGGGAGCGAGGTCGCCCTTGGAGGCGGTATCCAGTTCCGGGATGTGGCGGTCGCCTGTGATATCGGCGCTGCTCATTTCAGTCCCTCGAGATAAGCCACAATTGCGTTGAGCTCGTCGCCATTGAGATCTGCCACTGGCATGTGGGAACCCGGCTTGATGCCTTGCGGGTCGGCTATCCAGGCGGCGAGATTGCCGCGGCTCATCGTCAGCGTTCCGGCCGCCAATGTTTTCCGGCTGGCGATGTGGGTGAGGTCGGGAGCCACCGTTCCGCCGGCTGGCGTTCCCCCGATCCTGTGGCACATCACGCAGGGGCGTTTGAGGAACAGGTCCGCGCCGGCCTTGGCTTCGCCGCTCGCCGGCGCGCCGGCCGGCTGCAACTGGTCGTTCAGCCAGGCATCGAATTTCGGGCGCGGCTCGGCGATGATGAAGATGCCCATATTGGCGTGCTGCGCACCGCAGAATTCAGCGCATTGACCACGGTAGACGCCCGGCTTGTCCGCCTTGATATCCAGCACGTTCATGTGGCCGGGGATAAGATCGAGTTTGCCGGCCAAGCTTGGGATCCAGAAGGAATGGATCACATCGGTCGAGGTCAATAGCAGCCGCACCGGCTCGCCGGCAGGGATATGGATATCGTTTGACGTCGTCTTCATTCTGAAAAACAGAGCAGCCTGGGCGGGCGGCGTGAGGCGCGGCGGGTTGCGGGGGTGGGGGTGGTTGG
>NZ_JAMYLI010000018.1:0-156245 GCF_040317955.1 Mesorhizobium sp. M1342 | reverse complement strand
CGGGGGGGGGCGCGCGGGGGCCGACCGCCCCCGCCGAGCGCGCGCGCCGGCCCGGCCCCCCCCCCCCCCCCCCCCCCCCCCCCCCCCCCCCCCCCCGGCGGGAGCACCGCATCGACGTCGTCGCCAGTGTCCGCCTGTTGGCTGCCGGATTCCGCGATCATGCGAAATCCTTGCCAGACAGAGATTATGGAAAATTGCGGCGGATCGTTCGAATTTTAGCGGATGAGCGCTTTTTGCCGAGGCGCGGCGGGTTTGCCGCAGATCTGGCGATTCCATCCTTCCGGCAGTTGGGCGGAGTCACATACCCACGACGACGCGGCCGCGGATCTTGCCGTCGACGATGTCGCGCGCGGCATCGACGATGCCGTCGAACCCGATGGTGCTGGACAGGCTGGCGAGCTTCTGAAGATCGAGGTCGGTGCCGATGCGGCGCCATGCCTCGAGGCGGACTGCTTTCGGCGCCATCACTGAATCGATGCCGAGCAATGAGACGCCGCGCAGGATGAAGGGCGCGACGCTGGTCGGCAGGTCCATGCCGCCGGCCAGGCCGCAGGCGGCGACCGCGCCGCCATAGGAGGTCATCGAGAGCACATTGGCCAGCGTGTGGCTGCCAACTGCGTCGATGCCGCCGGCCCAGCGCTCCTTGGCCAGCGGCTTGGCCGGCTGGGCAAGCTCGTCGCGCGATATCACTTCGGCGGCGCCAAGGTCGATCAGATAGGGGCTTTCGGCATTGCGGCCGGTGGAAGCAATGACATGGTAGCCGAGGCTGGACAGGATCGAGACCGCGACCGAGCCGACACCGCCGGCCGCCCCCGTCACCACCACCGGGCCGCGATCGGGCAGGATGCCGTGCCGCTCCAGGGCCATGACGCAGAGCATGGCGGTATAGCCTGCGGTGCCGACGGCCATCGCGTCATGCGGGCTGATGCCTTGCGGCAGCGGCACCAGCCAGTCGCCTTTGACACGGGCGCGGCCAGCATAGGCGCCGAAATGGGTTTCGCCGACGCCCCAGCCGTTCAGGATGGCTTTGTCACCGGCGCGCCAGTCGGGATGGGAAGACGAGATGACGGTGCCGGCGAAATCGATGCCCGGCACCAGCGGCCAGCGGCGGATCACCGGCGCCTTGCCTGTGATCGCCAGGCCATCCTTGTAGTTCACCGTCGTTGCCTCGACCGCGATGGTGACATCGCCTTCCATCAGGTCGGCGTCGGTGAGATCGGTCACGGTTACCGACTGCTTTTTCTCGGCGTCACGCGAAACGAGGATGGCTTTGAAGGTTTCGGACATGTCTTTCTCCGCGATCGTGTTTGGCGACATGAACTGTGCGGCGATGGCGGCACGGGGTCAATCCTTCGAAGACTTGGCCTTCGAAGACTTGGCCTTGGAAGGCATGGCTTTGGAAGGCTTGGCGTTGGACGGCCCGGGCTCGCGCCGCCAGCCGAACAGCTCGTCGAAGACGACCAGTGCCGCGCCCACCGAGATGAAGGCGTCGGCAAGGTTGAAGACGGCGAACGACCAGACCGTCGTGTGGAACAGGATGTAGTCGATGACGTGGCCGTAGACGGCGCGGTCGATCAGGTTGCCGAGCGCGCCGCCGACGATCAGCGCAAAGCCGGTGCGGGCAAGGATCTGGGACGGCGCGATCCGCGTCGCCAGGAACAGCACGAAGGCAACGACGGCGAGCGAAATGACGATCAGCCCGGTGTCGCCGAAGGATGAGAACATCGAGAAGGCGATGCCGGTATTGTAGGTGCGAAACAGCGCCAGGAAGGGCAACAGATCAACCTTTTCCTGAAAAGGCAGACCGGCCTCGACCAGGTACTTTATCCACTGGTCGAGCGCGATGGCCGCGACGACGAGCAGTGCGTAGGGAGACCATGATCTCACGGGCAGGCAACCTTCATTGCTGGTCCAGGATTGGCTCGAGCTTCAGCGCGCCGCGCCGGATCTCGAACAGCATGATGCCGGTGGCGACGGCCAGATTGAGCGAATCGGCACGGCCCGCTTGCGGAATCCTGAGCAGCCTGTCGCAGCTCGCAGCCAGGCTTTCGGGCAGCCCCTGCTGCTCGTTGCCCATCATCAGCAGCACGGGCCCGCGGGAAAAATCGACCGAGCGGTAGTCGACGGCGCCTTTCAGGTGGGTTCCGGCGACGAGGCCTGAGAAGCCGCCCCGCCAGGCAAGGAAAGCCTCGGTTGTCGCCTTGGCTACCGGCACGGCAAAGATCGAACCCATGGTGGCGCGCACCGTCTCCACGGAGAATGGATCAGTGGTATCGCCGACCAGAATGACGCCTTTGGCGCCGACGGCATCGACGGTGCGGATGACGGTGCCGAGATTGCCGGGATCGCGTACCCGATCGAGTGCCACCCAGACGTCGCCATTGTCGGCGCGCACATCCTTCAAGGCGAGGAATTTCTGCGAAAAGACGCCCACCACCATTTGCGGATTGTCGCGGCGGGTGATGGCGACCAGCACCTTTTCCGACACTTCTAGCACCATGCCGCCTGCGGCAACGGTGCGTGCGGCCACCTTCTCCACCGCCGCATTGCCGCGCCCGGCTTTGGCGAAAACCAATGTCCTGATCTGCCAGCCGAGATCGAGCGCATCGATGACCAGCTTCAGCCCCTCGGCCATGAAGGCGTTCTGCTGGTCGCGGAACTTCTTCTGAGCGAGCGCCTTGATGTCCTTGACCAGCGGATTGGCGAGGCTGGTGACCTCCTTCACCTGGCCAGGTGCGCCTGCATGCCGCTCGTTCATTCAGCCACCCAACGCGAAAACAATGAGGTCGAGAGCGCCCGGCCGGCGGACTTTTCACGGATGATCAGCTCACCCGATTCAATCTTGCCGCCCATGCCGGCAAACGTATCGCGCATCAAGGCGTGGATGGCGAAGAAGGAGGCGCGGATGGAATAGGCGGTCAGCACCACGGCAAGCGGCTTCGGCGTCAGGATCGCCCGGCAAAGTTCGGTCAAATCAGGCAGGTCCTCGAACAATTGCCAGACCTCGCCCTTGGGGCCACGGCCATAGGCCGGCGGGTCGAACAGGATGATGTCGTAGCGGCTGCCGCGACGCTCCTCGCGCTCGGCGAATTTGACCGCGTCGTCGACGATCCAGCGGATCGGCTTGCTGCCGAGGCCGGCCATCTCCTGGTTTTCACGGGCCCAGCCAATTGCCTTCTTCGAGGCATCGACATGGGTGACCTCGGCGCCGGCGCGAGCCGCCACCAATGAGGCGAGACCGGTATAGCCGAACAGGTTCAGCACCTTGACCGGCCGCTTCGCCGCCGCGATCAGCCCGGCCATGTGATCCCAATGGGAGGCCTGCTCGGGAAAGACGCCGACATGACGAAACGAGGTGAAACGGCCGAGATAGTCGATGCCGTCATGCTTCATCGGCCAGGTCTCGCCGAGTGGCAGCTTGGGAAAACGCCAGCGGCCGATACCCTCCTCGTCGGTGTCGCCGGTGAAGACGGCGTCGGCGCGCTCCCATTCCTTTGCCGGCAAGGCCTTTTGCCAGATCGCCTGGCCCTCGGGCCGTACGATACGGTAGGGGCCATATTGTTCGAGCTTTTGGCCGGTGCCGCTGTCGAGGAGCGCATAATCGGCATTGGGCGCCACTTCCAGGATCACGGGAAGATGTTCGGCGGGCAGAGCGCCTTCGCGGCGGGCCAGGATGCGCGGCGCCGAGTTCGGTTCGGAACGACTTTCCGTCTTCGCCTCATGGCGCTCGCGCGGTGGCGCTTCCGGTCTGGCGGGAGCCTGGCCGGGACGCGGACGTGACACGTCCGCCGCACCCTTCGCGGATGGATGTGGACGGTTGTCGCGGCGTTTGTCGCGAAAAGACTTCAAGCGGGGGCAACTCCGAACGGGGTGGCCGCTTTTGACATAGGGCAACCGGCTTCGCAACCAAGTCCGACAGGTCGGCCTCTCCGGTTCAGGTTGGCCGCGATGGACCAATGTCAAAGAAACAGGCAAATCTACCGGATGTCCCGCTCCGAACGCCTGCTCGACCTGATCCAGTGCCTGCGCCGGCATCGCCGGCCGGTGAGCGGGCAAGCGCTGGCCGATGAACTCGGGATTTCGATCCGCACGCTCTACCGCGATATCGCCACGCTGCAGGGCCAGGGCGCGCCGATCGAGGGCGAGGCGGGTGTCGGTTATGTGCTCAAGCCCGGCTTCATGCTGCCGCCGCTGATGTTCAGCGACGAGGAGATCGAAGCCATCGTGCTCGGCTCGCGCTGGGTCGCCAAGCAGCCGGACCAGCGTCTTTCGGCCGCCGCTGCCAACGCGTTGGCCAAGATCGCGGCTGTCCTGCCGGACGATCTGCGCGAGGATCTCGACGCGAGCACACTGCTGGTCGGCCCTCCCGCCATGGCCATCGAGACCATCGACCTTGGCCTCGTACGGCAGGCCATCCGCAACGAGCGCAAGCTCGGCTTTCTTTACCGCGACGCGGGCGGCGCTGCGTCCGAGCGTGTCGTCTGGCCATTTGCGCTGGGCTTCTTCGACAAGGTGCGGGTGGTGGTGGCGTGGTGCGAGATGCGGCACGATTTCCGGCATTTTCGCACCGATCGCATCACCGAACTCCATGCAACAGACACGCGCTATCCGCGTCGTCGCCAGGCGCTGCTCAAGGAATGGCGGGCAACGCTCGACACGCCGCGTGGTTCGAGATGACTGCTGCCATAATCTGACAGTAGACCATCTTATGGTCGCCAAGTCGAAGCACCGAACCTTGGAGAGCAGTTATGGCCACCCCGAATTTCGTCATCCTCTATGTCGACCAGCCGCAGCAGAGCGGCGCCTTCTACAGCGGGCTGCTCGGCCGTGAGCCGGTCGAAAGTTCGCCGACCTTCGTGCTGTTCGTGCTCGATGCCGGCTTCAAGTTCGGCCTGTGGTCGCGCCACACGGCGGAGCCGGCAGCCGCCACGTCAGGCGGTGGCGCCGAAATCGTGTTTGCGCTGGATACGCCCGATGCGGTCGATGCCGCCCATGCCGACTGGTCCGGGCGCGGGCTGACAATCCTGCAGACGCCGACCGACATGGATTTCGGCCGTACTTTTGTCGCGCTCGATCCCGACAATCATCGCCTGCGCGTCTACTGGCTGTCCGATGGCGAACAGGCCAATGGTAACCATAAATGAGCGCGTATTGGATCGCCGTGGCGTCGGCCGAACATGTCCGGCGGGGCCGCGCAGCCGGCTTCATGCAGGTCAACCACGGCAAGGCGGCACCGCTGCGTCGCGTCAAGCCAGGCGATGGCATCGTCTACTATTCGCCGAACACTGTTTTGGGCGAGAAAGATGGCCTGCAGGCCTTCACGGCGATCGGCACGGTGCGGGAAGGCGAGCCCTATCAGGGCGATATGGGCGCTGGCTTCACGCCGTTCCGTCGCGATGTGGCGTGGGCCAAGGCCGAGGAAGCGCGGATCAAGCCGCTGCTAAACAAGCTCGAATTCACCGTCGGCAAGTCGAACTGGGGTTATCAGCTTCGCTTTGGCCTTTTCGAAATCGGGGATCAAGATTTTCGTGTTATAGCCGAGGCGATGGGCGCCGAGATGGGCGCAACGGCAACTAGGCCGTGAGCGCCTTGTAGACGGCAATGCCGGCGGCAAGATCCTCGAGCGCCGCGCCGACCGACTTGAACAGCGTGATCTCACCGGCGCTCTCGCGACCCTTCTTCTGCCCGCGCGCCAATTCGTGCAGATCGGCGACAATGGTTTCCGGCTTCAGCACGCCGGAGGCCAGCGGCTGGACGATGTCGCCGGCTTCCTTGGTGGCGCCGGCGCGGGTGTCGACATAGACGCGGGCAAGCCTGATCGCGTCGTCATCGCTCTCGCGCATCGTCGGCGTAAAGCCTCCGACCAGGTCGACATGGGTTCCCGGCTGCAACAGCGCACCCTTGATCAACGGCGTGGTGGTGATCGTCGCCGAGGAGACGATGTCGGCCTGCCCAAGCTCGGCATCGAGATCGCTCGCCGCGCTGGCTGCAAAACCCTCGGCGCGCAGGTCGGCGGCGACTTTCTCGGCATTGGCCGGAGTGCGGTTCCAGATGCGGATGGTCTTGATCGGCCGTACGGCCGAGTGCGCCTTGGCGAGGAAGGGCGACAGCGCGCCGGCGCCGACCACCAGCAGCCGCGAGGCATCGTCGCGGGCGAGATAGGAGGCCGCGAGCGCCGAAGCGCAGGCGGTGCGCCACTGTGTCAGCCGCTGGCCGTCGATCAAGGCCTCGGGTTCGCCGGTGGCGCCATTGAGCAGGAGATAGAGCCCCATCACCGCCGGCTTGCCGATGGCATTGTTGTCGGGGGACACGGTGACGATCTTGACGCCGACGTGACTGCCGGCCGATGTGCCCGCCGCGTTGAGATCGGTCCAGGCCGGCATCAAAAGCAGTGTGGAGGCGGCACCATCTGGCCGCTCGATCGTATGATGGTGCCTGACCGGCTGCACCGCACCGTCGCGAAACGCCGTGCGCAGCGTCTCGACCAATCCGGGAAAGGTCAGCGCATGGTCGACCTCTGCGGCCGAAATGGTCAGCATGAAAAACTCCGTAGGGACAAAGCCGCCTGCGGGCGGTTCAAGCGGTCGGCTTCGGCAATGCCGATCCTTGGGCGGACCCTTGGGCCGATCCCTGGGCCGGGCTTTGCGGTACCGCCGGCGCACGGCTGACCGCCTGGCGCAGGTTCTCGGCCTCGACGCCGCGCTGGCGCGCCAGCTTGCGATAGCGGCCCTGCTTGACCCAGGTTGCCAGGCTGCCGACGATCATGCCGATGGCGAGTGCCAGGAACAGGAAGATGAACAGCGGCAAAGTCAGGGTCAGCTTCGGATTGCCGGGGTTGAACGGATCCAGCGTGAAGGCGACCAGTTCGCGGTTGGCAACGGCGAGTGCGATCAGGATGATCGCCAGGGGCACGAAGATCGCGATGAGCATGAAGCGATTGAACATGATGTTTTCCGTCGGAAGCTGGCCTGTCCGAAAGGCCGTCAGGCGCTGACGTCGCGCCTACTTGCCGCCGTTCAGCCTTTCACGCAGTTCCTTACCAGTCTTGAAGAACGGCACCCATTTCTCCTCGACCTCGACGGATTCGCCGGTGCGCGGATTGCGGCCGGTGCGGGCGGGACGATTTTTCACCGAAAAAGCGCCGAAGCCACGCAACTCGACCCGGTTGCCTTCGGCAAGGGCATCGGTGATTTCATCGAAGATGGCGCCGACGATGTTTTCGACGTCGCGCAGGAAAAGATGCGGATTGCGCGTGGCAATAATCTGCACAAGTTCGGACTTGATCATGAGACGGGTCCCCGTGAAAGCAGTGCGGTCAAAATTATGAGGATGATTTTATTTGCTTTTTTCACTTGCCCCAAACGGCGTATCAAGGGTGCCAGACGGAAACGAGACCGTCAAGAAACAAGCGGTCGGCTCCGAGTTCATGGATGACGTCGCCGCTGTAGGCGGGCAGGCCGAGCGCACTGCTGATGGTTTGCGCCATCGCTTTCGAGAACAGGAAGCCGCCGCGCCGTTCGGTATCCTTCCATTCGACGACCTTGAGCTTGGCATCGACGCCCTTGGTGGCCAGCCAGTCGACCGCTACGGCCTCGCCGCCGACAGCGTCGATCAGCCCGTTGGCAACGCCTTGGCGCCCGGTGAATATCGAGCCGTCGGCAAGCATCAGCGCTTGTTCGCGGGTCATCTTGCGGCGTTCGGCGACGATGTCGACGAACCAGTTGTAACTGTCGAGGATGAGTTTGCGAACCATGGCGCGCTCGTCGTCATTGGTAGGCTTGAAGGGAGAGGGCGCGGCTTTCAGCGGCGAGGATTTCACCTCCTCCAGCTTGACGCCGAGCTTGTCCATCAGGCCGCTGACGTCGGGATACTGGATCAGCACGCCGATCGAGCCGACGATCGAGGTCTTGCGGGCAACGATGTGATCGGCGGCACTGGCGATCATATAGCCCGCCGATGCGGCGAGCGTGCCGACTTCCGCCACCACCGGCTTGTCGGCGGCCAGCTTGCGCACTTCTTCATAGATCGATTCACCGCCAACGGTGGTGCCGCCAGGCGAATCGATCGACAGGATCACCCCTTTCACCTTCGATGAAAGACGGATGGTTTCCAGGCGCTTGATCAGTTCCTCGTCCTCGGTGATCGTGCCTTCGATCTTGACCTTGGCAATATGGTCGACCGTCGAGCCGCCGAAATCGTCGCCATAGAACCAGGTTGAAAGCGCAATCACGCCAAGGGCCACGATGCCTATGGCGACAACGCGCCAGAATGTCAGCTTGCGCCGCAAACGGCGGCGGTCGATCAGGTCGTCGGCTCTCAGTGCCATGGTCAGCCTTTCAGTCGGCGGAAGGGGACGCTTTTAGACCATGATCCTCTCATCGGGAAGCAGTTCTCTTTCCGGCATTGTCTCAGTCTGAAGTTTGCGCAAACGGCTAATCCTTTGGCCGAGTTGCGCAAACGCCCTATATACAGGCAAAAGGCATAGGAGATTTCATGATCGCCAAACACACAACCGCCGAAGATATGGCTCGAACTGTAGGCGTCGACCCGAACACATTCCGCCAAGCGTTGCGTAATGTGTAGCACCCTCGGAAACGCAACACTGATTGGGAAGTGAAAATTGGCAGCCCATCGTATTCGGGAATGCGCACCGTTCTTGTTGGTCTCATACAGCGGAAGGCGGCCTGACGCCGACCGGATCTAAAGCCAAAAGCGTCCCGCCGACGTGATCGGCAACGCCGCATACACGATCGACCAGGCTGGCTAGGCGGGGCATCCGACATCTCCCCTCACGTTTTTGGGCAATCACCGCGAGGTCGGGCGGCGAGACAGGCGCTGATAAATTTTACGCCGCGTGTCTGTTTCTGCTATGGAGAACACGCAGTTGTGCGGACTTCGTTTTCGTCTGTACAAAGGCGGTTGTCACACTTTTGCAGTTTTCGTGGGCTTGTGCTTGCTTGAAAGCGCCGGCGTCCCACCTATAGGCGGTGCTCAAGGGCGGGCAGGGTTAGAAGAAAGCAGTGAATGTTAGCGCGACCTATTGAACCAACCAACGCCGAGGCGGTGTTGGCTCCCCCGGCGGGCGGTCGGACGCGCGGCGATGCTTTCGACCGTGCACAGCGTCATTCGCGCCGCGTGCGCGTTCTCAAATTTGCCGTGCCAGTGGCCGCGGCACTGATAGCGGTCGCTTTCCCGGTCTATTCCTATCTCGCCGCACCCGTCGCCGTGAAGGTTCAGGCGGAAGGCACTGCCTTTTCCAACGGCAAGCTGGTGATGGCCAATCCCAAGCTCAACGGTTTCACCAAGCAGAAGCAGCCTTATTCGATGACGGCGCTGCGTGCCATTCAGGATGTCAGCACGCAAGGTATCATCGAGTTGGAAGGCATCGACGCCAAGGTGCCGATCGCGCCCGACAATGTGGCGGCGGTCAAGGCCTCGCACGGCACCTACGATCGCGACGGCAATACGATGAACCTGACCAGCGACGTGACGATCACCACGACCGACGGCATGCAGGCCAAGTTCAAATCGGTCTTCCTCGACATGGGCAAAGGCACTATGAAGACGGGAGATCCCGTCGATGTCAGCCGTGGCGGGTCGCGGATCACGGCGGATACGATGTCGGTCCAGGACAATGGCAAGGTTCTGGTTTTCGAGAACAAAGTGCGCGTCAACATCGATTCCGCCGCCTTGAAGGCGGCACAGGGAAACAGCGGAGAAACCAATGCGGCTCAGTAGTTCGACGCGGCTCGCGGCTGCAACTTCAGCGTTGCTGCTGCTCGGACTCGTGCCGTCATGGGCGCAGACGACCAGTCAATCAGGCCTCAAACTGTCCGGCGACAAGCCGATCCAGATCGAGAGCGACAAGCTGGAAGTCCGCCAGGCCGACAGTGTCGCCATCTTCACGGGCAATGTCAGCGTCGTCCAGGGGCCGACATTGATGAAGGCCGGCAAGATGACGGTCTACTACGTCAAGGACCCCAACGCCGCTGCCAAGGGCACGGAGGCCGCGGGTGCGGCGATGACGGGCTCGGCCAACATCGATCACCTGGAGATCTCCGACAAGGTTTATATCAAGTCGGATGCGCAGGTCGCGACCGGCGATCAAGGCAGCTTCGATATGAAGAGCCAGGTGCTGGTGCTTTCGGGCAAAAAGGTCGTTCTGTCGCAAAACGACAATGTTCTGGTGGGCTGCAAGCTTACCGTGCAGATGAAAAGCGGGCTGGCTCAGGTGGATCCATGCGCTGGGCAACGCGTCCAGATGTCGATCACGCCGCCGCCGAAATCGGGAGCGACGAACCCCTGATGGCCAGCCTGTCGTCGCTGACGGCGCGTCTTCCGGGACGGGCCGCCGGCAAGCTTTCGGCGCCCGCCACGGTGACCGTCGATGCGGGAAAGTTCAAGGGAACCCTGATCGCCAAGGGGCTGACCAAGAGCTACAAGGGCCGCAAGGTCGTCAGCGGCGTCACCATCGGCGTGCGCGCCGGCGAGGCCGTTGGACTGCTCGGCCCCAACGGCGCCGGCAAGACGACCTGTTTCTACATGGTTACCGGCCTCGTGCCGGTGGATGAAGGCACGATCGAGATCGACGGCTTCGACGTCACGTCGATGCCGATGTACCGTCGCGCACGCCTCGGCATCGGCTATCTGCCGCAGGAAGCGTCGATCTTCCGCGGCCTCAATGTCGAGCAGAATATCCGCGCGGTGCTGGAAGTGGTCGAAAAGGACCGCAAAGTGCGCGAGCGCAATCTCGACGAACTGCTCGAGGAATTCCACATCAGCCATCTGCGCAAGGCGCCATCCATGTCGCTTTCGGGCGGCGAGCGGCGACGCCTGGAAATCGCGCGGGCGCTGGCGACACGTCCGGCCTACATGCTGCTCGACGAGCCTTTCGCCGGCATCGATCCGATCGCCGTCGCCGATATCCAGCAACTGGTGCGCCACCTGACGGCGCGCGGGATCGGCGTCCTCATCACCGATCACAATGTGCGCGAAACGCTCGGCCTCATCGACCGCGCCTACATCATCCATGCCGGCCAGGTGCTGACCCATGGAAGGGCCGACGAAGTGGTGGCAAACCCGGATGTGCGGCGACTCTACCTCGGCGAGGGTTTTACGCTCTGAGCGTGAAATTTGTTTCCTGACACGATTTTTGCGGTTCGCGCGGCGCTTTTTTCTCGATTTTGCTCCGGGATAACGCTCCGGTAAGCGCGTTTTGCTACCAATTGCCTTGACAAGCAAAAGCCGGGCCAGTTTTTATGGCCGGCTGCAAAATTCTTGCCCGGAAGTCGGGATGCGTAGACGAGGCGTTTGAAACCGAACCATGGCGTTGGCGGCCAAACTACAGCTACGACAATCGCAGTCGCTGGTGATGACGCCGCAGCTGATGCAGTCGATTCGGCTGCTGCAGTTCACCCATGTCGAGCTTGAGCATTTCATCGACGAGGAAATCGAGCGCAACCCGCTGCTGGAACGCGCCGAGCCGCAGGACGATGCCGCCAGCGACCAGGCGCAGAAGATCGAGGCGGAGCCGCAAGCCGCCGCCGAAGGCGACTGGTTCGAAAACGAGACGCAGTGGAGCGCCGAGGCGATCTCGGACAAGCTCGACACGTCGCTGGAAAACCTGTTTCCCGACGACCCGGGCACCAGCGAGCGGCTCGGTCCCGACCTGACGGCACAATGGAAGTCGGCTTCGGGCAATGGCGCGGGTTCCTCATCCGAGTGGTTTGATGCGGGCGATATGGCGGCCGCGACGATCACGCTGCGCGACCATGTCGGTGAACAGGTGGCGCTAGCCTTCGCCGATCCGGCTGCACGGCTGATCGCCGCCGAACTCGCCGACGGCCTTGACGAGACCGGCTATCTGCGTGCCGACCTGGCCGAGATCGCCGCTCGTCTCGGTGCGGATGCCGCTGCCGTGGCGAAGGTGCTGGCGGTGTGTCAGACCTTCGAGCCGGCCGGCCTGTTTGCCCGCGACCTAGCCGAATGCCTGTCGCTGCAACTTGCGGTGCGCAACCGGCTCGATCCGGCGATGAAGGCGCTGGTCGCCAATCTCGAACTCCTGGCACGGCGTGATTTTCACGCATTGAAACGGATCTGCGGTGTCGACGAGGAGGATCTGCTCGACATGCTGGCGGAGATCCGGGCGCTCGATCCCCGGCCGGGCATGGCGTTTTCGGGCGGCGCCAGCGACGCGATCGTCGCCGATGTCGAGGTGCGCGCGGCCAATGACGGCAGCTGGACGGTCGAACTCAATGCCGAAACGCTGCCGCGGGTTTTGGTCGACCATATCTATTTCGCCCAGGTCTCACCGCAGGCCAAGAACCAGGCGGAAAAGGATTTTCTGGCCGAATGCCTGCAGAATGCAAACTGGCTGACGCGCAGCCTCGACCAGCGGGCAAAGACCATCCTCAAGGTCGCCTCGGAAATCGTTCGCCAGCAGGATGCCTTCCTCGTCCATGGCGTGCGGCAGCTGAAGCCGCTCAATCTGCGCACGGTGGCCGACGCCATCGGCATGCACGAATCGACGGTCAGCCGGGTCACAGCCAACAAATACATGCTGACGCCGCGCGGCGTGTTCGAGCTCCGGTATTTCTTCACCGCCTCGATCGCCGCGTCGGGCGGCGGCGATGCGCATTCCTCGGAAGCCGTGCGTGACCGCATCAAGCAGTTGATCGACGAGGAAAAACCCGTCGACGTGCTTTCCGACGACGCAATCGTCGACATGTTGCGTGAAAGTGGCGTCGACATTGCAAGGCGTACGGTCGCCAAGTACCGGGAAGGCATGAATATCCCCTCTTCGGTGCAGCGCCGACGCGAGAAACGGGCGATGGCCAGCGCCGGGCGCTGAGCGGGTCGATTTTCCACAGGCCGGCGCTTCATTGACAAGCCGCGGTGAAGTGGCTAGAAGCCCGCCCGCATGAGACGGGCTAGATGCCCGCATGCGGATGGTCCGTCACGACGTTGGCCTCGGGACGGTCAAAGGGCGGCTTGTGATCAACCGGAAAGTTTGGATTTAAAATCGGCGCAAGTGACGCCGCAAAGCTTGTGCGCACGGATCACGAGTATAAACTCGGGCCAGTTTGAAGCCTGAGCAAGGAAGGTCAGTTTTCAGATGAATCTGCGCATATCGGGAAAACACATGGACATCGGCGATGCGTTTCGGACACGCATCAATGATCGCGTCGGCGAAGCGATCGGCAAATATTTCGATCGCGGCTTTGCCGGACATGTCACGGTCATCAAATCGGGCTCGCGCTATTCGGCGGACTGCATGATCCGGCTGGATTCCGGCGCTTCGCTGCAGGCCACCGGCGATGCCCAGGATCCGACGCTTGCCTTCGAGGCGGCGGCGGACCGTCTGGAAACCCGCCTGAGGCGCTACAAGCGCAGGCTGAAATCGCACAATTCGGGCGCCGCCAACGGCCAGCCGACCGACATAGCCTACACGGTGATGGCGCCGCTTGCCGATGACGACGAGGACATTCCGGAGAATTTCGCGCCCGCCATCGTCGCCGAATCAACCATGACGCTGAAGACCATGTCGGTGGCGTCGGCGGTCATCGAGCTCGACACCAAGGACAGCCCGGTCTTTGTCTTCCGCAATGCGGGAACCGACCATCTCAACATCGTCTATCGCCGACCCGATGGAAATATCGGCTGGATCGACCCGTCGACGACCAAGGTCGCGCAAGCGTGACGACAATGGTCGCACGGACGTGACGACCACGGTCGCACTGGGATAAGAGCCGGCCGCACGAGGGGTGGGGACTGGTGACGGCAGGCGAACAAGGGATTTTCAAGCATGGATCTGAGCGATCTTATCAACGTTCCGGCGATACTGCCGGCGTTGAAGGCGAACTCCAAGAAGCAGCTGCTGCAATTGCTGTCCGAACGGGCAGCGGCGATTTCCGGCATTCCGGAGCGGGAGGTGTTCGACACCATCTTGCAGCGTGAGCGGCTGGGTTCGACCGGCGTCGGCAACGGCATCGCCATTCCGCACGGCAAGCTGGCCGGCGTGAAGCGCATCGCAGGTGTTTTCGCCCGGCTGGAGACGCCTGTCGATTTCGAATCGCTGGATGATCAGCCCGTCGATCTGGTGTTTCTGCTATTGGCGCCGGAAGGGGCGGGCGCCGACCACCTCAAGGCACTGTCGCGCATCGCGCGGGTCCTGCGCGATGCCGACACGGTGGCCAAGATCAGGGGTACGCGCGACGCCACGGCTATCCACGCGCTTTTATCGGACACCCAGGCTTCGCACGCGGCCTGAATTTCGAGAATGATATCGCCACAGGGCCGCCATGGGCGGCCCTTTTCCGTTTCAGCGGGAAATCGCTCTCAGTGAATGGCGACCGTGGTCAGATCGTTTTCCATGGCACCGGCCAGAGCGCGGTCACGCGCATCGGAAAGCAGGATCGGCTGGCCATTGGCGGCAAACAGCGCCCACAGTTCCATGCCGGGGGCGATTTCGCCGAGATTGGGGAAACGGCCGAGCAATTCGTCGCTCGAGACCTTTCTGAGATAAGCGACCGAGCCTTCGCCGAGATGAGCGAATTCGCCATTGGTCATGGTGATGTTTTCAGTTCTGGTCATTTCAAAGCCTCCTTGGCGCGAGGACGCCGCTCAAGGCCATCCCGCATGAGAGCCATTCAATTTGCTGCATCGTGCTTTCGAAAAATCGGTGCCGATTTTCCGGCCGATGCAGTGGTAAAGATCAGTCTTTCACCGATATGTTTATTTTCCGTACCAGCCGTTCGGACTCCGGCCGATCGAGGTCGATCGACAAAAGACCGTTCTTCAACTCCGCCGCGATCACCCGCATGCCGTCGGCCAGCACGAAACAGCGCTGGAACTGGCGCGCGGCGATGCCGCGATGAAGAAATTCGCGCTCGGTGTCGTCGGTCTGACGGCCGCGCACGACCAGCTGGTTTTCCTCCGTGGTGACATCGAGATCGCTTTCGGCGAAACCGGCGACCGCCAATGTGATGCGCAACCTTTCGGTCTTGCCGTCGGCGCCGCTGAGGCGTTCGATGTTGTAGGGAGGGTAGCTGTCGCCGGATTTCGCCAAGCGTTCCAGGGTCTTTTCCATGGCGTCGAAACCAAGGAGAAGCGGGCTGGAAAAGGGCGTCATTCGGCTCATGTTACATTGTCCTCTCAAGAGCGACATAAAGTGGAAAAACCCAGATGGCATTTTTCCCGATGGCCTTGATATGGTCCGCCCCGCGACCAAGTTCAAGCCGTCAACAGACCCGCCCAAAAAGACCAGGCCGTGGACTCACAGGAATGATCGGCATGGCGCTTGAAACGGCGAGCAGATGCAAGGAGAAGCGCGCAGGTCGGGGATCGTCTTCCCCGGTCGAGCGGTTCGGCATGGCAGCTCGCGGCCGCTTCGGCGTCATTTGGATGTTTCGATCGGATCGGTTCAAGCCCACGACCTCGCCAAACAAGGAATTGAAATGCCCCAGTCACGCAAGATCATCATCGACACGGATCCCGGTCAGGATGATGCCGTCGCCATATTGCTGGCGCTCGGCAGCTCCGAACTGGAGATCGTCGGCATATCAGCCGTTGCCGGAAACGTGCCGCTGAAGCTTACCGAAAAGAATGCCCGCAAGATCTGCGAGTTGGCTGGCCGTCCGGACATCAAGGTCTATGCCGGCGCCATCCGGCCCCTGATGCGCGAATTGGTCACCGCCGAGGAAGTGCATGGCAAGACCGGTCTCAACGGACCGCAACTGCCCGAACCGACGATGAAGCTGCAGGACCAGTACGCGGTCGATTTCATCGTCCAGACGCTGATGAGCGAAGAAAGCGGCACGATCACGCTTTGCGCGCTCGGCCCGCTCACCAACATTGCGCTGGCGCTGATCCGCGAGCCGCGCATCGCACCACGCATCAAGGAAATCGTGCTGATGGGCGGCGGCTTCTTCGAAGGCGGCAACGTCACCCCGACCGCCGAATTTAACATCTATGTCGATCCGCAGGCCGCCGATGTCGTGCTCAAATCCGGCATCCCGATCGTGATGATGCCGCTCGATGTCACCCATAAGGCGCTGACCACTGCCAAGCGCACGCAAACCTTCCGCGCGCTCGGCACCAAGGTCGGCACCGCCACCGCCGAGATGCTGGAGTTCTTCGAGCGCTTCGACGAGGAGAAATACGGCACCGACGGCGGCCCGCTGCACGACCCTTGCGTCATCGCCTATCTGTTGAAGCCGGACCTGTTCAAGGGCCGCAACTGCAACGTCAGCGTGGAAACCGCCTCGGAACTGACCATGGGGATGACCGTGATCGACTGGTGGGGCGTCACCAAGCGGCCGAAGAACGCCATGGTGATGCGCGACATCGACCATGATGGGTTTTTCGCGTTGCTGGTGGAGAGGCTGGGGCGGCTTTAAAAGCTTCCCTTCTCCCCCTTTAAGGGGAGAAGGTCCCGGCAGGGGGATGAGGGGCGGCACAAACGTTAATATTTTGTCTGCAGACCCGGCGTTGCCCCTCACCCGATCGCTTCGCGACCACGCTCTCCCCGTAAACGGGGCGAGGGAAGAGGCGCACCTTACTTCGCCTTTGAAAACGCCAACCACAGGCCGCCGCCGACCATGAAGCTGCCGCTGATCCTCGACAAAAGTTTTATGCGGCCGGCCGACAACAGGCGCCCGGCGCGGCCGGCGGCCAGCGCATAGGTCGAATCCGAGAAGGCGGCGAAGATCATGGCGGTCAGGCCCATGATGGCGATCTGCAGCGAGTAGTTGCCTTGCGGCGAAATGAACTGCGGAAAGAAGGCGCCAAAGAAGATCAACGTCTTGGGGTTGCTGAGCGCCACCAGCAGGCCCTGCAGGAAGAAGCCGCCGCGCGGTTTCCTGGCCGTTCCATCGGCGTTCAGCGTGCCTTTGGAACGGAACATCTGCACACCCATCCAGATCAGATAGGCCGCGCCGATCAGCCTAACCCACTCGAACCAGTGGCCCATGCCTGCGATCAGCGTGTTGAGGCCGATGCCGACGATGGCGATCATCACGGCAAGCCCGGCCTGCGTGCCGGCGACATTGGCGAGGCCGGCGCGCGAGCCATGGCGAATGCTGTTGGCGATGATCAGCGTGACCGTCGGACCGGGCACCAGGATGATGACGATGCAAGCGAGGACATAGGCAGCGTAGAGTTCCAGCGACATGGTTTTTCCCCAGGAATGCCGCCGATGCGGCGCAACCGATGATAATCATGCATAGCAGCGCAGCCGGTGCAAGCCGTTACGCGGCGCCCTGCGACACGCCAGTCCGCCCGATTCAGGCGCCGGCCGGCCAGGGCAGCGTTGCCTCATAGGCGGCCGCCGCCTTCAGCACGGCGAGGTCGCCGCGTGGCCGCCCGATCAGTTGCATGCCCATCGGCCTACCCTTGTCGTCGAAGCCGACCGGCACGTTGACTGCCGGGCAGCCGCCCAAGGTCGCGAAGGCGGAAACCTGCATCCAGCGGTGATAGCTGTCCATTGCGCGTCCGGCGACCTCACGGGGCCAATGTGTGCCCATGTCGAAGGGGAAGACCTGCGCCGTCGGCAGCGCAATCAGGTCATAGCGGTCGAAGATCGACAGCAGCATGCGATGCCACGATGTACGGGTCACGGAGGCGGCGCGGATCTGCGGCGCCGTCAGCCGCATTGCGTTCTCCACTTCCCAGATGGCTTCCGGCTTGAGCAGACCGCGCTTCGCGGGATCGTCATAGTGGGTTTTGAGCGCACAGCCGCTGCTGGCCTGGCGCAGCGTCACGAAGGCCTGCCACAGCGCTTCGAAATCGAAATCCGGCAGCAGGGGTTCGGTCGTGAAGGACGCTTCCGCAAAGCGGCCAAGTGCCGCCTCGCACAGGCCGAGAATGCCTGTTTCAACCGGCAGATGACCGCGGAGGTCACCGAGCCAGGCGATGCGGCCAGCAGTTGCCGGTATTCCAAGCCCTTCGAGGAACGAGCCGGGTTTCTCGTAGGACAATGGCGCGTGCGGGTGGTAACCGGCCTGCACATCGAGCAGCAGTGCCATGTCACGGACGTTGCGGCCCATCGGTCCGTCGACGCCCATCTGCGCATGGAAGACTTCAAAATCGGGTCCGCCGGGAACAAGTCCTTGCGACGGGCGGAAGCCAAAAACATTGTTCCAGGCGGCCGGGTTGCGCAGCGAGCCGCCGAAGTCGCTGCCATCGGCGACGGGCACCATGTCGAGCGCCAGGGCAACGGCCGCGCCACCGCTCGAGCCGCCGGCGGTCAGGGCCGGACCGAAGGCGTTCAGCGTCGGCCCGAACACGGCGTTGTAGGTGTTGGAACCAAGCCCGAATTCGGGGACGTTGGTCTTGCCGATGATGATGGCGCCGGCATTGCGGATGCGCTCGACGAAGAAGTCGTCTTCCTGCGGCACGAAATCGGCGAAGATCGGCGAGCCGAAGGAGGTCCTGAGGCCCGTGGTCGAGGCGAGATCCTTGATGGCGATGGGCAGGCCGAAGAGCGGCCCCGCCGCTTCGGCTCGCGACAGGCTGGCATCGGCCGCATCGGCTTCGCGCAGGATATCGGCGCGATCGCGCAAGGAGACGATGGCGTTGACCAGCGGATTGACCGCCTCGATGCGATCGAGGAATGCCACCACCACCTCGCGCACGGAAAGCTCTCTCTCCCGGATCGCGCCGGCGAGTTCGATCGCGGACAGGCGGCAGATGTCGCTTGCCGGCGGCACGGCATGTTTCGTTTGAGGACGCAGCATTTTAACGGGTTTCCTGCAGCGCCTGATCGACGTCTTTGGCGAGCGGGATCGCCGGTTGGGCGCCAGGCTTCAGGCAGGCCAGCGAGCCGGCCGCGCCGGCGCGCGCCAGCGCCTGTTCGAGCGTGAGGCCCGACGACAGGCTGGCGGCGAAATAGCCGCAGAACGTATCGCCGGCCCCGACCGTGTCGACAGGGGTGATCTTGCGTGCCGGAACGGTGAGGAAATCACTCGGTGTCGCCGCCATCACGCCGTCGCCGCCGAGCGTGACGACGACGGTGCGGCCGGTCTTTCCGGCAAAGTCGCGCATGCGGGCCGCCCGGTCGCGGCCTTGCAGCGACAGCGCTTCGCCATAGAGGTCGAACTCGGTTTCGTTGGCGACGACATAGTCGGCCTTGCCGAGAAAGCCGGCTGCTTGCCCCTGGAAAGGCGCCGTGTTGAGCACGGTGATGGCGCCGGCCGCCCTTGCCTGGTCGAGGGCGGCGTCGACGGTGGCCAGCGGAATCTCATTTTGCAGCAGCACGACGTCGCCTTTTTTCAGAAAGGCCTTGGAGAGATCGCCGGGCACTACGGAAGCGTTGGCGCCCGGCACCACGGCGATGATGTTCTCGCCGTCGTCGGCGACCATGATCAGTGCCGTGCCGGTCGAGGCGTGAGTCTCGGCAACGCCGGACAGGTCGACCTTGCCGTCGCGCAGCAATGCCAGTGCCTCGGCGGCGAAGCTGTCCCTGCCGACGGCGCCGACCATGCGCACCGAGGCGCCGGCGCGTGCGGCGGCCAGCGCCTGGTTGGCGCCCTTGCCCCCGGGCGCGGTGGTGAAGGCCGAGCCGCCTACCGTCTCGCCGGGGCTCGGCAAGCGGTCGACCTTGGCGATAAGGTCGAGATTGATCGAGCCGATGACGATAATCAAGCAAGGCCTCCTGGCAACGCAATTCAAATGTCGGAGCATCCTTGTGCGTCCAAGCGAACGCAGGTCGTTCCGATTGCGCGGAAGCTAACCTGTAAGGCCGCGGCTTGCCAGACCACGCGCATGGTCCAGCCCGATTTGGGGTGTCGTGGCTTTATTCGCAGCGCACGGTGACCGTGCCCTGATAGTTGCCGGCGGGAAAGATACCGCTCGACCTGGTGGCGGTGAGGTCGACCTGCATCGTGTGGGTGCCGTTGGCAACCCTCTGCGGCACACTTCCGTTGACATCGGCCCCCGAGCCATCGAGGCGGAAGACCGAAGCGAAGGTCACGTTGGTGCCGCCGCCGCTCGGCGCGGACGAGAATGCGGCAGGCGCCGGCGCCGAAACCGAATAGCAGTCAAGCAAGTTAAGTATCGAGCACAACAGGGAGCTTGCCACCACGGTGGCGCTGGCGCTCGATCCGCCTGCCTGTTTGGAGCCCAGTATGCTGATGGCGGGATTGGCCTTCATCGTTCCGGACGCCCCGACCATGATGGTGCAGGTGCCGATGATCGCCGCCTGCACCGGAAGGCAGGAACCGGCAAGTGCTGCCATCGCAAGCAGCGCGCGACTACTGCTTCTTCTTTTTCTTGCCATCACCACTTCCGGTCCTGATGCTCCAGCCTTCGTTGGCCCACCCCGGTGATGCGGCCGTGGGGGCGCTGGCGGCCACGCTCGCCGTCTGGCCGTCGGCGCCGAGGCCCATTTTGAGGAGCTTCAGCTCCAGCTGCAGGCGCTCGACCTCAAGTTCATAGAGACGGCTGCAATCGACGCGCTTCGGCGTACGCCCGATCGGGATCACCACGCGGCCGTAAGTGGCGACATCATTGTTGGACTGGCTGTTGCCTCTGATGACGCCGAGATCGACATAGGCGCCGGAGCCTGAGACGGCGGACCGGCAAGTGGTGCCGTCCGCGGCATGGACCTCGTCCTGGCCCTGAGGCAAGGTGACGCCGGGCAGGTTGAAGCCGCTCTCGTTCTGATTGAGGTTGTAGACATCCTCGGCCAGTACCGGCGAGATAGCCGCCGACGCAGCCGCGAGCGCGAATGTCAGGATTTGCGGCGCCCAAAAAACTTTCCGCATATCTGTGCCCTTATCTGCGTCTGTTGATTGGGAAAGGGGATGCTTTCGGTACAGATACGCACTTTACGCTCGGTGGCGCCGTCAAAAGGCACAACCACGAGGACAGACCGGGAGGCCTGGGAAGCCAGCTGGAAGACATTTGGAGAGATTCTGGCATCTACCGGCTGAAAATCCTGATCGTAGACGTGGATTTCGACCCGGATCTTCCGGTCGTAGGGATTGGCGGGGAACACGCGAACCGCGAAGACGTCGGTGAAGCTGTTGATCTCGCCACGCATCGGCGACATCGACTGGGCCTTGGCGGCAATGGGCGCCAATCCGACGGCCAGTGCCGTCGCCAGGATTCGAGCATGTTTCACGACCCCCTCCTTCGCTCGCGTCATTCACAGCGCAGCGTTACCGTTGCCTGATAATTGCCGTTGGCGAAGCGATTGCTGCCGCCCTTGGTGCCGGCGAGGTGGACCGAAACGAGGTCGGCGCCGGGGGTGGTGATGCTGCTTGCCGAGCCGGTCTCACCGATGGCATGCGCGCCGGCGGCTGAGTAGGTGGGCGTCCAGGTCGTCGACGTGCTGTCTGCCGATGGCACCGTCATGGTGGTGACCGGGTCGACACTCAGCGACACACCTCCGGTCGTCGTCAGCGTCACGGTTCCAGCCGAGCCGCCGCTGTTGTGGGAACCGAGGGACTGGAGATCGGGACTGGCCGTCATCGTACCGTTGGTGGCAACGACAAGCGTGCACGTGGGCGCGATCGTGCCATTGAAGATGACATTTTGCGTCGCGGCCAACGCGGCCTCGTCGATGCTGGCAACCAGCAGAGCTGCGCCGCAGGCGACGCGAAACAATGTCATCGGGACCTCCTATCAAGCCGGATCGTCCGGATTAATATGAGGGCATCATCACTTTATCGTGGTTAATTTAGAGTTACCTAAAATAAAGGTTCAAAATAACTATTACAGGAACCGGAGGTTGCCCTCGGTTGCAAAGGCGAAAACCACAGTGGAAATCGCGCTTATACTTAATAACGCCGACATACCCATGGTTTTCTTCGTAATGTCGAGAAAAATCGATATTACGATACCTGCCCGGCTTCCCAGCCCAGAATGGCGCGCTTGCGGGTCAGGCCCCAGTGATAGCCGGTGAGGTCGCCTGATTTACCGATGGCGCGGTGACAAGGCACCACGAAAGAGAGCGGATTGGCGCCGTTGGCCGCACCCACCGCACGGCTGGCGGATGGTGCGCCGATGCTGGCCGCAATCGAGGAATAGGTGCGGGCCTTACCCATCGGGATCTTGAGCAGCGCCTCCCAGACGCGAACCTGGAAGTCGGTGCCGATCATGACGACATGCAGCGGCTGGTCGGGGCGCCACAGCGTCGGGTCGAAGATACGGGCGGCATAGGGGCCGGTAGCAGTCATGTCCTCGACATAAATGGCGTTCGGCCAGCGGCTGGACATGTCAGCGAAGGCGGCGCGTTCCTCGCCGGGGTCGCTGAAGGCGAGGCCGGCGAGCCCGCGCTCGGTGGCCATGATCAGGGCGGTGCCGAACGGCGAGGAATGGAAGCCGTAGCGGATGGTGAGCCCGGCGCCGCGTGTCTTGTAGTCGCCCGGCGACATCGCCTCATGCGTGACGAACAGGTCATGCAGCCGGCCCGGGCCGGACATGCCCAGTTCGAACGAGGTCTCGAGCAGCGGCATGCCGGAATCGAGCAGCCTGCGCGCATGGTCCAGTGTCACCGCCTGCAGGAAGGCCTTGGGCGACAGGCCGGCCCAGCGGGTGAAGAGTTTTTGCAAGCCGGTCGGCGTCTCGCCGACCTCCTCGGCCAGTTCTTCAAGGGAAGGCTGATCACGATAGTCGAGACTGATCTTCTCGATGGCACGGCGCACGATTTCGTAGTCGCTGCCTTCAGGCGTGATGTCCTTTTTGAGGACCGCGGTGTGTGTGCTCATGGAACTGTCTCCTTGAGCCGGAATATCGCCCCTCGGGGCGTCGATCGCCACCCGAAACTTGCCTTCTTGCGGCGCATACCCAGATAGGCACGGGATTCGAGCCCTGGAGTCGCTCGTGGCTGGCTCAGCGTGCCTTGGCTGTCGCCAGCGCTCGCGAAAAGGCGGTGGCAAAACTCTCGCGGGAATCGGGGTCCAGGAACGATCCGATCGGCACGTTCTGCCCTTGGCCTTCCACCGTCATCCCTGTGATGCCGATCTCGGCGTGACGGGCCACCGAAAACCGCGCCCAGAACGGATTGAAGCGATGCGCTTCCGATTTCCCCGAGGGGGCTGTCTTGCGGATGTCGAGGCTGGTGCGCGAGACCGAGACTTCTTCGCGGGCACGAGCGGCACGATAGTTGATGCGAAAGGCGATGTAGACGGCGGCCACGTCGAGGCCGAAGAAGCCGAACACCGGCCAGGCGCCGCGCGACAGGAAAAACGCGCCTGTTACCAGCCAGCCGAACAGCAGCGCGCCCATCAGGACGAGGAATCCTGTCCGGCCCAGAGACCGGTGCGGGGTGAGTAGCGCCTGAAAGAATGGCTCGTCGGCCTGAAACGAGGCGTTTGTGTCGCTCATGAGGGGATATTATAGGAGGGAAATGGCGAGCCCCAAGTCCAAAGATTCTTCCCTTTCCAAAAAAGAGCTGTTGCCCGCACGACGCGATGGGTCGAACGCCAAGCCGCGTCCGCGGCCGGTGCGAAGCGCGTCACGCTACAGCCCGGCCGAAGTGAACGAGATATTCCGGCGCTTTTCCGTCCAGCGGCCCGAGCCGAAGGGGGAGCTCGAACATGTCAACGCCTTCACGCTGCTGGTCGCGGTGGTGCTGTCGGCGCAAGCGACGGATGCCGGCGTCAACAAGGCGACGCGGGCGCTGTTCAAGGCTGCCGATACGCCGCACAAGATGCTGGCGCTGGGGGAGGCAAGGGTCGGCGAATATATCCGCACCATCGGGCTGTGGCGCAACAAGGCGAAGAATGTGATTGCGCTGTCGCAGGCGCTGATCCGCGACCATGGCGGCGAGGTACCCGACAGTCGCGATGAATTGGTCAAGCTGCCCGGGGTCGGGCGCAAGACCGCCAATGTCGTGCTCAACATGGCCTTCGGCCAGCACACGATGGCGGTCGACACGCACATTCTGCGCATCGGCAACCGGCTCGGGCTGGCGCCCGGCAAGACACCGGAACAGGTCGAGCAGGGATTGTTGAAGATCATTCCGGACGAATATATGCGCCATGCACATCACTGGCTGATCCTGCATGGCCGCTATGTCTGCAAGGCGCGCAAGCCGGATTGCCCGGCCTGCGTCATCGCCGACATCTGCAAGGCCGAGGTCAAGACGACCGATGTGCCGGCACCGCTGGTGCCGATCGCACCGCTCGATCCTGTCGAGGAGATCCAGGACCGAAGCGGAACGACGACGTAGTTCAACTCTCCTCCACAAACACCTGTTCGCGCTTTTTCTTGACCGCCGGCAGGAAGACGATGACGAGCACGGCGAGCGCGATGAGCAGCAGGCTGGCGCTGATCGGTCTGGTCAAGAAGGTGCTTGGGTCGCCGCGCGAGAGGATCATGGCGCGGCGCAGGTTTTCCTCGAGCAGCGGGCCGAGCACGAAGCCGAGCAGCAGCGGCGCCGGTTCGCAGCGCAGCTTGGTCAGGAGGTAGCCGAGGAAGCCGAAGAAGGCGACGGCGTAGAGGTCGTAGACGTTGCTGTTGACGCTGTAGACGCCGATCGAGCAGAACGCCATGATGATCGGGAAGAGCACGTAATAGGGGATCGTCAGCAGCTTCACCCAAAGCCCGATCAGCGGCAGGTTGAGGATGATCAGCATCAGATTGCCGATCCACATCGAGGCGATGATGCCCCAGAACAGCGCCGGCTGTTCGGTCGCCACATTGGGGCCGGGTACGATGCCCTGGATGATCATGGCGCCGATCATCAGCGCCATGACCGGGTTGGCCGGAATGCCGAGCGTCAGCATCGGGATGAAGGAGGTCTGCGCACCGGCATTGTTGGCCGATTCCGGTCCGGCGACGCCTTCGATGGCGCCCTTGCCGAACTCCTGCGGGTTTTTCGAGACGCGTTTTTCGACCGTGTAGGACGCAAAAGCTGCCAGGATCGCGCCGCCTCCCGGCAGGATGCCGAGCGCCGAACCGATGATTGTTCCGCGCACGATGGGCGCTGCCATGCGCCGAAAGTCCTCGCGGGTCGGCATAAGGCCGGTGACCTTGCGGATCATCACGGAACGCTCATCCTCGTTTTCGAGGTTGCGCAGGATCTCGGCGACGCCAAAGACGCCGACCGCCACCGCAACGAAATTCAATCCGTCGGCATATTCCCGGATTCCAAGCGTGAAGCGCGGCGTGCCGGTGTAGATGTCGGTGCCGACAATGCCGAGCAGCAGGCCGAGCACGACCATGGCCAGCGCCTTGACGATAGAGCCGTGGGCGAGCGCGACGGACGAAACCAAGCCGACGATCATCAGCGAAAAATACTCGGCCGCGCCGAATTTCAGCGCGATCGCCGTCAGCGGCGGGGCAAAGATGGCGACGAGGAACGTCGACACCGTGCCGGCAAAGAACGAGCCGATGGCCGCGATCGCGAGGGCCGCTCCGGCGCGGCCGTTCCTGGCCATCTGGTAGCCGTCGATCGCGGTGACGGCGGACGAGGATTCGCCCGGCATGTTGATGAGAATGGCGGTGGTCGAGCCGCCATATTGGGCACCGTAATAGATGCCGGCGAGCATGATGAGGGAGGAAACCGGGTCGCCGATCTGGAAGGTGATCGGCAAAAGCATGGCGATGGTCGCGGTGGCGCCGATGCCGGGCAGGACGCCGATCAGCGTGCCGAGAAGGACGCCGATCAGGCAGAAACCGAGGTTGGTCAGCGACGTCGCCGTCGAAAAACCGAGCGCGAGGTTGTCGAGCAGATCCATGCTCATCGCCTCACGACACCAACCATGGGGCCAGCCACGGGCCGAAGCGGCGGAACGGCAGGCCGAGCGCGTAGCTGAAGACGAGGTACGCAAACAATGTCAGGCCGGCCGACAGCACGAGCGCGGTCAACGGCTTCATGCGGCGGCTGGCAAACGACGCGATCAACGCCGTCAGGAAGATCGACGGGATGAAGCCGAGGCCGCGCACCGTCAGGCCGAAGAAGATCGGAGCAGGCAGGATGAGCAGCATGCCGCGCCACGCGATATGCCCGATCGCTTCGCCCTCGACGCGTACGGCCTGGACGAGAATGACGGCGCCAAGCAGGATCAGCACGATCGCCAGGACCAGCGGAAAATAGCCTGGACCCATGCGCAACGCGGTGCCGATTTCGAGGCCGAGCGATTGCAGCGCGAACCATGCGCCGAAACCGATGAACAGGGCGGCGCACAGGCCGTTGGCCCTGTCGATCGCGAAAGGTTTCATGATGGTTCTCCCAAGCCCGCAGTGGCTAGCGGATGCCAAGCGAATAGGGGCGCTGGTGGCGCCCCTATTCAAACCTCAGTCGGCGTACTGGCCGGCGGCTTCGATGATCGGCTTCCAGCGCGCGATCTCGCTTTCCAGCTTGGCCTTCAGTGCGGCGGGCGTCGCATCGGCCTCGGGCGACGGCTTGGTGCCGAGTTCGGCGAAGCGGGCGACGACGTTCTGGTCCTTCAGCGCGACCTGCAGCGATTTCGACAGGCGTTCGGTGATCCCGGCCGGCGTGCCCTTGGGTGCATAGAGACCGTGCCAGATGCCGACCTGCACTTCGGGAAGGCCGCCTTCCACCGTCGTGGGCACGTCTTTCAGCACATCGAGGCGCTCCGGCGAGGTGACGGCATAGGCCTTGATGGTGCCGCCCTGAATCTGCTTGGTGGTGTTGGTCGTCTGGTCGCACATGATGTCGACCTGGCCGCCGAGGAGATCGGTCATGGCCGGGCCGGTGCCCTTGTAGGGTACGGTGACCAGCGGCGTCTTGATGGCGCTCATGAACAGCATGCCGCATAGATGCGAGGCCGCACCGATGCCTGCATTGGCGACGGTTATGGAATCCTTGTTGGCCTTGGCGTACTCCACCAACCCCTTGAGGTCGGTCGGCTCCAGGTCCTTGCGGCCGACGATGGTCATCGGCACCTCGGTGACGAGGCCGACATATTCGAAGGCGTTCAGCGTGTCGTAGGCGAGCTTTCTGTACAGTGTCGCACTTGTCGCCATGCCGATATGATGGAGCAGCAGCGTATAGCCGTCAGGCTCGGCGTTGGCGACGCGGCCGGCACCCAGCGTGCCGCCGGCACCGCCGACATTTTCGACGATGACCTGCTGGCCGAGATCCTTCGACATCGCTTCGGCGACGAGGCGCGTGACCGTGTCGGTCGGGCCGCCGGCCGCAAACGGCACCACAACGGTGATGGTGCGTTCGGGATAGGTCTGCGCGCCGGCAGTGAACCCATAAAGCGTGACGGCCGCGGCAGCAGCCAGAGTGGCGACAAATCTTCTCATCGTGATCTCCTCCCAGTGTATCAATCTCCAACCGCTGCGCGGGGTCCCTCTCAGCACCGCCTGCGGATGAAGCAACAACTAGCGCAAGCTAGCAGATTGCAACCGGAGGCAAACGGCAAACTGCTGATCAGCCCTATCCTAGTAGCCGTAGCCGCGCGCCATCGCCGCCGCGAAGACCGGGATGAGCAGGAAGATGAAAGCTTCGGCTCGGATGTAGGTCTTCACGGACGCAAGCTCGGCCGCCGGCACCTGGAACGAGGCATTGCCGCTCGCCTGCCTGTTCCAGGATATGAAGCGGACGGTTGGGATGATCGACAGCAGGCCGACAGCGCCGAACGCCGCTATCTTGGCCCAGAACACCCAGTTGTAGACATAGAATTCCCAGCCCTTGAGGCCATAGAAGACGCGGCCGATGCCGACGACGATGATCAGCGCGGCGATGACGCCGTAATGGCGGTCGATGCCGGCGAGCCTCTTGAGTGTCGCAACGCCCAGGTCGCCGCGGATCAGGGCGAATTCGGCGCCGATGATTCCCGCCAGCGAAAACACCAGCAGATGATGGAAGGTCGCAAGCACAAGATCGGTGGTATCCATGCTCTTTCCCTGGGTTTGACGGCGCCAATGCGCGCCTGAAAAAAGTCGCGCTGGCAGGGTGTTGAATCAGCCTGCCGTGAAAAATAACACCGTCTCACAAAATTCCCATAGCGGCGCCTGGATGATGGGCCGTGTTGCCCTGGCCCCTTGCGCCGCACCGGCGATTTGCTAAGCGCTGGCGATCCGTGCGAGGCAGATCCCATGAACAATCCACAAGCGACCAGCGCCCCTGTCATCGAAACGAAGCGCACCATCCTGCGGGCACACCGGCTGGACGATTTCGACGCGTATGCCGCGATGTGGACCGATCCCGTCGTCACCCGCTTCATCGGCGGCAAGCCGCGCACGCGCGAAGAGAGTTGGATGCGCTTCCTGCGTCACGCCGGCCTGTGGTCGTTGCTCGGCTATGGCTTCTGGGCGATCGAGGAGAAGGCGACCGGGCGCTTCATCGGCGAGGCCGGGTTTCACGATCTGAAGCGCGACATGGAACCATCGATCGAAGGCATTCCCGAGGCCGGGTGGGCGCTGGTTCCGGCCGTGCACGGGGCGGGCTTCGCCACCGAGGTGGTTGCCCGCGTCCTGGCGTGGGGCGAAGTGATTTTCGGGCGCGAGAAGACCGTCTGCATCATCGATCCGGAAAACGGCGCTTCGCTGAGGGTGGCTGCCAAGTGCGGTTACCGGGAAGTGGTGAAGACCACCTATCATGACACTCCGACAATCCTGCTGGCGCGGTGACCTGAGCGGCGAGGCTGCCTGCTGCCGGCGCCGGCATGATGGCGCCTGTCGCCAGCAATGATGACGAGGCGGGCCCCGCCAAGAACCGCCGTGTGGTTCTGGTCAAATTGATCGAAGCGAGCCTTCCAACCGGGACGCATTCTACGGCATGGCGTCCGCTGCCAGGCTTGCCCGCTCCAGCATGGAGGCGTCCTCGCCGAAGGCGCGGGTGGCGCGGGCCGCCGCCTCGAGCAGCGGACGCTTCATGCGCTGCAGAAATGCCGCGTCGACGCGCGTGCTGGGCCCAGCCAGGGTCAAGGCGCCGAGCAGGACGCCTCCCGGGCCGAACACCGGCGCCGACACGCCCGCCGTCTCGGGATCGCGGTCGCCGACGGCGAGGCAGTTGCAGGTCTTGCGGATGGTCTCGTAGGGGTCGCCCTGCTGGCCCGAAAACGCTGCGAGCACGCGGCCGCCCGAGCCGAGCAGCAAAGGCAATACGTCGCCTTCGCGTATCGTGTAGCGGATCGGGTGCTTGGATTCGACGCGGTAGAGACAGGTGCGGACATCGCCCGAGCGAACATAGAAGGCAACGCTCTCCCAGCTTCGCTCGGAAAGATCGCGCATGATCGGCAGCAGGATATCGACCGCCACGACCGAACGCTGGTAGAGCGCACCGAGCCGAAAGGTCGCGGGCCCGACGCGGTAGCGCCCATTGTCGAGGCGCTCGAGCAATCGTCCGCGCAAAAGGGAATTCGCAAGCCGCAGGATGGTGCTCTTGTAGAGGCCGGTGCGCGCCGCGATTTCGGCCAGGCTGAGCGACCGGTCATCCGTGGTGAAGGTATCGAGGATGGCAATGGCCCGATCAAGCGCGGCAACACCGTCCGCCGAGGTGCGATCTATTTCCCCATTTGCCGATTTGCTTGGCGAGTCCATGGCGGTTCCAGGCTGAAGAAAGCCGAGCGACGCGACTCTGTCGCGCCGCCAACTCGTTCTGTCCAGTAGAATATCGTTTCCGTTGACAGAACTCCGTAACATCTGCTTGAAATCGATGACGGGTCTGGATGCAGGCGCGTTTTGGCGGGCACCGGAGGAGGTGTCGTGATTTGGAGGAATCCCCATGCTGAACAGACGCAGATTTTTGATGAGCACCGCAGCCGTGGGTGCCGGGCTGATGACGTCGCATCTTTCTCCCGCTGTCGCCGAAGGCGCGCCCCAGATACAGCTCTTCGTGCCTGCCGCACCGGGTGGTGGCTGGGACCAGACTGCGCGCACGATCGACCAGGTGCTGCGCAGTGAAAAGCTCATCTCGGGTTCGCAGATCACCAATGTCGGCGGCGCCGGCGGCACTGTCGGGCTGCCGCAATTCATCAGCCAGTGGAACGGCAAAGGCAATTCCCTGATGGTTGCCGGCATGGTCATGGTTGGCGCCATCATTGCCAACAAGGCCGCGAACAATCTGACGCAAGTCACCCCGATCGCCCGCCTCACCGGCGAGTTCGAGGCCTTGGTCGTGCCGGCGGAGTCGCCGTTCAAGACGGCCGCTGATTTCGTCGCCGCGCTCAAGGCCGATCCGACAAAAGTTCCCGTCGCCGGCGGCTCCGCCGGCGGTTCGGATCACATCCTGTTCGGCTTGATTGCCAAGACGGTCGGCGTGCCGGCGACAAACCTGTCCTACGTGCCGTTCGCCGGCGGCGGTGAGGCATTGTCGGCGCTGCTCGGCAACCAGGTCGCGGCCGGCATCTCCGGCTTTGGCGAGTTCTCCGAGCAGGTCAAGGCGGGCGCGCTGCGGCTGCTCGCCATCTCGGCAGACAAGCGCCAGGACGGCATCGATGCGCCGACGCTGAAGGAGGCCGGCATCGATGTCGAGCTGTTCAACTGGCGCGGCGTCTTCGCACCGCCGGGCATTTCCGACGCCGACAAGGCGGCGATGGTCACAATGATCGAGACCATGGCCAAGAGCGATGCATGGGCAACCGAGTGCAAAAACCGCAACTGGACGCCCATCCTTTTGACTGGCGACGACTACGCAAAATTCCTCACCGAGGACACGGCCCGCATCACCGCGATCCTCAAGGATCTCGGCCTCGCCTGATGTCTTCAGGGGGCGGTTAGAGTGCCGCCCCCTTCCCATCTCGCCTGCCGCATGGACATATGATGCGGCGAAACTGCGGATGCGGTCGGCTGGAGGATGCCGGCCACCTTGGGAGGACACCGATGAGCACCAGCGACCCTCAGGCGGCGGCGCCGCGCCTTGCCATGCCCGAATTGTTGATCGGCGTCGGGCTTCTCGCCTGCGCCGGGGCCGTAGCCTGGCAGACCTTGGCGATCCCGGTGTCGCCGCTCTATTCCAAGGTCGGGCCGACCGTCTTTCCCTATATCACCATGACCGGCATGATCGTGCTTTCGCTGCTGCTCATCCTCGCAGCGCTGCGCGGCGGCTGGCAGCCGGAGGAAGAAAAGGAAACGCCGACCGACTGGAAGGCGATGGGCATCGTCGTTATCGGGCTGGTGGCAAACCTGGTGCTGATCCAGCCGCTCGGCTTTACCGCCGCCTCGGTCATTATGTTCGTTCTGGTCTGCTACGGCTTCGGCAGCAAGCGCACACTGCGTGACGCAGTGCTCGGCCTGATCCTGGCGCTGGCCGCCTATTTCGGCTTCGCCAGGGCGCTTGGCGTCAACATCGGTGCCGGTTTCATCGAGAACCAGCTGAACACGGTCATCGATGCGTTCATCACCGTGTTGAGGGGCTGACGCCATGGAAACGCTCGGACATCTCGCACATGGCTTCTCGGTCGCCTTCACCCCGGTCAACCTTCTGTGGTGCCTGCTTGGCACCACGCTTGGCACCGCCATCGGCGTGCTGCCCGGTCTTGGGCCGGCGCTGACCATCGCGCTGCTTTTGCCGATCACCTATCAGGTGGCGCCGGAGGCATCCTTCATCCTGTTCGCCGGCATCTACTACGGCGCCATGTACGGCGGTTCGACGACGTCGATCCTGCTCAACACGCCCGGCGAAAGCGCCACCATCGTCACTGCGTTGGAAGGCAACAGGATGGCGCGTTCCGGCCGTGGCGGTGCGGCGCTCGCCACGTCGGCGATCGGCTCGTTCGTCGCTGGCACGATCGGCACGATGGGCGTTGCCTTCCTGGCGCCGGTGGTGGTCAAATTCGCGCTGGCCTTCGGTCCGGCCGAATATTTCTCGCTGATGGTGCTGGCCTTCATCACCGTTTCGGCGGTGCTCGGCTCGTCGTCGGTGCGCGGCCTGACCAGCCTGTTCGCCGGCTTCGTCATCGGCATGATCGGCGTCGACCTGCAGACCGGCCAGCCGCGCTTCACCTTCGGCACGAACGAACTGCTCGATGGCGTCGATGTCATCATTGCCGCGGTCGGCCTGTTTGCCGTCGGCGAGACGCTCTACATGGCCTCGCGCCGCTATGCAGGCAAGGACGAGATCGTGCCGCTGAAGGGCTCGCTCTACATGACGGCGGCCGAATGGGGGCGTTCGTGGAAGCCGTGGCTGCGCGGCGCTGCTATCGGCTTCCCGATCGGCGCCATGCCGGCCGGCGGCGCCGAGATCCCGACGTTCCTGTCCTACGCCATCGAAAAGAAGCTGTCGAAGCACAAGGAGGAGTTCGGCACGGTCGGCGCCATCGAAGGCGTCGCCGGCCCGGAAGCCGCCAACAATGCGTCTGCAGCCGGCGTGCTGGTGCCGATGCTGACGCTCGGCCTGCCAACGTCGGCGACGGCGGCGATCATGCTGTCGGCCTTCCAGAGCTACGGCATCAATCCCGGACCGCTGCTACTCACGACCCAGGGCGATCTCGTCTGGGGGCTGATCGCCAGCCTGTTCATCGCCAACGTCATCCTGGTCATCCTCAACCTGCCGTTGATCGGGCTGTGGGTGCGGTTGCTGAAAATCCCGGCGCCGCAGCTTTATGCCGGCATCCTGGTGTTCGCGACGGTCGGCACCTATGGTATTTCGCAGTCGCCCATCGACCTCGTCATCCTCTATCTGCTGGGAGCGGCCGGTTTCCTGATGCGGCGGTTCGATTTCCCGACCGCGCCTGTCATTATCGGCATGATCCTTGGGCCGCTCGCCGAAACCCAGTTCCGCCGGGCGATGACCATCTCGAATGGCGACTGGTCGGTGTTCTACACCCACAAGCTGTCGCTGACGCTGCTGACGCTCGCCTTCATCGGCCTCGCCGGCCCGCATATCTGGGCCTTCATCGAGCATCGGCGTCGGCGCGGACCGGAGCATGTGCCCGGCGATGCCTGATCGATCCATGATGCCATGACAGAACTGCTTTCCGGTATCCGCGTCCTTGACCTGACCAATGTGCTGGCCGGTCCCTACTGCGCCTATCAGCTGGCGCTGCTTGGCGCCGATGTGATCAAGGTCGAGGCGCCGCAAGGCGGCGACCTGGCCCGCCAGCTCGGCGGCTCGCCAAAGCTGAACAGCGCCGGCATGGGCGCATCGTTCCTGGCGCAGAACGCCGGCAAACGGTCGGTGGTGCTCGACCTCAAGAAGCAAGCCGATCGCGAGCGCTTTTTCGATCTGGTGGCCAGCGCCGATGCCCTGGTGGAGAATTTCCGCCCGGGCGTGATGGATCGGCTGGGGCTTGGCTACGAGGCGCTGAAGACGGTGCGTCCAGGCCTCGTCTATTGCGCGATATCGGGTTTCGGCCAGACCGGGCCGATGCGCGACAATCCCGCCTATGACCAGATAATCCAGGGCCTGTCGGGGATCATGAGTATCACCGGCACACCGGAAACGGCGCCGCTGCGGGTCGGCTATCCCGTGGCCGACACGCTTGGCGGACTGGTCGGCGCGTTCGCCATCGCCTCGGCGCTGGTGCGGCAGAAGACGAGCGGCGAGGGTGCCTTTCTCGACGTCTCGATGCTCGAATGCACACTTTCCGCGCTTGGCTGGCCGGTTTCCAACTATCTGACCGCAGGCATCGACCCCAAGCCGATGGGCAATGAGAACATGACGGCGGCACCCTCCGGTGCGTTTCGCACCGGCGACGGGCTCATCAATATCGCCGCCAACAAGCAGGAACAGTTCGTGACGCTGTGCCGGCTGATCGGCCGGCCGGAACTGGCCCTGGATGCCCGCTTTGCCGAGCGCGAGACGCGCAAGCGCAACCGTGCGGCGCTTAAAGTCGAGATCGAGCACGCCCTGGCGGGCGCGCCGGCTGCGGCCTGGGAAGAGATGCTCAATCGCGCCGGCGTGCCTGCCGGCAGGGTGCTGACGATCCCGCAAGTGCTGGCCGAGCCGCAAGTCCTCGAACGCCAGGTGACCGCGAATTTCGACGATGTGGCTGGTATGGACAAACCGCTGACCGTTCTGCGCGGCGGCTTCATGGTCGATGGCGAGGCGCCCTTGCCGACAAAGCCGCCGCCGGCGCTCGGCGAACATATGGGCGAGGTGTTCGCCGACCTGCCACCGCGCGTCAACACAAAGGCAAGCGCATGAGCGGCACGGAGAAGAAGACAGGCCGTGAGCGCGGCGAGGAATGGTGGCAGACCGACATCATCGAGATGCGGCCTGGTGTCATCCGGCTGCGCGGCTACGAGATCCAGGATCTGATCGGCCGCGTCAGCTTCCCGGCGATGATCTGGCTGATGCTGCGCGGCGAACTGCCCAGCGAGGATCAGGCCGCGCTGCTCGGCATTGCGCTCGGTGCCGCCGTCGACCACGGACCGCAGGCGCCATCGATCGCCATCGCGCGCATGGCTGCAACCTGCGGCGTCGGTATCAACAGCGCCATGGCCTCGGCCATCAACGTTCTCGGCGACGTGCATGGAGGCGCCGGCGAGCAGGCGCTTTCCTTCTATGGTGACATTGCCGTGGCGATCGATGCCGGGATGACGCTGAATGAGGCGGTCTCGGCGCGGCTCGACCGGTTCTTCGCCGAGGAGAAGGGCTATGTGCCGGGACTCGGACATCGCTTCCATCCCGTCGACCCGCGCGCGCCGCGCTTGCTGGAACTGATCCGCGAATTCGCCGCACGCGGTGCCGTCAATGGACGTTTCGCCGACATCGCCGCTGCGATCGAGGCTGACGTCGAACGCCGCAAGGGGAAAAAAATACCGCTCAACATCGATGGCGCCACCGCCGTCATCTATGGCGAACTCGGTTTTCCGCCGCCGCTGACGCGAGGGCTTTTCGTGCTGTCGCGCTCGGTCGGCATCCTGGCGCATGCTTGGGAGCAGTCGCAGCAGGCCGAGCGAAACAAGGGGCCGCTGCCGCGCGAGTGGCTGTGGGCCTATACCGGCACGCCGGTGCGGCCGTTTCCCGAAAGCGATGACCCCGGCGAGTGAGGCTTTACGCCTTGTCCACCTGCATAGGCTGGGGAAGCTTCAGCGTCTTCACCAACGTTGAAAGATCCGGCTCGTCGATGAGCATGGCCGCATCGGCTGGTGCCAGCCAGGCCCGCTGGCGTCGTTTGGCTTCCTGCCAATCGGCCAGTTCCTCCGTTACCTCGAGCAGATAGACGATGACGTCGACGCGGACAAAGCGATTGGCCAGCCGCTTCCAGTAGGAATAGGTGCCTGCCGGCTGCTTCAGCGTCTTGCCGAGTACGCCGGCTTCCTCCTGCGCCTCGATGGTGGCCGCCTTGCGCCCGCTCTTGCCCTTCATCGGCCAGCCCTTGGGTACGATGAAGCGCCTGGTGGTGCGCGACGTAACCAGCATGACCTCGATGTCGCCGCGCGCGATCAGCCGAAAGGGAACAGCCGCCACCTGGCGGATTCTTTCGCCCTTTTTTGCCTTGCGTACGGCTTTCTTCTTGGTGGCTGCCATTCGTCAATCCAGTCGATGCAATGCCGCATAGCGCGACAAGGCGTCGTTGCAAAACCAAAACTTTCGCATGTGCCGCCAAAACTTTCGCATATGCCGAAAGACACTCGAAATACCTAAGTCGGCTAAATAAATGAAAAAGGCCTTGTTGTCAGCGGCAATTGCTCACGGCGGTGGTGCCGATTATCTGGGTCTGGCAGCTTGGCTTGAGCTGCTGCACGACCGGGGGCGGTTGCTGAACGATCTGGCGGTCCTGGGCGCGGTACTGCCGCTGTTGCTGCTGATATTGCTGCCGCTGTATCCTGTTTTGCAGGATTTGCAGGTCGTTCTGCCGGATCAGCGCATTGTTGCCGGTAGCGGAATTGAGCGCTTGTGCGGAAGCCGGCAGGCAAACGCCCGCCAGCACTGCCGTGGCCAGCATTGCCACTGTGAAGATCGTTGATGGCCGAAGTGCCGACATTCGCTCATTCCCGCGCAAAAAACTCTGCCCACTGATATAGGACGTTTGCGCGGCGATGCCATGGCCAGCGGGTCGAGCGACCAAATCTGCTTGTCACCCCCGAAGGTCGCTTCGCGGCGGCGGAGAATCTGCCTGGCAACCCCGCATTGCACTTGACGGAGGCCGTCGATTCGCCGCTGTATCGGGTCGGCGCCGGCCTTGAGCTGAATGGCGTCAATGGCGTCGGCATGTCCGTCAGGTATAATGGCGCCTTCGGCGAAACGGTTAAACAGAACGCGATCAGCGCGTCTCTCAAGGTCAGTTTCTAGCTGGCCCGAGGCGGAGCCGGGCGGGAGGGATCTTGATGAGGAAGTACGCGCATTTCGTGGCGATGCTGGGTGTTGCCTGCACCGTCGGCGTGGCGGCCGTGGCGGCACAAACCAAGAGCGACAGGGCGGTCGCGGCACCCGCTGCCGCGGATGCGCCGCAGTTGCCCGGCGGCGCGTCGGCACTGTCTGAAACCCACGGCGACTGGACGGTCAATTGCCAGATATCGGGCACGGCCAAGACCTGCAGCCTGTCGCATCAGCAATTCAACAAGCAAAGCAATCAGCGGCTGCTGGCGATAGAGCTGTCGAGCAAGACCGGCGAGGATGCCACGGGCACGCTTGCGTTGCCGTTCGGCCTGGCGCTGGCCAAGGGGGTCAGCCTGACCATCGACGATCAGAAGCTGGACGGCAGCCTGGCGTTCAACACCTGCCAGGTCGTCGGCTGTCTGGTGCCGGTGGTGTTCGATGCGACTGTCACGCCACTGCTGAAATCAGGCACCACACTGAAGATCGACGCTTTCGCGGCAGACACCGGACAAGCGGTGAGCTTTTCCATTCCGCTCAACGGCTTCGCCGGCGCGCTTGCCCGGACCGCCGAGCTTTTGACCAATTGATGTAGAGCCGCAGGACTTAAAGCGCGCCGCCTGAATGCCGTCTCGCGGCAGGGCGGTGCGTCACTGCAGCAGAACGTCTTTCAGCTCAAACGACGATCGTTTTAAGCCTTTCGGCGATCAGGGCGGCGAGCCGCGCCGCCACATCATCCTTGCTCATCTCCGGCCATTCCTCGACGCCAGCCTTTGACACGATCCGCACCCGGTTGCGATCGCCGCCCATCACGCCCGAAGAACCGACGCCGCTTCCCTGCGACACGTCGTTGGCGACGATGAGATCGGCGCCTTTTTTCTTGAGTTTGGCCTCGGCGTTGCGCAGGAGATCCTGCGTCTCGGCGGCGAAGCCGATAACCAGGCCGGGTCGCTGGCTGTGATGGCCGACGCCGGCGAGAATGTCGGGATTCTCGACCATGCGCAGCACCGGCGGCCCTTCGCCGGCGACCTTCTTGATCTTCTCACCGGCTGAATTCTCGGTTCGCCAGTCGGCCACGGCGGCGACGAACACCGCCGCGTCTGCGGGCAGGAGCTGTTCCACCGCGTCCCGCATCTCTTGCGCACGTTCGACATGGATGGTCTTCACGCCAGCCGGATCGGCAATGCCGACAGGGCCGGAGACGAGGTGCACATCGGCGCCGAGCCTGGCCAGCGCTGCCGCTATGGCATGGCCCTGCTTGCCGGACGAACGGTTGGCGATGTAGCGCACCGGGTCGATCGGCTCATGCGTCGGGCCGGAGGTGACGATGATCTTGCGCCCCGACAGCGACTTCGGGCCGACGTCGAGCAGTGCCTCGATGGCGGCGACGATCTCCAGCGGCTCGGCCATGCGGCCTTCGCCGGCTTCATTGCTTTCGGCCATCTCACCCCTGGCCGGACCGACGAAGGTGACGCGGTCCTTCTGCAGCGTCGCGCGATTGCGGCGGGTGGCCGGATGCGCCCACATTCTGGTGTTCATGGCCGGCGCCATCAACACCGGCTTGTCCGTGGCGATGAGCACCGTGGAGGCCAGATCGTTGGCGTGGCCGTTTGCGAGCTTGGCCATCAGGTCGGCGGTGGCGGGCGCCACCACCAGCAGATCGGCCTCGCGCGACAGCCTGATGTGGCCGACATCGTGCTCGTCCTGGCGGTCGAACAGTTCGGTAAAGACATGGTCGGCGGAGAGCGCGCCGGCCGACAGCGTGGTGATGAATTCCTGTGCCGCCGATGTCATGATCACCCGCACCGCCGCACCACGCTCGCGCAGCCGGCGGATCAGATCGAGCGCCTTGTAGGCGGCGATGCCGCCGCCAATGATGAGCAGGATGCGCTTGCCGGAGAGGCTCATGCCTGAGACCAGTTCCTGTCCAGTGTCATGCCGGCTTCAGCGCCGGTTCGATATCGGTATGGATGAAATCATTACCCTTGAAAAGCAGCGGCAGGTTTCGCGTCTTGGCCAAGGCGTAAGCGAAACAGTCGCCCATGTTGAGATCAGCACGATGATGAGATCCACGGCCATAGAGAGAGTAGGCAAGCCGTGCGACTTCAAGCTGCGCTAAATCAAAAGGAACTACCGTCAACTCGAGAAGATCGATTAGCAGTTTGAGTTCGTTGACGTTAACGCCATCACTCGACCGGCTCGCGACACAATGCGCCTCCAGCAGCGTCGCTGCGCTTACCAGTGCAACAGATGAGGTACCGAAAACGTCGACGAATGCAGCGGCATCCGGCTCCGCGCCAAGGATTGCGATCAACGCCGAGGTATCGACCGCGACTGTCACAGAAGTCCCTCGTCCCACATATGGTCAGTAATCGCTTTGAGATCAAAAGGGCGTTCCAGCTTCCGCCCGAGCGCCAAGATTTCGTCACGGGAAGCCTTCAGTCGCCACGCCCCATTCTCAAGCCTGGTTTTTGGGATTGCCGCCTCACGCAAGGCATCCCGCACTTCCTGCTCCATCGAAACGCCGCGCGCGGCTGCGCGCTCGCGGAGCACCTGCTTCACGTTGTCGTCAAGGTTGCGGACTGTTATCGTGCTCATGGTCTTGCTCCATGCCGCTTAATATAGGCAACAAGCAGCGTGCATGCAATGACAGCATTGCTGTCATTGCATGCACTCAGATGATCTTCCAGGCGATATAGACGAGCGTCAGCGCAATTACCCAGAGTGCCCAGCGGCCGGAGCGGCTGTAGCGCGCCTCGGCCTTGCCGATGGCGTGGGCGGTGGTTTCGTCGAAGCGCAGGCCGTGCTCCGCCATCAGGTCGATCTCGCGCGATAGTCGGTCGGTGCGCGCCGCAAGCTCGGGCACCTGGCGGGCCAGCGTCAGCAGCGCCTTGGCGCCATCGCGCGCGTCGATCATCATGCCACGTGGGCCAAGGTTGCCTGATATCCAGTCGCCGACCACCGGTTCGGCCGTCTTCCACATGTTGAAGGCCGGGTCGAGCGTACGCGCCACGCCCTCGACCACCACCATGGTCTTCTGCAACAGGATCAATTCGGGCCGCGTCGCCATGTCGAAGAGTTCGGTGACCTCGAACAGCAGCGTCAGAAGCTTGGCCATCGAGATGGTCTCGGCCGGCTGGCCATGGATCGGCTCGCCGATGGCCCGGATCGCCTGCGCGAAGGCTGCGACATTGTGCTGGCGCGGCACATAGCCGGCCTCGAAATGGACCTCGGCGACACGCAGATAGTCGCGCGTGATGAAGCCGTAGAGGATTTCAGCGAGGAAGCGGCGCTCCTTCTTGCCGAGCCTGCCGGCAATGCCGAGATCGACGGCGACGATGGTGCCGTTTGCCTCGACGAACAAATTGCCCGGATGCATGTCGGCATGGAAGAACCCGTCGCGCAGCGTGTGGCGCAGGAACGACTGGATGAGGTTTGCTGCGATCGCCTTCAGATCATGGCCGGCGGCCTCCAGGCCGGCAATGTCGTTCATCTTGACACCGTCGACCCATTCCATGGTCAAGACGTCGCGGCCGGTGCGCTCCCAGTCGACGGACGGCACGCGAAAGCCGGGGTCATCCCTGGTGCTTTCGCCGAGCTCCGAGAGAGCCGCCGCCTCGAGGCGAAGATCCATCTCGATCTTGGTGGTCTGGGCCAGCGTCTGGGTGACCTCGACCGGCCGCAGCCGGCGTGACGAGGGGATGTATTTCTCTTGCAGGCGAGCGGCGAGGAAATAGCTTTCGAGATCCTGGAAGAAACGGCGGCGCACGCCGGGCCGGATCACCTTGACCGCCACCTTGGTGGCAATGCCGTCATGGAGAGCGTCGGCGGCATGGACCTGGGCGATGGAGGCGGCGGCGACCGGGTCGCCGAATTGCGTATAGAGGTCGCCGATCTTGCGCCCAAGCGAAGCCTCGACCGCCGCGATGGCCTCGGCCCTGGGGAAGGTGTGCATCTTGTCCTGCAACGTGGCGAGATCGAGCGCCATGTCGTTGCCGACGACGTCAGGCCGTGTCGCCAGGAATTGGCCGAGCTTGACATAAGATGGACCGAGCCGGACGACCGCCTTGGCCAGCCGGTCGCTGCGCTCATAGGCCAGCGCGCGGCGGCGGGTGAACAGCCGCGCCATCCGCCATCCGAACTTCGGCAGGCCCGACAGCTCCTCACCCGGCAGAGCGGCGACGACACCCTCGCGGACCAGCACCCAGCCGGCCCTTACGAGCCGGAATCCTGCACTGACATTGCTCATGGCAGCGCCGATCCTGCCGGCTCTTTGAACCGGCATAGCACGCGTCGGTTGTGAGAAATGCGGCCCGGCCTCAAAGCTTCCAGCCCGAATGAAGTGCTGCAATACCGCCGGAATAGTTGCGGAAGGAAACGCGGTCGAAGCCGGCGCGGGAAATCATCGTCGCGAAATTCTGCTGATTGGGAAACCTGGCGATCGATTCGACCAGATAGGAATAGGGTTCGCCGTCGCCAGTGACCATCTTGCCGATCTTTGGAATGGCGTTGAACGACCAGGCTTCGTAGGCCTTGTCGAGAAGCGGCATCTCGACCTCGGAAAACTCCAGGCACAGGAAGCGCCCGCCGGGCTTCAGCACGCGAAACGCTTCGCCCAAGGCCACCTCGATGCGCGGTACGTTGCGGATACCGAAAGCGATGGTGTAGGCATCGAATGTGGCATCAGGGAAGGGCAGTTCCTCGGCGTTGGCCTCGACGAAATCGGTGTTGCCGGACAGGCCCTTCTTTTCGGCCCGGTCGCGGCCGACAGCCAGCATCGAGCCATTGATGTCGAGCACGGTGGCATGGGCATTGCCGTGGCTGGCATCGACGATGCGGAAGGCGATGTCGCCGGTGCCGCCGGCAACGTCCAGCACGCGCCAGCCGATCCTTTTGGGAGGATTGAGCCAGGTGACCATGGCGTCCTTCCACAGCCGGTGCAGGCCGGCCGACATCAGATCGTTCATCAGGTCGTAGCGGTTGGCGACCTTGTGGAAAACATCGTTGACCAGGGACTGCTTGTCGCCAGCCCCTACACGCTTGAAACCATAGGAGGTTTCCATGCCGCCCGCGGCCGTGGTTCTCTCAACTGACATTTTTTTGATCCGTCATAAAACCGGCGGGACCATAGCCGATCGATGGTGCGGGCGCTATTGTTTAAGGCGCGGTGTTCAGCCGCGCTTCCAGGTGGCGGGTTTTCGAGACCTGGACGGACCGACGGGATGGTTGAATGCCTTTGAAAGCGGAACTGCACTGCCACATCGAAGGGGCAGCGGCGCCCGAACTCGTCATCCGCCAGGCGCAGAAATACGGCAAGGACACCTCGCCCTATATCCAGAACGGTTCCTTCGTCTGGCACGATTTCACCTCCTTCCTGGCGGCTTATGATTTTTCCGCCGATCTGTTCCGGACCGAGGAGGACTATGCGCGGCTGGCCGACCACTATCTGACCAGTCTCGCTCGCGATGGCGCCATCTATTCCGAGGTGTTCACCTCGCCGGACCACGCGAAAAAGGCCGGCCTGTCGCCCAAGGCCTATACCGATGCGCTCGGCGAAGGCATGGCCCGCGCCAAGGCCAAGACCGGCATCGAGGGCCGCATGATCGTCACCGGCGTGCGCCATGTCGGCGTCGAGTCGATCGAGCAGGCGGCGCGCTTCGCGGCGCGCTGCGGGCATCCGCTGGTCACCGGTTTCGGCGTCGCCGGCGATGAGCGCATCGGCGATATGGAGGACTATGTCAGGGCTTTCGAGATCGCCCGCGAGGCCGGGCTCGGCATCACCATCCATGCCGGCGAATTGACGGGCTGGGAGACCGTCCAGGCGGCGCTCGATCATATCCGTCCGTCCCGCATCGGCCATGGCGTGCGCGCCATCGAGAACCCGGACCTGGTCCGGCGCATCGCCGACGAGGGCGTCGTGCTGGAATGCTGCCCCGGCTCCAACATCGCGCTCAAGGTGTTCGACAGTTTCGCCGATCATCCATTTCCCGCCCTGCAGGCGGCCGGCTGCAAGGTGACGCTCAATTCCGACGATCCGCCCTATTTCTGGACCTCGCTGAAGCGGGAATACGAGATTGCCGCCGAGCATTTCTCGATGAACGAAAAGGCGCTGGCCGCCGTCACCCGCACCGCCATCGAGGCCGCTTTCGTCGACAGAAAGACAAAGACGGCACTTCTTGCCCGGTTGAGCAGCGCGGCACGCTGATTTCCGCCGACAAAGCTGTGGTCGGTGCGGGCCAAGCGGTTCCTTGGCCGGCGCATTGCCGCTAGGGTTCGCCCATGCAGTTTGAAGCGCGGCGCGTCCGAAAGGGCCATGCGCGCATTTTCGGGCGCAGGCATCAGGAGAACACCATGAAGGGCGTCACCGTCGTCGACCACCCGCTTGTCCAGCACAAGCTGACCATCATGCGCAAGAAGGAAACCTCGACGGCCGGCTTTCGCCGGCTGCTGCGCGAAATCTCGCTGCTGCTAGGCTACGAGGTCACCCGCAACCTCGAACTGACGACGACGACCATCGAAACGCCGATGGAAACCATGGAAGCGCCGACGCTTGAGGGCAAGAAGCTGGTCTTCGCCTCGGTGCTGCGCGCCGGCAACGGCTTGCTGGAAGGCCTGCTCGACCTGGTTCCGGCGGCCCGCGTCGCTCATGTCGGTCTCTACCGCGATCACGAAACGCTGGAAGCGGTCGAATATTTCTTCAAGGCGCCGAGCGATCTCGCCGACCGGCTGGTGATCGTCGTCGATCCGATGCTGGCCACCGCCAATTCGGCGATCGCGGCGATCGACAAGCTGAAAGAGCGCGGCGCCACCAACATCCGCTTCCTCTGCCTGCTGGCAGCGCCCGAAGGCATCGAACGCTTCATCAAGGCGCATCCGGACGTTCCCGTCTTCACCGCTTCGATCGACCGCCAGCTCAACGAGAAGGGCTACATCATGCCGGGCCTCGGCGACGCCGGCGACCGCATGTACGGGACCAAGTAAACCAGGCAAATTCACCTGGTACGATTTACCAAATGTTTACGCAAAGGCGCGGTTTTGGCGCGCGTTAAAGCGGCAAACACCATCCGGGCCTAACGATCGGCTGTCACTACGGCGCCGCGCGTCCATTTCGGACGCGCAAAGGACGCTGTAGCATTTTGATTTGCGCGTGAGCCTTTCCGAAATCGATCCCGATTTCCGGGGTCATGCGGCGAGGCCGATCCATGCTGCGCAAACTTCTCATCCTCGCCGTTTTCGCCGGTTCATCGGCATCGATACCGATTGTGTATCAGTCGAATCCGCAACTCGTCGAAAACCTGCTGAGGTCGGCGGTGCCGGGCAAACAAGCGGTCGAAGCCCAACCGGACGTCAATCTGGCATCGGTGCCCAACAAGCCCGCGGCACCGCTGCCGATGGGCCGCAAGGTCGTCGTCGCGGCAGACGAGCGCGGACACTTTTCATCGGCCTTCAAGCTCAACGGACGTCAGGTCGACGGCATGATCGACACCGGCGCCACGCTGGTCGCCATCAACATTTCGACGGCGCGCAGAATCGGCCTGTCGTTGAACGCTTCCGACTTCAACCGCGAGGTCAACACCGCCAACGGCACCATCAAGGCGGCCGTGGCCATGATCGACCGCCTGCAGATCGGCAACATCACGGTCAATGACGTCCAGACCATCGTGCTCGACGACAGGGCGCTGCGCACCAATCTGATCGGCATGAGCTTCCTCAACCGGCTCGACAAATACCAGGTCGAGAACGGCACGCTGCTGCTCGTCCAGTAAGGCTGTTCGTTTCCGCAATTCCCAAGGGAAAGCGCTATGCGCTTTTCCCGGGAAAACCGTTTCACACTTTTCCTGGAATTGCTTTAGCCGCGCGGCAGAATCCGCCGGATGACCGACTTGTCGGCGGGCGGCTTCGAGGCGCCGACCGTATAGGCCGAAAGCACGGTTGCCGCGGCGGCCTCAGCATCGGCCGATGAGCGGGCATGGACCAGCGCCAGCGGCTCGCCGATCCCAACCTCCGCACCGACCGGCAACAGCCTGGTGATGCCGACCGCGGGGTCGATCTTGTCGTCCGGCCGCGTGCGTCCACCTCCCAGGCCGACCACGGCGAGCCCGATATCGCGGGTGGCGATGCCGGTGACGAAGCCGTTTGCGGTTGCCTTGACGGCCAATTCGATCGCCGCCGCCGGCAGATACTTTTCCGGTTTCTCGATGAAATCGGCGGGGCCGCCAAGCGCGGCCACCATGCGTGCGAAAGTGGCGGCGGCGCGGCCGCTGGCGAGCGTTTCGGTGGCGCGCCGCATGCCATCCTGGTTGGACGATACCAGCCCGGCCGACTGCAGCATTTCGGCAGCCAGCGCCAGCGTCACATCCTCGAGCCTCCGGTCGCGAAACCGACCGGTGAGGAAATCAACGGCGTTGCGCACCTCGACGGCGTTGCCGGCGGCCGACGCCAGCGGCTCGTTCATGCCGGTGATCAACGCCGAAGCCTTCAGTCCGGCGCCGTTGGCGATCTCAACCAGGCTGTTGGCGAGTGCGGTGGCGTCGCGCGATTTTTCCATGAAGGCGCCGTTGCCGACCTTGACGTCGAGCACCAGCGATTGCAGCCCGGCCGCCAGCTTCTTCGACAGGATCGAAGCGGTGATCAGCGGCACCGATTCGACCGTGCCGGAGACGTCGCGGATCGCATAGAGCCGTCGATCGGCGGGCGCGAGGTCGGCGGTCTGGCCGATGATGGCACAGCCTGTTTCGAGCACCGCCTTGCGAAACAGCGCGACGTCGGGCTGGCTGATGTAGCCGGGGATGGCATCCATCTTGTCCAGCGTGCCGCCGGTGTGGCCAAGGCCACGGCCCGAGATCATCGGCACATAGGCGCCGCAGGCGGCGACGATCGGCGCCAGCATCAGCGAGACATTGTCGCCGACGCCGCCGGTCGAATGCTTGTCGGTGACCGGGCCGGGCAGGTCCGACCAGTCGAGCACATCGCCGGAATCGCGCATCGCCAGCGTGAGCGCCACGGCCTCGTCGCGGTTCATGCCGTTGAAGAACACCGCCATGGCGAAGGCGCCGGCCTGGCCATCGGTGACGGCGCCCGACGTCACGCCCGCGACGAAGCCGGCGATCTCCTCTTCCGACAGCCTGAGGCCATCGCGCTTGCGGCGGATGATTTCCTGGGGAAGCATCAGATCTCCAGCAGTCCGTCGCGAAACACGCGCTGCAGGATCGTCGCCAGCCGCGCGCCGCCTACCGGTGCCATGTCCTTGGTCTCCTGGTGCGAAAGCTCGGCCCCGGTCATGCCGGCGGCCAAATTGGTGATGACCGAACAGGCGGCGACGCGCAGTCCGAGGAAGCGGGCGAGAATGACCTCCGGTACGGTCGACATGCCGACTGCATTGGCGCCCATGATGCGCGCCATGCGGATCTCGGCCGGCGTTTCGAAGCATGGGCCGGAGAACCACATATAGACGCCCTTGTGCAGGGTGGTGCCGGTCGCATTTGCCGCCCGTTCGATGGCCTGGCGGATGCCGGCATCATAGGCTTCGGTCAGGCCGACGAAACGCCGGTCGCTTGGTTCGCCGATCAGCGGGTTGGTGCCCGAGAAATTGATGTGGTCCGATATCAGCATCACCGAGCCCGGCGGCATGTCCGGATCGACCGAGCCGGCGGCATTGGTGAGGATCAGCTTCGTGATGCCGATGCCGGCAAGCACTTCCAGCACCGGCCGCATCGCCGCGGCAACGCCGTGCTCGTAGTAATGGGCGCGGCCCGAAAGCATCAGCACCGGCACGCCGGCAAACAGCCCTGCCACCACTTCGCCGGCGTGCCCGGTGACACCGCTTCTGGGAAAACCGGGCAGGTCGGCATAGGAGATGCGGATCGGGTCCTCGATCTGGTCGACCAGACCGCCGAGGCCCGAACCGAGCACCAGTGCCGTGGCCGGCGCCAGGCCGTCCAGCCTTTCGACGAGATGATCCAGGGCTTTTTCCGTCATCGCTGCCAGCTGTTCATTTGAGCCCGTTGTTCATTTCAAAATATCGCCGCGGAAGCCGTAAGGCAGCATGTCGCCCATGGTCACGGTCTCGGCCACACCTGCATTGTCGCAGAGATAGAGCTTTGTTTCCGGCCGGCAGAATTCGGCCAGCCGCTGCCGGCAGCCGCCGCAAGGCGAGCATTTCGCCATGCGTTCGGCGATGACGGCGATTTCGACGATCTTGCCGCCGCCGCCCATAATGTAGTGGCCGAGCGCCGTGGTCTCGGCGCACCAGCCTTCCGGATAAGAGGCGACTTCGATGTTGGCGCCGGTAAAGACGCGCCCGTCTTCGGTTCGCAAGGCAGCGCCGACCGGAAACTTCGAATAGGGCGCGTAGGCCCTGGCCATGGCGGCCTTGGCGGCCTCGAACAGATCATGCGACATTCCGGTGTTCTCTCCGATGATCGTGTTCAAAACCCGGCGCAAAGCCGACCTGCCGCTCAACGTTCCTTGACATAAGGCACGCCGCCGGCGCGTGGTGGGATTGCCTTGCCGATGAAGCCGGCGAGCAGGATGACGGTGAGGATGTAGGGCAGCGCCTGCATGAACTGCGCCGGCACCTTGCCGATGATGGGCAGCGGTGATCCCTGCAGGCGGATCGACGCCGCGTCCAGGAAGCCGAACAGAAGGCAGGCGAACATAGCGTTGACCGGCTTCCACTTGGCGAAGATCAGGGCTGCCAGCGCGATATAGCCCTTGCCGGCGGTCATGTCCTTCACGAATCCGCCATTTTGCACCATCGACAGGTAGGCGCCGGCAATGCCGGTGAGGATGCCGGTGCAGATCAGCGCCCTGTAGCGCAGCCAGGCGACCGATATGCCGGCGGTATCGACGGCGGCCGGGTTCTCGCCTACGGCGCGCAGCCTGAGGCCAAAACGGGTGCGAAACAGCACCCACCAGGTGAACGGCACCATCAGGAAGGCAAGATAGACCAGGATCGAGTGGCCTGACAGGAGCTCGGCATAGATCGGTCCGATGATCGGCACGTCGCGGATGGCCTCGGCACCCGGCAAGGTGATGGCCTCGAAGCGCTCGCCTGGTTGCAGCGCCGGCGTGCGCCCGCCCTGCTGGAACCAGGCCTGGCCCAGGATGATGGTCGAGCCGGCGGCGATGAAATTGATCGCCACGCCGGAGACGATCTGGTTGCCGCGATGGGTGATCGAGGCAAAGCCGTGGACCATGGCGAAGGCGACCGAGATCAGGATCGCCATGCCGAGGCCGAGAAAGGCCGAATGGAACACGGAAGCGGCCGCAGCACCGGCGAAGGCGCCGACCAGCATCTTGCCTTCGAGGCCGATGTCGAAGATGCCGGCGCGCTCCGAATAGAGCCCGGCGAGGCAGGCAAGCAGCAGGGGCACCGAGAGGCGGATGGTGGAGTCCAATGTCTGGATGATCGCGTTGAACACATCCATCTCAGGCACCTTTCCCCTTGACCGCTTCCATACCGACCGATCGCGGACTGAACGAGGCGAACAGCGCCTGGATGTAGGGCCGGAACATGTGCTCGAGGGCACCGGCAAACAGGATCACCAAGCCTTGAATGATGACGATCATATCGCGGCTGATTGCCGGCATCTCGAAGGCGAGCTCGGCGCCGCCCTGGTAGAGCATGCCGAACAGGATCGCCGCCAGCACGATGCCGACAGGGTGCAGGCGGCCCATCAGCGCCACGGCGATGCCGACGAAGCCGGCGCCGGAAACGAAGTCGATGGCGACATTGTGCTGATCGCCCATCACCGGATTGAGTGCCATCATGCCGGCCAGCCCGCCCGAGATCATCATGGCGGTGATGATGATGCGGGTTTCGGAAATGCCGGCATAGCGTGCCGCTTTCGGGCTGTGACCGTAGGTGCGCATTTCATAGCCGAGCTTGGTGCGCCAGATCAGCAGCCAGACCAAGAACGCCATGACCAGGGCCAGCAGGAAGGTGACGTTGAGCGGCGCCGAACGGATCTTGGCGCCGAACAGCTCGATGATCCAGTTGAGCTTGGGCAATTCCGCGCCGGCGAGGAAGTTGCGCGTCTGCGGCGCTTGCGAGGCGGCTGGCTTCAACGGGCCGACCAGCAGGTAAACCATGATCGAGGCGGCGATGAAGTTGAACATGATGGTGGTGATGACGATGTGCGAGCCACGCTTGGCCTGCAGATAGGCCGGGATGAGCGCCCACAATGCGCCCACCGCCGCCGCAGCAATGATCGCCAGCGGGAAGGTCAGCCACCATGGCAGTGTGCTGTCGAAGCTCAGGCAGACGATGGCGATGCCGAGGCCGGCGATGTAGGCCTGCCCTTCGGTGCCGATGTTGAACAGGCCGCAATGCGCGGCCACCGCCACCGAAAGCCCGGTGAAGATGAAGGTGGTGGCATAAAAGAGGGTGAAGGCGATGCCGGTGCCTTTGCCGAAGGCGCCTTCGACCAGGATGACGGCTGCGCGCAACGGATTCTCGCCGACCAGAAGCACGACGAAGCCGGCGACGACGAAGGCGACGAACAGATTGATCAGCGGGATCAGGCCATAGTCGGCCCAGGCCGGCAGTTTGGCGTAAGGCGCGCTCATTCGGCGGCCTCCTGGTGCTCGATGCCGGCCATCAGCAGGCCGAGCTCGCCCTCGGTCGCTTCGGGGCCGCGCTCGCCGACGATGCGGCCGGCAAACATCACCAGGATACGGTCGGACAGCGAACGGATCTCGTCAAGCTCGACCGACACCACCAGCACCGCCTTGCCCTGGTCGCGCATGGCGATCAGGCGCTTGTGGATGAATTCGATGGCGCCGACATCGACGCCGCGTGTCGGCTGGCCAACGATCAGAACACCAGGGTCCTGTTCCATCTCCCGCGCCAGCACGATCTTCTGCTGGTTGCCGCCGGAAAAATTGGCGGTCTTCAGCCGGCAGTCGGCCGGGCGGATGTCGTATTTGGCGATCTTGTCCCTGGCATCGTTGCGGATGGCATCGATGTTGAGGAACGGCCCCTTCAAATAACGGGGATCATCGTGATAGCCGAGGATCGAATTCTCGTTCTCCTCGAAGGCCAGCACCAGCCCGACGTGATGGCGGTCCTCCGGCACATGCGCGAGGCCACGGTCGCGCAGTTCGCCGGGGTCGGCGGCGCCGGTCAGGTCGATCGGCTTGCCGTCGAGCATGACCGAGCCGGACACGGCACGCCTGATGCCGGAAATCGCCTCGAGCAGTTCGGATTGTCCGTTGCCGGCAACACCGGCGATGCCGACGATCTCGCCGGCCCTGATATCGAAGGAGATGTCGTCGACCATGGTGACGCCGCGCGTATCCTTCACCGTCAGGTTCTTGACCGCGAGCTTGACGGCGCCGGCCTCGGCCTCGCCCTTCTCGACCCGCAAGAGCACGCGCCGCCCGACCATCAGCTCGGCCAGTTCCTCGACCGTGGTCTTCCTGGTCTCGCGCGTCGCCACCATCGTGCCCTGGCGCATCACCGACACGGTGTCGGTGATGGCCATGATCTCGCGCAATTTGTGGGTGATCAGCACCACCGTCTTGCCCTGGTCTTTCAACTGCCCGAGGATGCGGAACAGATGGTCGGCCTCGGCCGGTGTCAGCACGCCCGTAGGCTCGTCGAGGATCAGGATCTCGGCGCCGCGATAGAGTGCTTTCAGGATCTCCACCCGCTGCTGCAGGCCGACCGGCAGTTCCTCGATGATTGCATCGGGATCGACTTCCAGCCCGTATTCACGCTCCAGCCGCTCCAGTTCGGAGCGCGCCTTGGCGATGCTCTTCTTCAGCAGCGCATCGCTTTCGGCGCCGAGGATGACGTTCTCCAGCACCGTGAAATTGTCGACCAGCATAAAGTGCTGATGCACCATGCCGATGCCGAGCGCGATGGCGTCATTGGGGGTTTTGATCGAGGCCGGCTGGCCGCCAACGCGGATCTCGCCGCTGTCGGCCTGGTAGAAGCCGTAGAGGATCGACATCAGCGTCGACTTGCCAGCTCCGTTCTCGCCGACAATGCCGTGGATCGTGCCGCGACCGATCTCAAGATTGATGTCCCGGTTGGCGCGCACCGCACCAAAACTCTTGTTGATGCCGATCAACTCGATTGCGGCTTGCGCCATGCAGCCTGTCCCACTCTTATTTTTTTATCGCTTGGTCAAAACGCCTAGCATGACGCTCCGCCCGTGCCAATTGCCGGAGCCCGTTCACTCTCGACAAATCCCGGTGCGCTTGTCAATTTGCAACGTGGCCGGGGCCTTCACATTCGCTAGTATGACGGCGCCGGAATTCGCATTACGGCGCAAGACATCGCGGTCAACGACATCGCGATGAGACTGGGGAATTCACATGATCACGCCCGCTGACCGGCTGACGACGCTGGAAATACGCGCCGCCGAGCAGGAGAAGATCATCGAGGAACTGTCCGGCCAGATCGCCGAGCAGTGGAAAGTGATCGAGCGCATGCAGCGCAAGCTCGACGCGCTGACGGATCGCTTCCTGGCGCTGGAGGAGCAGACAGGAGATGAAGTGCCGGTAACCAAGCCGCCGCACTGGTGAGGAAAAAGGGAAGGTGCACGCCGTGGTCAGTGAAAACGATCGCATCGCGCGGGCCGGCGAATATGTGCTCGGTCTTATGAACGACAAAGACCGCGAACGGGCCGAACGTGACCTGGAGGTCGATCCCGCCTTCCGCGACGCGGTCGTGCGACTTGCCGAGCAGATGTATTTCTTCGACCGTTACGGAAAACGCGGCCTGCTGCCTGGCAGGCATTGGGAACTGGTTACCCAACGCCTAGCCGAGTTACCTCAGATGCGCAGCGTCGAGCTCGGCGGCAATGAGGTCAAACCGCGCACGGTGATCCGAAGCCTGTCCCGGCCACCATACGGCATTGGCGTGCACGCGCTTGGCGGCCGGCGCGGAGTTTTCGTTGCCGCCGGGCTGATGGTGGCGTTCGCGCTGGGCTGTGTCGTCGCGAAGCTGCTATAGGCGGGGCCGGCGCGACATCAGCGCCATCTTCTCGCCGTCCGAGCCGCTTATCTCAACGGTATTCCAGCCGAGAGCCGCGTAGAAATCACGCGCATCCCACGTGTAGAGATGGAGTATCTCGACGCCCCGTGACGCCGCATGGGCTTCCGTTGCCTTGACCAGCGCGGTGGCGATGCCTCGGCGTCGATACCTTGCATCGACAACCAACCCGGCCAGCCATGGCGTCAGATCATGTGCGGGCTCCAGTTCGTGGCGGACCAGCAGGCATGTCCCGACCGGGGTGTCGCCGATCCGGGCCACGAATGCCGCCTCGAAGCCGTCACCGGCGATCAAGTCGCGAAGCCCTGCCGCATCTTCACCGAGGGTCCTTCCGGTTCCCGCGAAAAAGGCAGCCAGGCGCAGTTGCGCGACAGCTGCTATGTCGTGCTCGCCCATGGGTTCGATCGTCGGCTGCATCCGTATCCCCAAACGGTGTCCGGCACGGAGCGAAGGTTTCGCTCGAACCCGTATAAGGCAAAACCGCCGGGCTGGCGCCCGGCGGTTTGCAGATCATGGCTGTGTGTTCGTGCCGCTCAATAGGGGCAAGCGTTGTCAGCCGTATAGTCGTGTACTTCGACCTTGCCGGCAATGATGTCGGCCTTGGCTTTTTCGACGGCCGCCTTCATCTCTTCCGTCACCAGCGCCTTGTTGTTGTCGTCCATGGCGTAGTCGACGCCGCCTTCCTTGAGGCCCAGATTCTCGACTCCGCCCTTGAAGGTGCCGTTCTTGCCGTCCATGAAGGCGGTGTAGACGGCGACGTCGACGCGCTTCAGCATCGAGGTCAGCACCTTGCCCGGCTGCAGGCCGTTCTGGTTGGAATCGACGCCGATGCCGAGCTTGCCGGCATCTGCCGCCGCCTGCAGCACGCCGACGCCGGTGCCGCCTGCCGCGGCATAGACCACGTCGGAGCCCTGGTCGATCTGCGTCTTGGCGATCTCGCCGCCCTTGGCCGGATCGTTCCAGGCAGCCGGCGTGTCACCCGTCATGTTCTGGATGACGTCGGTCGCGCCCGCTGACTTGGCGCCGCCGACATAGCCGCATTCGAACTTGCGGATCAGCGGGATATCCATGCCGCCGACGAAGGAGACCTTCTTCGACTTCGAAGCCATGGCCGCCAGGACGCCGACGAGGTAGGAGCCCTCCTGTTCCTTGAACTTCAGCGACCGCACGTTCGGCAGATCGACCTGGTCGTCGATGATGGCGAAGTTCAGGTCGGGATATTCGGCGGCGACCTTGGCCAGCGCGTCCGTCCAGGCAAAGCCGGCCATGACGATCGGGTTGCGGCCGTCCTCGGCGAAGCGGCGCAGCGCCTGCTCACGCTGCGAGGCATTGGAGACCTCGAATTCGACGTAGGCCGTACCGGTTTCCGTCTTGAATTTTTCGGCGCCGTTGTAGGCAGCCTCGTTGAAGGATTTGTCGAACTTGCCGCCGAGATCATAGAGGATGGCCGGCTGGACATCCGCGGCGAAAGCCGGAAGAACCATTGCGGTTGCGGCCAGGAGGCCGAGAACGATACGTTTCATGTGATCCACACCCTGTCGGTTATTTTTTCCGTTACGCGCCGCATGCCGGCCCGGTTCTCCGGCAGGCATACGACGTCAGCCAGGAGTGTACTCCCTCCCGCTCGGCGGCAATCTGGCATGGCCCGAAACAAAATTCACGCGGAATTTTGACCTTTTGGAAAAGCTTGGTGCGGGCAAGCCGCACCGCAGCTTGTCCTTGCGCCAAGTGTCAGGCGGAGGCGGCGGCAGGGATGGCGCAAGCGACGCCAGTGCCTTTGAGGTTGCACGTGCCGTAAGGATTCTTCGCCAGATATTGCTGGTGATCGGATTCTGCGAAGTAGAATTCGGCCGCCGGCGCGATCTCGGTGGTGATCCTGCCGTGGCCGGCACCGCGCAGCGAGGTCTCATACGCATCGCGCGAGGCGCTCGCCGCCGACAATTGCGCCTCGTCGCTCGTGTAGATCGCGGAGCGATAGGCGGTGCCGACATCATTGCCCTGGCGCATGCCCTGCGTGGGGTCGTGGCTTTCCCAGAACAGCTTCAGAAGCCCAGCATAGGAGACGATCTCGGGGTCATGGACCACCAGCACCACTTCGGCATGACCGGTAAGCCCGGTGCAGGTCTCCTGATAGGTCGGATTGGGGGTGAAGCCGCCGGCATAGCCAGCCGCGGTGACCCAGACGCCTTCGATCTGCCAGAACAGCCGCTCCGCACCCCAGAAGCAGCCCAGTCCGAACATCGCCGTCTCCAGCCTCTCGGGATAAGGACCCTTGAGCGATCTTTTCAAGACCTTGTGCCTGGATGCGGTCGGGATCGCCCTGGCGCGGCCCGGCAGGGCCTCGGAGGGCTTCGGCAGATTGAGCTTCTTATTCAGCATGTCGCTGAGAAAGAACATGCGCGGCTCCTCTCCGGGTGAAACATAAGATGCCGCATGACGGCGGCTTTGTTTGAGCATCGGATTTTCCAAAACCGGCAACCGCTTTTGGGTCCGATGCTCTAGGTGGCGGCGAACTGCCCAGCACGCGGTGGCCGCCTGTAGCCTATCGCATAGAGCAGGAAAGCCAGCACCGCGAACACGGCGAAGCCCGGCTGGTTCAGCACCCAGGCGATGGCGCCGTCCCACAGCAGCGGGCTGGCCTTGGTTCGGATGAAGGTTTCGAAGGCGGCCCGCGTGTCGGGGGAGACCGCCAGCCAACTGGTGTTGAGCGGGGTCAGCACCAGAACGGAGGCCGCCACGGTGCGTGTCGCGTCGAGCACCGCCATGATGACGGAAATCGACAGCGCGATCATTGCGGCAAGACGAAAGACGAAGCGAAACATCAGAACCCTCCTCCGGGCTGGTCCCTATCGAGGGGCCTTTCAGAGATAGAATGCGCATGGCTGGATCGCAATCGCCATACGCGAATTTGCAGGTTCCAAACTCAGGTCAACAGAAGGCCGGACGACAGCAGGCCGGGTGGCTTTTCATTGACATATGAGGGCAGCTATGCTAACAATTTCGGCATGGTGCTGACTTGCGCCGACGACCCGCCGCACAGGCGGGTTTTTGCGTTTGGTGCCTTGCAAACCGACGTGCCGGCGAAGTCTTTAAAGACCGGGTGAACCCGGATTCCTTGCTCTGCGCGAATTATACGGCCGGCTTCCTTTTGCCCCGATGGACAAGCCAGACGGCGAAAATGCCGCCGCCAATGGCGCCGATCACGAGGCCGGCCAGGCCGGTGAACACGGCAAAATAGCCGCAGGCGCCCTCGAAACAGCTCATCTCGGTGGCATCAGCGATCACCGAGCCGATGGCGAATCCGCCCACGGCGCCGATGACCGCGCCCAGGACGATGCCGAGCAGCGCGGCGATGACCGAGACGAAGGCCGATGGGCTTTCGGTTTCCGGATTGACATAAACGGCATCGGCTTCGGATCCACGGCGCAGCAGATAGATGCAGAGAACGCCGATGGCGATTTGAGCAGCCATGATGGCAAGCGCCTGGCCCGAAAAGACGAAATCCGAAATCGTCAGTGCACAGGCCTGCCAGGTCACCAGCCAGACGATTGTGGCGACCTGCCAGATGATGAACCGTCGCGGGAAGCGGGCCGAGCGGCCGAAGGCGAGGCCGAGCAGGTAAAGCCCCCACAGGATGGTGACGATATCGATGACGAGCCCGCCATAGATAAGGTAAAACACGCTGTCTGGCAGGCCGGTGGCGCCGACCGCGGGCCAGACGGAGATCAGGCCGTAGACCGACCACGCCATGACGAAGACAAGCCAGCCCACCGGCACGAAGGACAGCCCGCTGTCCGGCCGCCTGACTGGCGTCTGTCCATTGCTCGATGTCATGTCCGCACAATGCCCCCGCAAAGCCTCGGCACCCGACAGGCAACTCCGGGGGAAGTCAAGGGCGGCCGGCCCCGCGGTCCTGCCTGTGCACACCATTGCAGCGGCGGCGCCTGTAAAAACGGGCATGCCGGCCGCCTTGTGAAACACTGTGTGGCCGGCAAAGCGAATAGACTGCCGTTATGGCTTGGCATTCGGCGCCGGATCGACTAGATGAGCCCCGCGCCTGTTGCTTCGGCTCAGGTGCGGGGAAGGGCGTTCGCTGGTTGGCGGCGCCGGCGCGGATTTCCACGCCTCAGCCCCAAGGGAGGTGCATCTCCCCAACCCGCACGGCGAAACCGGCCGACGCGACATGCATGGACGGAGAGGTGGCCGAGTGGTTGAAGGCGCACGCCTGGAAAGTGTGTTTACGGGAGACCGTAACGCGGGTTCGAATCCCGCTCTCTCCGCCAATTTGCACCCCAGCCGGAGTTGCCTGGAGCCGGCGCCCAGGGCACACGGACCAAGGCAATCCTCGTCGAGCGCCACGGAGGACCCGAGGTTCTGCAGCTTGCGGAGATCGGCTTGGCGCCGCCATCGCGTGGCGAGGTCCAGATCCGTCACGCATTCATTGGGGTCAACTTCATCGACGTCTATTGCAGGGACCGGCTATTTCGACCTCCTGCAGCCGCCGGGCGTTCCGGGCATTGAAGCCGCCGGTCTCATCGTAGCGGTCGGCCCGGAGGTTTCAGGCTTTTCAGTCGGCGACCGCATTGCCTATGCATGCCCGCCGGTCGGCGCCTACTGGCGCAGGCTGCCGACGCTCATCGCGATCTCGAGGCCAGGAGGACAACCAGGGCGCTTGTGCTGAAGGTGTGATAGTGTTGCCCCGGTGCTGTCATATTCTGAACAGGGCCGAATACCGGAGAATGGCAGCAAAACGGTCGATCATCTCGCCCTAGGCCGTGAACTCATAAATTGGGGAGACCGGGATCGGTGGGAAACGGACGCCGACTTCCTGTACCGAGCTGCTTGGATAGGCGCCATGGTCGCCAAGGTCTGACGATCCTTATTTCAACCGTACTCAGTCGCGGTAGCGCAGCGTTTCCAGCACGAGTGCGAAAGCCGGCGAGGGTTGGCGCCGGCTTGGATAGTACAGGTGATATCCCGGCCGGAGTGGGCACCAGTCCTCAAGAACACGCACCAGGCGACCCTCTTCAAGGGGGGAGGTCACTAGGTCCTCGGGCAGGTAGGCGAGCCCGAATCCCTCAAGGCTGGCCTGACGGATCATCGCGAGGGTGTTGAACGCTGCGTGTCCTTGAACGCGCACCTTTAACTCCCGCCCCTCCTGGCGAAACTCCCACGGTGCGAGCCCGCCTGTGGGCAGTCGCAGGGGTATGCACGCGTGATCGGCAAGGTCTTCAGGCGTGACCGGACGGGAGCGGCTTACGAAGTATGAAGGCGCTGCCACAACCGCCATGCGGAAGTCTGGTCCGATGCGCGCCGAGATCATGTCCTTGTCCACCTGTTCGCCAAGCCGCACACCCGCGTCGAAGCGATCGGCCGCAATGTCTGCCAAGCCGTAGTCATGGATGATCTCGACCCTGATGTCGGGATAGTCGCGCATGAGCCCGACCATGGCAGGCCAGATGATAGTCTCGCCGGCATGCTCCACGGTGGTGATCCGGACTGTGCCGGCCGGCTTGTCGCGCAGGGCGCTGAGGGCGGCAATTTCGCTTGCGATCTCATCGAACTTGGGAGCGATGCTTCGGAACAGACGATCCCCCGCTTCGGTGAGCGAGACGCTGCGGGTCGTGCGGGTCAGCAGCCTAACGCCGAGGCGCTCTTCCAGCGTCCGGATCGAATAGCTCAGAGCCGACTGCGACACCCCGAGCTTGGCGGCCGCCTTGGTGAAGCTGCGCTCGCGGGCGACGGCGATGAAGGTCAGGAAGTCATCCAGACTGTCGCGACGCATTCATCAACCCCACTTCTAAGCCCATGCAGATTATACCATCTAATTGCATGCCGCTAAAGGAGCTAACTTCCTGACCTCAAGGCCAGACGGTCCGGAGCAACTCTCCGCGCAATGCCTACCGTCCAACTGGCCACCGAAGGAGAACAAAATGAAGAAGGTAATCGTGGGCGCGCTCGCCGCCCTCACCATGATCGTGAGCCCTGCCGCCTTTGCTCAGGAAGCGACGGGCGCCGTCCCCCGCGCCTACATGATCGGCAGCTATGACATCAAGGATAAGGCGGTGTTTCAGCAGTACATCGAAGCCGCCTCGCCGCTCGTCACCAAGTATGGCGGCCGGGTGATCGTCTACAACCCCAATGTCACTGCCATCGAAGGAAGCTCGAGATCGGTGATAGCCATCGCCGAGTTCCCGAGCCTTGCTGACGCCCAGCGCTACTACAACTCGCCGGAATACACGGCGGCCCGGCAGTTTTTCACCAAATCGACCGAAGGATTTCGCATCATCACCGAAGGCGCCGGCCTTCCGCAGTGACGCAGTCCGCTGGCGGATGGATACCGGCATGGGCGGCGTCAGCCCCTGCTGGCCATCGCGTCCGAATTCGAGGCCGAGCTGCGGCCTAGAGAACAGGAGCGCAATATGAGTGTTTGGTTCATTACCGGCGCAGGCCGGGGCCTCGGTCTGGATATCGCCAAGGCCGCATTGGCGGCGGGCCACAAGGTGGTGGCAACCGGCCGCAACACGGAAAAGGTCGCAAGGGCCGTCGGAAAGTCCGAGAACGTCCTTATCGTCAAGCTGGACGTGACGAGCGCGGCCGACGCCGAAGCCGCTGCCCAGGCAACGCTTGACCGGTTTGGCCGCATCGACGTGCTGGTCAACAATGCGGCGAGTTTCTTTGCCGGGTATTTCGAAGAGCTGACCGCCGAACAGATGCAACTGCAGCTCAGCACCAGCCTCGTCGGTCCCATGAACGTGACGCGGGCCTTTCTGCCAGCGATGCGCAAGCAGCGGTCCGGCAGGGTCATTTCGATCTCTTCGACGGCCGGGCTAATGGGCTTCGAGTTCTGCACGGCCTATTCAGCCTCGAAGTTCGGCCTCGACGGCTGGATGGAGGCGCTGCAGACCGAAGTCGTGCCGTTCGGCATCGAGACGATGATCGTGAACCCGGGCTTTTTCCGCACCGAGCTTCTCACGGAAGAGTCGACCAACTATGCCGCGCCTTCCGTCGAGGACTACAACGAACGGCGGACGGCGCAGATCGCTTTCTGGCGTTCTCAAAACGGCAAGCAAGGGGGTGACCCCGCAAAGCTTGCGCACGCACTGATCACGCTCGCGGCTGGGGACGTGCTGCCCCATCGTTTCCTTGCCGGTGCCGATGCCATTGCGACGGCAGAGCAGAAGATTGCCATTCTGCAGCAGCAGATCGATGCCTATCGCGAGCTCTCGAGTTCCCTCGCCATCGACGAGAATGGCCATAACTAAGCGACCCCTGCGGAACATCCGTACTTGCGGTGCTGGTGGCTGAACACCACTGGCACTGCAATTCCGAGGTGAAGACTTCGTGGCTGCGGCAGCCCCAAAACGGCCACCTGTGGATTGATCAAATACGTCCGCTAAGAGGTCGATTGTCGACTGGCGGCTCTCCTATTGCAGCGGAATCTGATTCCAGACTCTGCATGAGCCGATATGACCTGACCGACTCCGAATGGCACGTGATCGAGCCACTTTTGCCCAAAAGGCCACGAGGGGTGCCGCGTGTCGATGATCGGTGCGTGCTAAACGGCATCTTCTGGGTGCTGCGATCCGGTGCGCCTTGGCGGGATCTACCAGAGCGGTATGGTCCACGCACCACCTGTTACAATCGCTTCGTCCGATAGCGGAAAGCAGGCGTGTGGGACCGCCTCATGGACGCTATCACCAAAGTCCATGACGGCAAGGTGCAGATGATCGACACCTCTATTGTTCGCGTCCACCAGCAGGGCGCGACGGCAAAAAAGGGGGATCGAGATCATTGTCTCGGTCGTTCCCGAGGCGGGCTGACAACCAAAATCCATGCTCTTGTCGACGCCAAAGGCATGCCGATCAAATTGATGCTCACGGCAGGTCAGATGAGTGATATTGCCTCGGCAGCGGACCTGATCACGGATCTGCCGGAGGGTGCCATGCTACTCGCCGACAAGGGCTATGATGCCAACGCCTTGCGTAATGCGGTCAGCAAGCGAAAAGCATGGGCCAACATCCCGCCCAAGGCCAACCGCAAGGACCCAATCTGCTTCAGCCCCTTCTTGTATAAGGCCGCAACTTGGTTGAGCGCTTCTTCAACAAAGCCAAGCAGTTCCGCCGCATCGCAACCCGCTACGACAAGTTGGCTGAGAACTATCTTACCGCGCTCAAACTCGTCGCAATCCGCATCTGGCTACGCGGTAATGAGTCTACGTCCTAGATCACCGCTTCCTCGAGGAACGGCTCGTTGCGCTCTATGCGCTCGTAACAGAACGGCGACAGATCGAGCGTCTGGAAAGCCCCGTGAACGATGAGTTCTGAAACTCCCCGGCCCACGGCTGGCGACTGTTGCAGCCCGTGCCCCGAGAAGCCGTTGGCAAACATGAAATTGGTCACCTGCGGGTGGAAGCCGACGATGCCGTTGTGGTCGAGCATGTTGTACTCGTAGTGGCCGGTCCAACTGGTCTGGACCTTGAGGGCATCGAAGGCCGGGACGCGATGCCAGAGCGCCGGCCAGATATATTCGTCGAACTCTTCATACTGCATTTCGAAGTCGTCGTAGCCGGCCGGCCCGTCGCCCTGCGGGGTGTTGCCGGTGAGAAAAAGCTCGCCTTCCGGGCGCACGAATGTACCGGAAAGGTCGATGACGTTAGGCATCCGGCCAGGGATCGGATTGGCGCTGGCGAAGACGAAGCTGTAGCGCTTGTACGGCGCGACCGGGATCGACAGGCCGGCCATGGCTGCCACCTGTTGCGCGCGCGGACCCGCGGCGTTGACCAATGTTCCGCAGGCGATCGTCTGGCCGGTCGCGAGGCGCACTGAGATGACCCGCCCGTTGGCGATGCCAAGCTCCGTCACGGCATTATCGATATACTCGACACCGCTGGCGCGGGCGGCTCGGCGGAAACCGTTCATCAGCCCCATGGAATCGAACCAGCCCTCTTCCCGGGCCCCCCAGGAACCGCCGCCGAGATCATCCACGTTGAGCCAGGGAAAGCGATCCTTCAGCGGGCCCGGCTTGAGGAAGACAGTGTGAGCCCCGAGACTTCGCTGCAGGTCGACGCGCTCGCGGGCCGCTTCGACGCCGTCCGGGGAGCAGCAGTAGAGATAGCCGTGCTCACGAAAGCCGAGATCGGGCGCCGGCTCGTCCTTGTAGAAGGGTGCCATGCGCTCCTGGAAGGTGCGGATGATCTCGATGCCGAACTGGCTGATCTTCACATTGATCGGATTGGAATATTGCTGCCGGATCGCGCTGGTGGACAGCGCTGTCGATGAAAACTCGTAACTGCTATCGCGCTCGACCACGAGGATCGATGCACCGCTGCCCAGCGCCTGGCTCAGCCAGTAGGCCGTGGACGAGCCGACAACCGCTCCGCCGACGATGACGATGTCGTAGGCGTTGCGCGATGGCGCTTTGTAAGGCGGGATCGCCATGGCTCCGACTCCAAGCTACTGGTTGAACAAAGCGATCAGGGCATCCGAGCCCCGCGCAAGAAGGCCAAGGTCCGAACCGACGGCAACCATGGTGAAGCCTTCGGCAAGGTAGCGGTCGGCATCGGCCCTCGCCGGCGCCAGGATGCCGCTTGCCTTGCCTGCCGCCGTTGCGGCCTGACGCACGGACGAGATTGCCTCCTGGACATGTGCCGCGCCGGGATTGCCCATCGCGCCCATATTGGTGGAAAGATCGCCGGGACCGACGAAGAGAACGTCGACGCCGTCGACCGCCGCGATCTCGGCGGCATTCGCCACGCCCAATTCATCCTCAATCTGCACGGCGAGAAGCTGCTGCTCACGCGCCTTGGCGTGGTAGCCGGCGATGCGGCCGAAGGCGTTGGCGCGGTGACCGACCGAGAAGCCGCGAAATCCGCCGGGCGCATAGGTCATTGCCGCGACGATGGCGCGGGCCTGATCGGCGGTCCGTACATTGGGGATCATCAGGCTGCGTGCGCCGATATCCAGCGCCTGCTTGATCAGATTGGGATCGTCGGAGGGCAGCCTGACGACAGCCTCGCTGTCGAAGCCGCCCATCACCTGAAGCTGCGCCATGATGCTGCGCAGATGGTTGGGGCTGTGCTCGCCGTCGATCAGCACCCAATCGGCTCCGGAGCCGGCGACGATCTCCGTGGTGAGCGCCGAAGCCAGCGAGCACCAGATGCCGATGTGAGCCTGGCCAGCCGCTGTGGCAGCTTTCAGCGTGTTGAGGCGTTCTTGCATCTTGCGATCATCTCCAATCATCTGGACTGAAATTTGTATGATGTCCTATATCATATGGCTACAAAACGGTGCAAGATGGGATGTGCGGACTTTCGAATGGGAGCTGGAGAATGAGGATCGGGTTCATCGGGCTTGGCGTCATGGGAGCACCGATGGCGCGCCACCTGGCCGATGCCGGGCATGAGATCGTCACCGTTCTCAATCGCTCCCCTCTACCGCAGGGCCTGACCGCATCGGTCGTCGCGTCCGCCGCCGAAGTGGCACGGCGGTCCGAGATCATCATCACCATGCTGCCCGACACGCCTGACGTCGAACGCGTCCTGTTGGGCGAGGACGGCGTCCTGGAAGGACTGTCAGCCGGCAAGCTGGTCGTCGACATGAGCTCGATCAGCCCCATCGCCACGGCGGCCTTCGCGGCGAAACTGCGAGAGAAGGGAGCCGGCTACCTCGACGCCCCGGTCTCGGGCGGCGAGGTCGGCGCCAAGGCGGCAAGCCTCACCATCATGGTCGGCGGCCCGGCCGCCGAGTTCGAGCGGGCGCTGCCGATCTTTGAGACACTCGGCAAGAACGTCACTTCGATCGGCGAGCAGAATGGCGCCGGGCAGACCTGCAAGATCGCCAACCAGATCATCGTCGCGCTCAACATCGAGGCCGTGGCCGAAGCGCTTGTCTTCGCCAGCAAGGCCGGGTGCGACCCGACGAAGGTGCGCGGCGCCCTGATGGGTGGCTTCGCCGCTTCACGCGTCCTGGAAGTGCATGGCCAGCGCATGATCGACCGGACCTTCGCCCCAGGCTTCCGCATCAAGCTCCACCAGAAGGATCTCAACCTGGCGCTTGACAGTGCCCGCGTCCTTGGCGTGGCGCTGCCGAACACCGCCATGGCGCAGCAACTGATGAATGCCTGTTCAGGCCATCCAGGTGGCGCCGAGGCCGATCACTCGTCTCTCGTCCGGGCGCTGGAGATCCTGAGCGGCCACGAACTGTCAAAAGAAAAGGAGTAACCGATGCGCGGAACCGGCAAGGCCGAGATCTTCGTGATGCTGGCCCATCCCGTGGCCCATGCCAAGAGCCCCGGCATATTCAACGAGATCTTCGAGCAGAAGGGCCTCGACAGCCTCATGGTGCCCTTGAGCTGCCGCCCGGAGGATTTCGAGACCTTCTGGGCCGGCATCACGGCAGCCGAGAATATCAGGGGCGTGATCATTTCGGTGCCGTACAAGGTTGCCGTCTACCACAAATGCTCCGCCGCGCATGACCGCGCCGCGCGGGTGGAAAGCGCCAACTCGGTGCGACGGCTGCCGGATGGCAGCTGGTATGCCGACAATTTCGACGGCGTCGGCTTCATCGATGCGCTAAAGGCAAACGGACATCAGATCGCCGGCCGCCGCATTCTTCAAGTCGGTGCCGGCGGCGCCGGTGCCTCGCTCGCCTATTGTCTCGCGGAAGCCGGCGCCGACGAAATCCGCCTTACCGACATCGATACGGCGCGTGCCGAGAAACTGGCGGCGCTGGTTGGCCGCGCGTTCCCGAAATGCCGCATCCAGGTCGGAGGGGCCGAGCCTTCCGGCATGCATATGGCGATCAACGCCACACCTGTCGGCATGCATGCCGGCGATCCGCTGCCGCTTGACGTCAGCCGGCTGACCCCGGATATGACGGTCGTGGACATCATCATGGAGCCTGCGGAAACCGCTCTGCTGCGGGCGGCCAAGGGGGTCGGCTGCCGCGTTCAACCGGGACGCCCGATGATGGATTTCCAGGTCCGGGCGATGTCCGAATTCTTCGACATCGAAGGCAAGGACCGTGGCCATGGCTGAGACACCGACTGCCGTCGTCATCGGCGGCACGTCCGGCATCGGACGCGCTATCACGCAGCGCTTCGCCGAAGACGGTTATCATGTGGTCGTCTCCGGCCGGGATGCGACGAGGGGCAATGAGGCGGCCGGCTCCTGCCAGGCGGCAGGCGCGCCGCGTGCGCTGTTTGTCCAGACAGATGTCGCAGATAGCGGCTCAGTCGAGGCTCTGGCACGGATTGTCAGCGACGGGTTCGGCACGCCTCACGTCGTCGTCAACTGCGCCGGCATCTTGCAGAGCGGCAAGTACGTCCTTGATCAGGATCTGGACGAGGACGAGAAGATGTGGCGGGTGAATTATCGCGGCACGCTGTTGGGGTGCCAGGTGTTTGGCCGGCTGATGTCGGCCGCCCGGCGAGGCGCGATCCTGAATGTCGGCTCGCTCGCCTCTTTCGCGCCGCTGTCGCTGCCGGCCTACACGCCGGGAAAGCATGCGGTCCTGGCCCTGACCCAGATCCTCGCCGCCGAACTCGGCCCGCATGGCGTTCGCGTCAATGCGGTCGCGCCCGGCTATACACTTTCCGATGGTTTGAAGACCAAGATCGCCAAGGGTGAACGCAACCCCGAAGCCATACAGGCCACCACGGCACTGCGACGCTTCGTCGAGCCGCGCGATGTCGCCGAGGCGGCATTGTTCCTCTGCTCGGAGCGCGCCGCTTCGATTACCGGCGTCACCTTGCCGGTCGACGCCGGCTGGCTGGTTCAGGCGCCTTACGCACAATATCTGCAGGGAAATCCCATCCGGCAAACGCCGGCTATCTGACAAGGATAATCCAGTGAGCAATATCCGGCCAGTGAGCGACATCCAGCGCTTCGACTTCGATACCCGCATCCACCACGGCGTCATCCATAACGGCACGCTCTACCTCACCGGCCAGGTCGCGAGGCCCGGCCAGTCCGCGGCCGACCAGATGCGCGAGGTGCTCGGCAAGATCGATGCGCTGCTTGGCAAGGCGGGCACGGACAAGACCCGCATCCTTCATGTGCAGATGTGGCTGGACGACATCAGGGATTTCGACGAAGTCAACGCGGTGTGGGACGCCTGGATGCCCGGGGAGCACGCACCGGCGCGCTCATCGGGCGAAGGACGGATGGCGAAGCCCGGAATGCTGGTCGAACTGATCGTCACCGCGGCGGTTTGAATGGTCCTGCCGGTTCGGGCATCATCCCGAATCTGGCGAGAGGGAGACTGATGACGAAGCGCAAGCCGCTTTCCACCGTCGTGGCGGAGAGCCTGTCCGAGAAGATCCGTTCCGGACAGCTGCTGCCCGGCGCGCAATTGCCGACAGAGGCGGAGCTTTGCGCCGAGTACGATGTCAGCCGCACGGTGGTGCGGGAAGCTGTGGCGCGACTACGTTCCGAAGGCCTGGTGGTGCCGCAGCAGGGGCGCGGCATGTTCGTCAGCGAGACGCCGGCGCCGCGCAACTTCTCGATACCGGACGAAGCGCTCAGGACCTTGCCGGAAACCATTGCGCTGCTCGAGCTGAGGTTGAGCGTCGAGGTGGAGTCGGCGGGATTGTGCGCGGAACGGCGCACCGATGCGGAAGCCAGCGTGATCCGCACCTTGATGGAACAGGTCGACGCCCAGCAGGCCGATCCCGCCGTCGTCCAGATCCACTACGACTATGATTTCCACCTGGCGATCGCCAAGGCGGCACGAAATGAATTCATCCACGGTTTCCTAGGCTATCTCGGGCCGATGATCGTGCCGCGCTTCCAGCTCGGCTATCTGGTCACGCCCGAACTCAAGGACAGCTACTACGCGCGCATACACAGCGAACATAAGACGATCGTCGACGCCATCGAAAGGCAGGATGGCCGCGCCGCCCGCCAGGCCATGCGCAAGCACCTGCACAACAGCCTCGGGCGGGTGCGCGCCCTGGCCCGAGCCTCTGGCGTGGAGGCAATCGAAGCCGAGCAGAAGGCGGCGGCGGCCTCACTTTTCACCGACATGAAAAGGCCTGTCTCGACAGGCGGATGAGGCCTCGGCGAATTCGATCGCATCGGCGCGCCTGAGCCGAAAATTAGACATCCGTTGCGAAAGCCGTGTTTTTTGTTCCGTCACCGGCTGCGCGGGTTTCCCAAGGGTTGAAGGCGCCAGCTTGCCAGCGTTTCCCTGGGTTTTCGGCTGCTGCGGTTAAACCAACACCCCAAGGGATTTTGGAGGCGTTCGAAATTTTCGAAAGTTTATCTTTCCTTTTTGCTGGTTTTCTTGGTTTCGCGGCATCGGCCCGGGCCGCAAACTGAAAACAGACAATCAGGAAAGTCCACGTGACGACAGCCTTCATCACCGGTGCGACGAGCGGCATAGGGCGGGCCATAGCGATCGCGCTGAGCGACGCCGGCTACGACGTCTATGCGGTCGGGCGCAGCCAGGCCGCGCTCAAGGAGCTGCAGGCACAGCGGTCCGGCATCGTGCCGATTGCCGTCGACGTCACCGACCGCGAGGCCCTGGAAGCGGCCCTGGCGGATCTCACCATCGACGTGCTGATCAACAATGCCGGGGTCATGCCGCCGCTCGGCAACTTCGCCGATATGAAGATCGCTGACATCGACACCACGCTCGAGGTGAACCTCAGCGCGGCAATCCTGCTCACGCGCCTCGTCGTCCCGCAAATGCGCGAGCGGCAGTCCGGGCATGTATTGTTCACCGGCTCCACAGCGGGCCACGCGGCATACTCCAACGTTGCCGTCTATTCAGCGACCAAGGCGGCGATATCAGGCTTTGCAGCAGCGCTGCGCGCCGACCTCTCCCCATCAGGCGTACGCGTCACCGAGATCGTTGCCGGCCGTGTCGAGACGCAGCTCTACCAGGACATCCTCGACGCCAACGCGCGCGCAGCCATGTACGCCAGCAAAGTGGTGCAACCGGATGACGTGGCCAGGATGGTCGTCGCTGTGCTTGGGCTCCCCGCATGGGCCGACGTTACCCGTTTCGACATCATGCCGACTTGGCCAACCTCGCCAAGCGGTACCAAGTAAGGAAAACTGGGATGAAAGATCTTTCCGTTCTGATCGTTGGCGGTGGTGCCGGCCTCGGTGCCCTCTTAGCCGAGATGGCTGTCGAGGCCGGAGCGGCAAAGATCGGCATCATCGACATCAACCAGGAAGCCGCCGAGTCCGCGCTGGCGACCGCGAAGGCCAGCGGACTGCCTACCGCGACCGCCCTTTGCGACATCCAGGTAGGCCCAGAGTGCCACGCCGCATTCGAGGCGATCGTTTCGAAACTCGGGCGCGTCGACACGCTGATCAATTGCGCCGCGATCTACCCTCGCCGCCCGCTCCTCGAAATCACCGACGCCGACTGGGATGCCTCCAACGGCATCAACATCAAGGCACCTACCACATGATGGTGGCGGCGGTTCGCCACATGCAATCGCAGGAGCCGAAGAGCCACGTCCGCGGGCGGATCGTGAACCTGACCTCGGTCGACGCCTTCAAGGCGCATCCGCAGAACGCTCATTATGCGGCGACCAAGGCCGCCGTCGTCAGCCTTACCCGATCCTTTGCCCATCACGTGGCGAAGGACGGCATTCTGGTGAATTCGGTGGCGCCGGCCGGCATGGCGACGGAGAAGGCAAAAGCGCTCGGCTTCCTGGAGGAACTGGCCAAGGCGAGCCCGCTCGGCCGCGGTGCCGAGCCAAAGGAAATTGCCGAATGGGTGCTGATGACGGGCAGCCCCAAGAACACTTACATGACCGGTGAAAACGTAATTGTTTCAGGCGGTTACATATACGCCTGAGCCTCTTTCGCCGCAGGCGACTGAACTCTGGCAGTGCATGACCGAGGCAGTGCATGACCGACCGGCCACAAGCAGGGAAAGGAACGGGATTTTCGATGACCGGCAAGCTGCGCCTTCCCTCGCTGAATGCTCTGCGCGTGTTCCACGCGGTCGCGCAGCACAAGAGCTTTCGGCAGGCGGCGGATGAATTGCTGGTCACGCCGCAGGCCGTCGGACAGCAGATCAAGCTTCTGGAGGATACGCTCCAGGTAACGCTGTTCGAGCGTAAGGGCCGGTCGATCGAACTGACCGAGTCGGCCATTCTTCTGTCGCACTATGTCAAAGCCGGCTTCAACGAGTTTGCCGAAGGCGTTCGCCGCGTCACCAAGTCGAACTATCGGGACCGCATCAACCTGAATGCAAGCCCATACTTCGCCACGCACTATCTCCTGCCGCGGCTTTCGTTGTTCCGGGAAATCTTGCCGGGCGCGGATCTGCGCCTGACGACGATGGTCGACCTGCCCGATTTCGGGCGCGACGATATCGATATGACGGTCCAGTGGGGCTACGGCAACTGGTCCGACTATGAAACCACGTTGCTGGTGCCGGACCCGAAGATCATCTGCTGCACGCCGGCGATCGGCGAAAGGATCAAGTCGGCGCATGATCTGACACAGTTCACGTTGCTCGACACCGTCAAGTCGAAGCGTCTGTGGCCGGACATATTGCGCCACCTTGGCGTGGAACTGACGGATGGCGACCGCAGCATCAGCTTCGACGACGCCGCGACCATGCGCCGGGCGACCTTGCAAGGCATAGGTGTGGGCTTGGTTTCCGTCATCGACGCCGAGGAAGATTTCCGAGCGGGCACGCTGGTCGCGCCGATCGGCCGCGACGCCATTGCCGATATGAAGCCAGAGGAAGTCCCGGGCTTCTATCTTGTCGTCCCGCGCGGACATCTGCGTGTGAAGGCGGTCGCCGCACTTCACCGATGGCTGGCTCAGCAGGACTGGCGCGGCGACCTCACGATTTCCTCGTTACCGAAACCGGCCCCGCTTTCCGACTAGAAGCGGCTTCGAGACCGAGGCCTGAAAGACGCTTTTTAGGCCTCCAACAACAAGAAACCAAACAACCTCAACAGTGGAGACGGAACATGAAAATGATGAAATGGGGGGCTTCGGCCCTGGCCCTTGGCCTCGTGCATTTTGCGGCGCCGGCGGAAGCCGCCGGCGGCAAGACGCTCGAAACCGTCAAGGCACGCGGCATGCTGAACTGCACCGGCCATGACGGCTCCTATCTCGGCTTCGCCGAGGTGGACGACAAGGGCAACTGGAAGGGCATGGACATCGACCTCTGCAAGGCGGTAGCCGCGGCCGTGTTCGGCGACCCGGCGAAGCTGAAGGTCGTTCCGATCAGCTGGGCCCAGCGCTGGCCGGCCTTGCAGTCCGGCGATGTCGACATCATCATCAAGGCCTCGGGCGGCACGCTCAGCCGCGACACCGAACTTGGGCTGCAGTTCTCCATGTCCTACTATCTCGGGACCACCAAGGTGATGGCGCACAAGGAGCTGAACCTCAAGTCGCTCAAGGATGCCGCAGGCGGCACGATCTGCATTCCCGCCGGCACCTCGCAGGAACAGCAGGTCGCTGCCTATACGGCCAAGCTCGGCATCAAGCTCGAACCGGTGCTCATCGAGAAGACCGAGGAGCTCGAGCAGGCCTATTTCTCGGGACGCTGCGATCTTTATGCGCAGTGGGGTCCGACACTGGCCATTGCGCGCATCGCCAAGAGCAAGGTCGACGACCACGTCATTCTGCCCGACGTGCTCGCCGTCGAGCCTGAAGTCATGATCATGCGGCAAGGCGACGACAACTGGGTCGACATCGCCAACTGGACGCTGAGCACGCTGATCTTTGCCGAGCAGGAAGGTATTACCTCGAAGAACGTCGACGAGATAAAGGCCAAGCCGACCTCACCGCAGGTCGCCAAATTCCTCGGCGTCACGCCAGGCATGGGCAAAGGTCTCGGGCTCTCCGACGACTGGGCCTACAAGGTGATCAAGAACGTCGGCAACTACGGCGAAATCTTCGATCGCGATCTCGGCAAGGACTCGCCCTACAAGATGGATCGCGAACTGACCAATTTGTGGAACAATGGCGGTGTCCTGTTCCCGCTGGTTGTCGATTGATCCGTTCTGAACGCATCTCGCTCCAGGTCCCGCCCGGCTCCCACCGGGCGGGACCGCGCGGCAATTCGGGAAGGATTTCTGAATGGTCAGCCTGCTGAGAAATCAAAAAGTCCGCAACGCACTGTTGCAGGTCCTGTATGTCGGCTCGATCGCCGCGATGGTGCTTGCCGGCATTGCGATCGCCAGACAGAACCTGGCGGCGCAGGGGATCACCTCCGGATTCGACTTCCTGTTCAAGTCCACGGGCTGGGACCTGAACTTCTCGCTGCTGCCCGCCACGGCGAACGATCCTTATTGGTGGTACTTCCTCATCGGGATCATCAATACGCTGTTTCTGGGAACCGTCGGCCTGACGCTGGCGACGATCGTGGGAACGATCGTCGGCCTGGCGCGAACATCCTCGAACGAATTGGCCCGGCTGCTCGGCCGCACCTATGTGGACATCTTCCGAAACATCCCGCTGATCCTCCAGGTTTTTTTCTGGTATGCCGTCATCACCCATCTGCCGACGCCGCGCGCCGCGCATGAGGGATGGGGCTTTCTCCTCACCAGCCGGGGGCTTTACATTCCGTTCCCCAATGTCAGCAGCGCCGCGCTCGCTGCGGCGACATTGGCTGTGATTGCCGCCATCGCGCTGCCGATCTGGCTGGGCAGGACATCGCGCCTCAGCCTGCCGGTCGGCCAGCGTGGCGGCATCCAGCTTGCCTGCGCGGCGGCGGCACTTGCCTGCGCGGCCGTCGTTCTGGTGGCCGGCCGCCTGGCCGACTTGCCGCTGCTCGATTTCCCGGCGCTGCAAGGTCTCAATCTGAGAGGCGGCCTGCGCATTCCGCCGGAATTTGCGACACTGGCCATCGCGATCGCCATCTATGGCGGCTCCTACATCGCCGAGATCGTGCGCGGCGGGTTCAAGGCTGTCGGCAAGGGCCAGGTCGAGGCGGCTCTTTCCCTGGGCCTCGGCCCGTGGCGGGTCTTCATGCTGGTGCGGCTGCCGCTGGCACTACGCGCCATGCTGCCAATCCTCGCCAACCAGTATGTCTGGCTGATGAAGGCGACCACAATGGGCATCGCGGTGGGCTTCACGGATTTCTTCATGATCGTGGCGCTGACGATCAACCATTCCGGCCAGACAATCGAAGCGATCGGCATCCTGATGGCTGGCTTCCTCGCCATCAACCTCAGCCTCGCCGCCATCTTCAACCGCATCAACAAAGCAATCGCCCTCAAGGGCAACCAGTTGAGGGGGTGAGGGATGGAAATGGTCGTTGTCGCCCCTCCTGCCCTTGGAAAGATCGAGGATCTGAGGCGGCGCTTCTTTGCGACACCCCTGCAGGCATTGCTGTCGCTGGCTTCCCTGGCGATCATGGTCTTCCTGGTCTGGAAGCTCCTGAATTGGGCGGTTTTCTCGGCCGTCTTCACGACGAGCGGCGGACCCGAAGCCTGTCAGGCGGCGGCGGGAGCCTGCTGGTCGGTCATTGCCGCGCGATGGCGCATCATCCTGTTCGGCCTCTATCCCTATGACGAGCAGTGGCGGTCGGCCCTGGCTTGCCTGACCGTCGTGGTCATGACGGTGCTAAGTTGCATTCCGGCCTTCTGGACGGGTCGCCGCATCGCACTCGTATGGGGAGCCGGAACGGCGCTTTTCTACGTGCTGATGAAGGGCGGCGTGCTTGGTCTGCCCTATGTCGGCGAGGAGGCCTGGGGCGGACTGGCGCTGACCCTGTTCATCTTCGTGACCACCTGCCTGATCGGCTTCCCGCTGGCAATCTGCCTGGCGCTGCTGCGCCGCTCCGGCCTGCCATGGATTTCCCGCACCACCGGCCTCATCATCGACGGGGTGCGTTCATTGCCTCTGATCTCGATCCTGTTCACCTTCGCCATCGTGCTGCCGTTCGCACTGCCGCAATGGCTGGTGGGCGACAAGCTGTACCGGGTGATCCTGGGCTCGGCCCTGTTTTTTTCCGCCTACCAGGCGGAGATCGTCAGAGGTGGGATGCAGGGCGTTCCCAGTGGGCAAGAAGAGGCAGCCAAGGCGCTTGGCATGCGCTACTGGCAGCGCGTCGGCCGCATTCTTCTACCGCAGGCCATGCGCAATGCACTGCCGGCGACGATCAACCAGTTCGTGATCTCGTTCAAGGAAACCTCGCTGGTGATCATCGTCGGCTTCTTCGAGATCCTGGCCTCCGGCAATGCCGCCTACGGCACCGGCGAGTGGCGCTTCGCCTATGTCGAGGTCTATGCCTTCATCGCCTTCATCTACTTCATCTTCGTGTTCAGCCTGTCCCGCTATGGCGCTTTTCTCGAGCGCCGTATGTCGGTCGGCGAACGATAGGGGGCGTTTACGTGATTTCAGGAAACCGATCCAGCGGCCCCGCGGTGCTGATCGAAAATCTCGACAAATATTACGGGACATTCCAGGCGCTGCGAAAGGTGAGCTTGTCCGTGGATCGCGGCGAGAGGATCGTCGTCTGCGGCCCGTCCGGCTCCGGCAAGTCCACCATGATCCGCTGCATCAACCGTCTGGAGCAGCACAATGGCGGCCGGATCACCGTGCTCGGCACCGAGCTCAACGACGATGTCGGCAACATCGACGGGATCAGGCGGGAAGTCGGCATGGTGTTCCAGCACTTCAACCTGTTTCCACACATGACGGTGCTGGAGAACTGCATGCTCGCGCCCATGATCGTGCGCAAGGTGCCGCGCGCGGATGCCGAGGCGACCGCCCGGCGCTATCTGGAGAAGGTACGCATTCCTGAACAGGCGATGAAGTATCCCGGTCAGTTGTCCGGCGGCCAGCAACAGCGGGTCGCGATAGCGCGTGCCCTTTGCATGCAGCCCGAGATCATGCTGTTCGATGAGCCGACCTCTGCGCTCGACCCGGAAATGATCGCGGAAGTGCTCGACGTCATAGTCACGCTCGCCTCCGAAGGCATGACAATGATCTGCGTCACGCATGAGATGGGTTTTGCGCGCCGGATTGCCGACCGGGTAATTTTCATGGATGGAGGCGAGATCGTCGAACAGGCGCCTCCCGATGAATTCTTCACCTTTTCCCGCAACGAGCGCACGCGGCAGTTCCTGTCGCAAGTGCTTGGTCACTGATCGATGCAACGATCCCGCGTCAGGCCGCAGCCATGTCCGTGACTGATCCCGTCACCGTCTTGCGCGAGATGCTCGGACCGAAAGGCTGGCTTTCGGGCAGCGATGCCAGGCCCTATCAGCGCGATTCGCTCGATCGCTACGGCGTCGCGGCTCTGGGCGTAGCCAGGCCTGCGGACACCTCCGAAGTGGCCAGTGTCGTAAAGGCATGCCATGCGGCCGGACTGGCGGTCGTGCCGCAAGGCGGCAACACCGGGCTTTGCGGCGGCGCCGTCGCCGATCGGCCGGATGCGGTGATCGTTTCGCTTTCGCGCATGACGGCGATCGGCAAACCGGACTTGGACAGCGGCTCGATCCTCATCGAGGCGGGGGCCGTGCTTGCCGCGCTGCACGAGGCGCTGGAACCGCACGGCCTGATGTTTCCGATGCATCTCGGCGCGGAAGGCAGCGCCAGGATCGGCGGCCTGGTCGGCACCAATGCCGGCGGCAGCCAGGCATTCCGGTATGGCATGATGCAAGACCTCGTGCTTGGCCTGGAGGTCGTGACCCCTGACGGGGCGATATGGAACGGGCTGCGCGCGGTGCAGAAGGACAATGCCGGCTACCAGTTGCGCAAGCTCTATTGCGGCGCGGAAGGAACGCTTGGCATCGTGACGCGGGCGATCCTGCGGCTCTACCCGATGCCGCAGCGGCAGGCGAGCGCGCTTGTCGTCATGCCCGATTTCGCTGCCGCGGTTTCGTTCGGCACCTTTCTGCGGGGCGAGGCGGGGGAATTCCTGACCGGCCTCGAGTTCTTCTCCGACATCGGGCTGGGACTGGCCCTCAAACACCTGCCCGACCTAGCCTACCAGTTGGAGGCACGCGGCGAGGTCTATGTGCTGGTCGAACTGGCATCGGCCGTCCCCCGCGTTCCACTCGACGAGATACTGGCTTCGGCGCTGGAGTGGGGGATGGAGCAAGGCCTGGTGCTGGACGGAGCATTGGCGGCGACGGGCGCGCATCGCGCACAATTCTGGCGGCTGCGAGAGGAGCAGCCGGAAGGACAGAGGCTGGAAGGCGAGCAGCTGAAGCACGACATCTCGGTGCCTCCGGGCGCTATCGCCCGTTTCGTCGAGGCCGGCGCAGAGATCTGCGACGACATTCTTCCCGGCGTGCGGATAAACCCGTTCGGGCATCTCGGCGACGGCAACATCCACTACAATCTGTCGCCGCCGGAAGGCCGCGCCGATTTTGACGGCAAGGCCGGGCGGTTCGCCGAGGCGCTATCGTCGCTCGCCACGGAAATGGGCGGCAGTTTCGCGGCCGAGCATGGACTTGGCCGCGCCAAGGTCGCCATGGCCGACCGAAACCGCAGTCCGTTGGAGCGCGAACTCATGGCGCGGCTCAAGGATGCATTCGATCCACGGGGAACGATGAATCCGGGCGTGCTGGTGCACGCTGCTCGGCAAAGAAAAACTTTCGAATAGACGGCATTTCTTGATTTCGCCCCGAACCGCCTGCGTGCACCTATGAACCGAAGGCAGGCTCGATCGACCTGCCGCCAAAGTGAGGATGTCGAAGCATGATCCGCAATGGCGGCCGCCTTCTCGTCGAGTGCCTGATCGGGCTTGGCGCGACCAGGAGCTTCGGCGTGCCCGGAGAAAGTTATCTGGCCGTCCTGGACGCGCTGCACGACACGCAGGGAAAGCTGGACTACACGCTTTGCCGCAATGAAGGCGGCGCGGCGTTCATGGCCTCGGCCTACGGCAAGCTTACCGGCTCGCCAGGCATCTGTTTCGTGACGCGCGGCCCAGGCGCCACCAACGCCAGCATCGGCGTTCACACGGCCATGCAGGACAGTTCGCCGATGATCCTGTTCGTCGGCCAGGTCGGCACCGACATGAAGGGCCGCGAAGCCTTTCAGGAAATCGACTACCGGGCGGTGTTCGGCACGGTCGCCAAATGGGCGGTCGAGATCGACGATGTCGCGCGCCTGCCCGAGATTGTGGCGCGGGCATGGACGACCGCATTGACCGGACGACCTGGTCCCGTCGTGGTCGCGCTGCCCGAGGACATGCTGACCACCATGACCGAAGCGGCTCCGCTCAGCGCACCGGTGGCCATTTTCGAGCCGGCGCCGGCGCCGGAAGCGATCGCTTCGGCCTTCAGGCTGCTGGCCAAGGCCGAGAGGCCGGTCCTGCTCATGGGCGGCGCCAACTGGACCGTGGACGGACGCGCGGCGCTACAGGCTTTCGCAGAGGTTTCCGACATCCCTGTCGTGGCGGCCTTTCGCTATCAGGACCAGTTCGACAACCATTCGCCGGTCTTTGTCGGCGAGGCCGGCGTCGGCATGGTGGCGCATGTCAAAGCCCTGCTCCGCGACGCCGACGTGATCCTGGCCGTCAATGTGCGTTTCGGCGAGATGACCACGGACGGCTATACGCTGCTGTCCGTGCCGTTGCCGCGCCAGAAACTGATCCATGCCCATGGCTCCGATCGCGAGATCGGCAAGATCTATGTGCCGGCCATCGGTATCCATGCCGGGCCGAACGCTTTCGCCCGGGCGTTGACGCCCGTCAAAGGCGGCTGGGCGGACTGGCGCGCGACGGCCCGCAAAGCCTATGAAGGGACATTCGGCGCGCCCGTCCAGCCCGGCCCGGTGGACATGGTGGAGGTCAGCGCCTGGCTGCGCGAAAACCTGCCTCCCGACGTCATTCTCACCAACGGCGCCGGCAATTTCACCGTCTGGCCGAACAAGTTCTTCAAGTTCGGGCCGGACGCACGGCTGCTCGCCCCGCAGTCTGGCGCCATGGGCTACGGCCTGCCGGCGGCAATTGCCGCCAAGGTTGCGTTTCCAGAACGCACGGTCGTCTGCTTTGCCGGCGACGGCGACTTCCAGATGAATTGCCAGGAACTCGGAACCGCCATGCAGGCTGGCGCGCAGCCGATCGTGCTGATCCTCAACAACGGCATCTACGGCACGATCCGCGCCCATCAGGAGCGCCACTATCCGGCGCGCGTTTCGGGCACGTCGCTCGAAAACCCTGATTTCGTGACACTGGCAAAGGCCTATGGCTTCCATGCCGAGCGGATCGAGGCGACGCGCGATTTCGCGGCGGCGTTCGATCGGGCGCTCGGATCCGTGACGGGAGCGGTCCTCGACATCGCCATATCTCCCGAAGCGCTGACGCCCCGACAGACCCTTTCCCAGATGCGTGACGCCGCGCTCGCTTCCCAGAAGGCCAAGGCATGACCTCCAAAGACGACATCCGTCTCGGCGCGGACATCGGCGGCACGTTCACCGACGTCGCGCTCGACCTCAGGGGAACGATCTTCTCCACCAAGGTGTTGACCAATTATGCGGCGCCCGAGCAGGCGATCCTGGACGGCATTGCCGTCGTCACGCGCGATGCCGGTATCGCGCTTGCCGAGATCGGCATCATCATCCACGGCACGACGCTGGCGACGAATGCGCTCATCGAACGCCGTGGCGCCAGGACCGCGCTGGTCACCACCGAAGGGTTCCGCGATGTCATCGAGATGCGTACGGAAAACCGCTTCGAGCAGTATGACCTCGACCTGCAGCTGCCGGCGCCGCTAATCCCGCGCGAGCACCGTTTCACGGTAAAGGGCCGGATCGGCGCGGAAGGCCAGGAGCTTCAGCCGCTCGACGAAGCCGCCCTGGAAGGCATTGCCGACCGGATCGGGGCCGGCGGCTTCGGCTCCGTGGCGATCGGCTTCATCCACGCCTACACCAACCCTGATCATGAGCGCCGGGCACGCGCTATCCTGTCCCGCAAGCTTACCATCCCGATTTCGATCAGCGCCGAAGTCTCGCCGCAGATGCGCGAGTTCGAACGCTTCAACACGGTCTGCGCCAACGCCTATGTGCGGCCGCAGATGGCGGACTATCTCGCGCGTTTCCAGACCCGCTTGAAGGAGATGGGCGCCGAGTGCCCGGTCTTCATGATCCATTCGGGCGGCGGTCTGATCTCGGTGGAGACGGCCTCGGAATTTCCCGTGCGCCTCGTCGAGTCCGGCCCGGCCGGCGGCGCCATCTTCGCCGCCGACATCGCCAGGCGATTCGGCCTGGAAAAGGTCGTCTCCTATGACATGGGCGGCACCACTGCAAAGATCTGCCTGATCGAGGATTATGCGCCACGCACCGCCAGAACCTTCGAAGTGGCGCGTACCTATCGCTTCTGCAAAGGTTCCGGCATGCCGATCTCCATTCCCGTGATCGAGATGATCGAGATCGGCGCCGGCGGCGGCTCGATCGCCTGGGTCGACGCCATGGGCCGCATCCAGACCGGTCCCGAAAGTGCCGGATCGGAACCTGGCCCGGCCTGCTACGGCCGCGGCGGCAGGCGCCCGGCCATCACAGATGCCGACCTGGTGCTCGGCAAGCTCGATCCCGACAATTTCGCCGGCGGCGCCATCAGGCTGGACACGTCCGCATCCGAACAGGCGATCCTGCGCGATGTCGGCGAACGCCTGTCGCTCGATGCCATGGCGACGGCCTTCGGCATCTGCGAGGTGGTGGACGAGAACATGGCCAATGCCGCCCGCGTCCATGCCGTCGAAAACGGCAAAAACATTTCCGACAACGTGATGATCGCCTTCGGTGGCGCGGCCCCGCTTCACGCCGCGAGGCTTTGCGAGAAACTCGGTATCGACCAGTGCATCGTCCCCAAGGGCGCGGGCGTCGGATCGGCGATCGGCTTCCTCAAGGCTCCGTTCGGCTACGAAGCCCTGGCATCCCGGCTGACGCGGCTGTCGCAGTTCAAGCCGGCCGAGGCCAATGCTTTGCTCGACGACCTCAAAGTGTCAGCCGAAAGCTTCGTGCGGGCAGGGGCCAACGGTACGATCACATGCGAAATCACCGCCTTCATGCGCTACGCCGGCCAGGGCTGGGAAATCCCCGTGCCGCTGCCGGACAAGCCGTTCGGCAACGATGCCGCAACCACGCTCGAGGATTTGTTCCAGGCGAATTACCAACGCTTCTTCGGCCGCGCCATCGAAGGACTTGGCGGCCTGGAAATCGAGATCGTCACCTGGTCCGTGAAGGCGACGGATGTCCGGCCTGCTGTCGCCAGGCACGAGCTGATCACCGGCAAGCGGACCACTCAGCCGGCAACAAGCCGCGCGGTGTTCGATCCGGCCAGCGGTGCGCCACGGACCTATGGCATCGTCGAACGGGAGGGGCTGTGCACCGGCTATCGGGTGGCGGGCCCGGTCATCATCGTCGAACGCGAGACGTCCACCGTCGTCACCACGAGCTTCGACGCCGTCATCCAGAGCGACGGCGCAATCCTTCTGATCCGCAAAGGCAGCCAGGCATGAGCGACATCAGTGAAATCCGCATGCAGGTTATGTGGAACCGGTTGATCTCGGTGGTCGAGGAGCAGGCCCTCACCTTGCTGCGCACGGCTTTCTCGACATCGGTGCGCGAATCCGGCGACCTGTCGGCGGGCGTGTTCGATCCCCGCGGCCAGATGCTGGCACAGGCGGTGACGGGAACGCCCGGCCATGTCAACACCATGGCCGAGGCGGTGCTGCATTTCATGAATGAAATCCCGCGCGAAACCATGTTCGAGGGCGACACCTACGTCACCAATGACCCCTGGTTGGGCACGGGCCACCTGCACGACATCACCATGGTGTCGCCGTCGTTCCTGAACGGCGAATTGGTTGCGTTCTTCGCCTGCACTGCGCATGTGGTCGATGTCGGTGGGCGCGGCTTCGGCGCTGACGGCAAGTCGGTCTACGAGGAAGGTATCCAGATCCCGATCATGAAGTTCGCGGAGAAGGGCAAGGTCAATTTCGATCTCGTCAGGATCCTGCGCGCCAACGTCCGCGAGCCGAACCAGGTCGTCGGCGATTTCTATTCGCTCGCCGCCTGCAACGAAGTCGGCCACCGACGCCTCGTCGACATGATGAAGGAGATCGGCCTGGCATCGCTGGACGGGCTTGGCGAGTTCATCTTCTCGCGCACCCGCGACGCCATGGTCGAACGCATCAAGGCGATGCCCAAAGGCAGCTGGTCGAACGCGCTGGTGACCGACGGCTACGACAAGCCGGTGAAGCTCGCGGCGACCGTCACGGTTCGGGACGCCGGCGTCGAGGTCGATTTCACCGGTACCGACCCGATGAGCCGATGGGGCATCAACTGCCCGATCATCTACAGCAAGGCCTATGCCTGCTACGCGTTGAAATGCGTGGTGGCGCCCGATATTCCTAACAATGCCGCGTCGCTCGCCTTCTTCACCGTGTCGTCTCCGGTCAACATCCTGAACGCCGTGCGGCCGGCGCCGGTGGCGCTCAGGCACATCTTCGGCCACATGGTTCCCGATCTGGTGCTCGGCGCGATCGCCAAGGCGATGCCCGGCAAGATTCTTGCCGAGGGCGCCGGCGCACTGTGGAACATCCATATCTCGGTTCGGCCGGTCTCCGGCGGTTCGGGCCGCCGCGCCGAGGTGCTGATGTTCAATTCCGGCGGCATGGGCGCGCGCCCCGGCCTCGACGGATTGTCGGCGACGGCCTTCCCCTCCGGCGTCCATACGATGCCGATCGAGGCAACGGAGCACACCGGCCCGATCGTCATCTGGCGCAAGGAGCTGCGGCCCGATTCCGGCGGCGACGGCGAGTTCCGCGGCGGGCTCGGGCAGGTTATCGAAATCGAGGCGATCGAGGGCCATGAATTCGACTTTTCGGCCATGTTCGACCGCGTCAATCATCCCGCCCACGGGCGCAACGGCGGCGGGCCTGGAGTGGCCGGCGTGGTCAGGCTGGACGATGGCACGCAGATGCGACCCAAAGGTTGGCAGCATGTTCCGGCCGGCCGTCGGCTGATCCTCCAATTGCCGGGCGGCGGCGGCTATGGCGATCCGTCCAAGCGCAGCACCGAGGCGCGGGCGAACGACCGCTCCAAGGAATACATTTCGGAGAACGGCAAATGAGCTACATTGCCTCGCGCCTGTCTGCGGTGAAGCCTTCGGCGTCCATGGCTGCTTCGCAAGCAGCCAAGGCCCTGCGCGCCAAGGGCGTCGACGTGATCGATCTTGGCTTGGGCGAGCCGGATTTCCCGACACCGAGCCACATCATCGAAGCGGCGCATTTCGCCGCGAAGGCCGGCCAGACGCTATACACGGGTGCCGCCGGCACGGCCGAGGTGCGCGAAGCCGTGGCCGGCAAGTTCCGCCGCGAAAACGGACTGGACTACACGGCGGACGACGTCGTCGTGGCCAATGGCGCCAAGCAGATCATCTTCAACGCGCTGATGGCGACGCTGGAGTCTGGTGACGAAGCGATCCTGCCGGCGCCCTACTTCGTCTCCTATCCCGAGATGGTGAAGCTGCTCGGCGGCACGCCTGTCGTTATCGAGTGCCCGGAAACTTCGGGCTTCCGGCTGACGCCGGAGCTGCTCGAAAAAGCCATCACGCCAAGGACGAAATGGCTGTTCCTCAACATGCCCGGCAACCCCTCCGGCGCCATATATTCGCAATCGGACCTGCGGGCACTCGGAGCGGTTTTGGCAAGGCATCCGCAGGTGCTGGTGCTTTCCGACGAGATTTACGAGCACATCCTGTTCGACGGACGCGACTTCGTCTCCTTCGGCAAGGCTTGCCCGGAACTCAGGGACCGCACCCTGATCGTCAACGGCGTCTCCAAATCCTATGCGATGACCGGGTGGCGTGTCGGCTATGCCGCCGGGCCGGCGCCGCTCACCAGGGCGATGGCGATCATCCAGAGCCAGTCCTGCACGTCCGTCTGCTCGATCGCGCAAGCGGCGACGGTGGCCGCGCTCAACGGCCCCCAGGACGAGGTGGCACGCTTTCGGCAGGCGTTCGAGGCGCGCCGCGATCTCGTCGTCGACGGCATCAGGCGAATCAACGGTCTTACGCTTTCGCCACCGGAAGGCGCCTTCTATGCCTATATCGGCTGCGCCAGCCTGATCGGCCGCAGGACCCCAAAAGGCGTCGTGCTCGATGACGACACGGCAGTGGCGAATTATCTCCTGAACGAAGGGCGCGTGGCCTCGGTGCCGGGCGCCGCCTATGGACTTTCACCCTATTTCCGCATCTCGACCGCGACCGGCGAAGAGGTGCTGACCGAAGCGATCGCGCGCATCAACGCCGCCGTCGCGCAAGTGGAGTAGATCATGCCGCATTACGAACGCATCCTGATCACCGGCGCAGCCGGCCGCCTCGGTTCGGAACTGCGAAAGGGGCTGGTGCCGCTGGCAAAAACGATCCGCCTGGCAGGCCGCGAACCGTTCGGCGATCTTGCTCTACACGAGGAAGAAGCGGTCTTCGACCTCGCTGATATGGAGGCGACGATTGCCGCCACCAAGGATTGCGACGCGATCGTGCATTTCGGCGGCGCACCACTCGAATGCGAATGGCAAACCATCCTGGACTCCAGCATCCGCGGCTCCTATCACATCTACGAGGGCGCCCGGAAACACGGCGTGAAACGAGTCATCTATGCCTCCTCCGTACATGCCGTCGGCTATCACGAGGTCGAGGCGCATATCGGCGTCGACGTGCCGGTCCGTCCCGACAGCCTCTATGGCGTGTCGAAGAACTTCGTCGAGAGCCTGAGCCGGCTTTACTGGGACAAGTTCGGCATCGAGACGGCGTGCCTGCGCATCTTTTCATCCTTCCCCGAACCGGCGGACCGTCGCATGCTGTGGTCATACCTCTCCTTCGCCGACTGTGTGCGTCTGGTCGAGGCAGCTCTCACCGCGCCGCGCGTCGGCCATACGATCTCCTTCGGCCTTTCCGACAACAAGGTGAAAACGGTCGACAACAGCGGCGCCAACCATCTGGGGTTTTCTCCGCAGGATAGTGCCGAGCCGTTCCGCGCAGCGGTCGAGGCGAAGACGCAGATTCCGGATCCCAAGGCGCCATCGGTGAAGTATCTGGGCGGGTGGTTCTGCGAGCTTGGCCATCCGGACGACAAGCGGGCGTAGCTATCGAAATACCATCCGCTAGATGGCGCAGACCGGAAGCCGAGATGCGGCAGGCGATGGATTCACGCATGGTGGCGGAGATCGAGCAGGTTGTCGGCGGTCGTCATCGGTTTTGGGATTCTCACCTGATCTGGTAGTGGGATCCAAATCACAGGAGATGGCATGCCGAACGATGTAATCGTGCGCGACAGCAATGGCTCTCAATTGAATGACGGCGATTCCGTCACGCTGATCAAAGACCTCAAAGTCAAAGGCACTTCGGAGACGATCAAGCGCGGCACGTTGGTGAAGGCCATCCGGCTGAACGGCAATCCCGGCGAGATCGAATGCAACACCAAGCAAGTGAAAGGCCTGGTGCTCAAGACCGAGTTCGTGAAGAAGGCGTAAGCCTCAAGGCGGCAAGCGATCTCGATGGTTCCTTCGGGATTTTGGAAAGCCTGCCGTCGCCAAGCGGGCTGCGGAGCCGTTGAGCGTCCGGCACCCGACAGTTGCGCTGTAAAATTGATGATTTCGCCGACCAGGCACAAAAAACCGCCAAGACCTAAGTCTGGAACCTCCTGCCGCTCCGCGCGTTTCACGGCGTCCCGTTCGCGGACCCGCCCGGATATCTCTCCAAGCGCGCGAAAAAACCAGGAGCCCGCTTCATGCACGACAAGCTGTTTCATTCACCGGTCGCACTGTCGGTCGGCCTCGGCTTCAAGCGCGAGATTGCCTCGCTGGCCGAAATGCACGATTTCCTCACCAATTGGACCACCTCCCGCCGCGGCCCGCTCTACCGAAATGCGGTGAAGGCATGTGATCTGGCCGTTCCAGGTTATGTGAGCGTCGAGCAGGCGCGCCGGGCGTTGCTCGAATTCGCGCAAGCCGCGGGCATCCTGTGGCCGGACCTCGAGCCGGTGGCGGGCGTGCACGCCGTTGCGCGTGGTTATGGCGGCTACGCCGCCTGAAGATTGATGTTCCCCGTGGCGGCTGAAGCCACACCACCATAGAAAGCCCGGCTGGCCCCCAGCCGGGCTTTCCCGTTTCCGGCAGCTCGCAAGGAAATCGCAATCCTGTGGTTGGCCGTGTGCCTTGGGCGAAAATCCCTGGGTGGAGTGTTGGGAAGAGCCCGCGCAAAAATCTTTATGACATTCCTATTTCTTTCCACTGCGCCCTGTCTCGAACCTTTATGGCGATCGGGTCCATATTCCTTTCAGAAACACAACCGGTTCCGTCGCCAAAGATGCGACGGGCCACTTCCGATATATTGCGAACTCTCCTGTCAAATTCGCAAAGTGCAAAAGAACAAAAGGAATAAACACAATGGATATAGCTGTTATCGGGATCGGAATTTTGTTCTTCGCCTTTTGTTTCGCCTACATCAAAGCTTGTGACGCGCTCTAGAGCGAGGCTGAAAAAATGATCATCGACTATATTCTCGGTGGCGGCGTTACGCTGTTCCTGCTCGCCTATCTGACATACGCCCTCGTTCGTCCAGAACGCTTCTGAAGGCACGGAAAGCCCACAGCCATGACACTGAACGGTTGGATACAGATCCTGGTCTATTGCGGGATCGTCATATTGCTGGTGAAGCCGCTCGGCGGCTACATGTACCGCGTCTTCAACGGCGACCGCACGCTGCTTTCGCCGGTCCTTCGCCCGCTTGAGCGCGGGCTTTATCGTATCTGCGGAACCAGCGAACGCGAGGAACAGCACTGGACCACCTACGCGGTCGCCCTGCTGCTCTTCAACCTCGCCGGCTTCCTGGTGCTTTATGCCCTGCAGCGTCTGCAGGGCAGCCTGCCTTACAATCCTGCCGGCATGACAGCGGTTGAACCAGGGCTGGCCTTCAACACCGCCGCCAGCTTCATGACCAACACCAACTGGCAGAACTATGGTGGCGAGAGCACGATGTCCTATCTCGTGCAGATGGCCGGGCTGACGGTGCAGAACTTCGTTTCGGCGGCCACCGGCATTGCCATCGCCATCGCGCTGATCCGCGGCTTTGCGCGGGCCTCCGGCAAGTCGATCGGCAATTTCTGGGTCGATATGACCCGCTCCACACTCTATCTGCTTCTGCCGTTCTGCATCGTGCTGACGCTGGTCTATGTCTGGCTCGGCATGCCGCAGACGCTCGGCGCCTACGTCAACGCCACGACGCTGGAAGGCGCGCAGCAGACCATCGCCGTCGGCCCGGTCGCTTCGCAGGTGGCCATCAAGATGCTCGGCACTAATGGCGGCGGTTTCTTCAACGCCAATGCCGCGCACCCGTTCGAGAACCCCGACGCGATCTCCAACCTGATCCAGATGGTGTCGATCTTCGCCATCGGCGCCGCCTTGACCAACGTCTTCGGCCGCATGATCGGCAACCAGCGTCAGGGCTGGGCGATCCTCTCGGCCATGGGCGTCATGTTCATCGCCGGTGTCGCCATCTGCTATTGGGCGGAAGCCGCCGGCAATCCGCTGGTGCATGCGCTGGGCATCGACGGCGGCAACATGGAGGGCAAGGAGACGCGTTTCGGCACCGCCCTGTCGGCGCTGTTTGCCGTCATCACCACGGCCGCTTCCTGCGGCGCGGTGAACGCCATGCACGGCTCGTTCACCGCGCTCGGCGGCATGATCCCGATCATCAACATGCAGCTTGGCGAAGTCATCGTCGGCGGTGTCGGCGCGGGTCTCTACGGCATCCTGATGTACATCGTCGTTGCCGTCTTCGTTGCCGGCCTGATGGTCGGCCGCACGCCCGAATATCTCGGCAAGAAGATCGAGGCCAAGGAGGTCAAGATGGCTATGCTGGCCATACTATGCCTGCCGCTGGCGATGCTGATCTTCACGGCCATCGCCGTCGTGCTGCCGACCGGCGTGGCGTCGATGGGCAATGCGGGCCCGCACGGCTTCTCCGAGGTTCTGTATGCCTACACTTCGGCGGCGGCCAACAACGGTTCGGCCTTTGGCGGCCTCAGCGGCAACACGCCCTGGTACAACATCACGATCGGCATCGGCATGCTGATGGGCCGCTTCCTGGTCATCATCCCGGCGCTGGCCATTGCCGGCTCGCTGGTGGCGAAGAAAACGGTTCCGGCTTCCGCCGGCACCTTCCCGACCGATGGCCCGCTGTTCGTCGGGCTGCTGGTCGGCGTCATCCTGATCGTCGGTGGCCTCACCTTCTTCCCGGCGCTCGCCGTCGGGCCGATCATCGAGCACCTGGCGATGGCTCACGGGCAGACCTTCTGAGACCGTCATGTCCTGGTTCAATGCCATGCGCCGCAAGGTCGGCCACAGGGACGATCCCGGAAAGGAGGAGAGACCTCCTCCTTTCCCGACCCTGTCGACGTTTCTCGGCCTTGCGGCAGTCATGCTCGTCCTCTGGCTGCTGGCCTACGGGCCGCCCTATCTCTTTTCGGCATCCGATCATCCGGTGCCGTCCAACAACACCGAAGCCGGAGCTTCAAAATGAGCAACTCGAAATCAGCCAGCATCATGGATGCCAGCATCCTGCTTCCCGCCATTGGCGGCGCCTTCCGCAAGCTCGACCCGCGCACGCTGGCCAGGAACCCGGTGATGTTCGTCGTTGCCGTCGTCTCGGCGCTCACCACGGTGCTGTTCGTCAAGGACCTGGTCACCGGAGGCGGCAATCTCGGCTTCACGCTGCAGATCATCATCTGGCTTTGGTTTACCGTGCTGTTCGCCAACTTCGCCGAAGCGGTCGCAGAAGGCCGCGGCAAAGCGCAGGCGGATTCGCTGCGCAAGGCACGCACAGAGACCCAGGCCAAGCTTTTGAGCGGTGAAGACCGCACCAAATACAAACTCGTGCCCGGCACCAGCCTCAAGGTCGGCGATGCCGTGCTGGTCGAGGCCGGCGACATCATCCCGTCCGACGGCGAAGTGATCGAAGGCGTTGCTTCGGTCAACGAGGCTGCGATCACGGGCGAATCCGCGCCGGTCATTCGCGAATCCGGTGGCGACCGTTCGGCGGTCACCGGTGGCACCCAGGTGCTGTCCGACTGGGTCCGCGTCCGCATCACCGCCGCCTCCGGCCATACCTTCCTCGACCGCATGATCTCACTGGTCGAAGGTGCCGAGCGCCAGAAGACGCCGAACGAGATCGCGCTCAACATCCTGCTCGTCGGCATGACGCTGATCTTCGTGCTGGCCACCGCGACGATCCCGAGTTTTGCCTCCTACTCGGGCGGCTATATCTCGGTGACCGTTCTGGTGGCGCTGTTCGTCACCTTGATCCCGACCACGATCGGCGCGCTGCTTTCGGCCATCGGCATCGCCGGTATGGACCGTCTGGTGCGATTCAACGTGCTGGCCATGTCGGGTCGCGCCGTGGAAGCCGCAGGCGACGTCGACACGCTGCTGCTCGACAAGACCGGCACGATCACACTAGGCAACCGCCAGGCGACGCAGTTTCGCCCGGTCAAGGGCGTCACCGAACAGGAACTGGCCGACGCGGCCCAGCTTGCCTCGCTCGCTGACGAGACGCCGGAAGGCCGCTCCATCGTCGTGCTGGCCAAGGAGAAATACGCCATCCGCGCCCGCGACATGGCAACGCTGCACGCCACTTTCGTGCCCTTCACAGCGCAGACCCGTATGAGCGGCGTCGACATCGATGGTTCATCGGTGCGCAAGGGCGCCGTCGATTCCGTGCTTGCCCATGTCAACCAGTCGGCAGCCGCCGCCCATGGCACGCGCCCAAGCAGCGAATCCATCCGCGATCTCCAGTCCATCGCCGACGAGATCGCCAAGTCCGGCGGCACGCCGCTGGCGGTCGAACGCGACGGGCGCCTGCTCGGCGTCGTCCACCTCAAGGACATCGTCAAGGGCGGCATCAGCGAGCGTTTCACCGAACTGCGCCGCATGGGCATCCGCACGGTGATGATCACCGGTGACAATCCGATGACGGCGGCGGCGATCGCCGCGGAAGCCGGCGTCGACGACTTCCTCGCGCAGGCCACACCGGAGGACAAGCTGAAGCTGATCCGCGACGAACAGGCCAAGGGCAAGCTGGTGGCCATGTGCGGCGACGGCACCAACGATGCGCCAGCCCTCGCACAAGCCGATGTCGGTGTCGCCATGAACACCGGCACGGTCGCAGCGCGCGAAGCCGGCAACATGATCGATCTCGATAGCGATCCGACCAAGCTCATCGAGATCGTCGAGATCGGCAAGGCGCTCTTGATGACGCGGGGCTCGCTGACGACCTTCTCGATCGCCAACGACGTGGCCAAGTATTTCGCCATCATTCCGGCGATGTTCGCCGTCTTCTACGTCGCGCCGGGACAGACGACCGGCCCGCTGCAGGCACTCAACGTCATGCATCTGGCAACGCCGCAGAGTGCCATCCTGTCGGCCATCATCTTCAACGCGCTGATCATCATCGCGCTGATCCCGCTGTCGCTGAAGGGCGTCAAATACCGCGCCATTGGCGCCGGCGCGCTGCTCAGCCGCAATCTTCTCGTCTACGGCCTCGGCGGCCTCATCGTGCCGTTCGTCGGCATCAAGGCGATCGACATGATCGTCACCGCGCTTGGCCTCGCTTAACTCTTTGTTTTAACGCAATTCCGGACGGAAAACCGCTTCACACTTTTCCTGGAATTGCTTTGAGGAACATCTCCATGCTCACCCAGATAAGACCCGCGATCATCATGATCGTCTTCTTCACGGTCCTGACCGGCCTGATCTATCCGATCGGCATGACCGGCATCGCCCAGGCGATCTTCCCGCGCCAGGCCAATGGCAGTCTGATCGAGAAGGATGGCAAGGTTATCGGCTCCGAGCTGATCGGCCAGGGCTTTGCCAGCGACAAGTATTTCCATGGCCGCCCCTCGGCCGCCGGCGACGGCTACAATGCGGCCGCCTCGAGCGGCAGCAATCTCGGCCCGACCAATCCCAAGCTGATCGACCGCATCAAGGGCGACGCGGAAAGACTGAAGGCGGAGAATCCGAACCAGCCCGTCCCGATGGACCTGGTGACGACGTCCGGCAGTGGCCTCGATCCCGATATCAGTCCCGAAGCAGCCTACTTCCAGGTCGCCAGGGTGGCCAAGGCCAGGGGGATCGATGAAGCCAAGGTCGAGGCGCTTGTCGACAGTCAGGTCGAGGGCAGGGAACTCGGCTTCATGGGCGAACCGGTGGTCAATGTGCTCGGTCTCAACCTTGCGCTGGACGCCGCGAAACAGTGAATGGTGCGGGCTGGGGATCGACAGTATCTCCGGCGCCATCCATGATCGGTCCCGATGCCGGACGACAGAAACAACGACGCCAGACCTTCTCCCGACGCACTGCTTGACCATGCCGAGCGGGAAGGTCGCGGCCGGCTGCGGATATTCCTGGGTGCCGCTCCCGGCGTAGGCAAGACCTATGAGATGCTGATGTCGGGCCGCGCCAGGATGACCGACGGCGTGGATGTGGTGATCGGTGTCGTCGAGACGCATGGGCGCAAGGAGACACTGGCCCTGGTCGAGGGTTATGAGGTCATTCCCCGCCGCAAGGTCGACTACAAGGGGCGCATCCTCGACGAGATGGACATCGACGCCATCCTCGCCCGGCGCCCGGCGCTGGTTCTTGTCGACGAACTCGCCCACACCAATGCGCCCGGCAGCCGCCATCCCAAGCGCTATCTCGACGTCCAGGAAATCCTGACGCACGGCATCGACGTCTACACGACGCTCAACATCCAGCATGTCGAAAGCCTGAACGACGTTGTCGCCCAGATCACCAAGGTCAGGGTTCGCGAGACGGTTCCCGATTCCATCATCGACCAGGCCGACGATGTCGAGATCATCGATCTCACTCCCGACGACCTGATCAAGCGGCTCGAGGAAGGCAAGGTCTATTTCCCCAACACCGCGCAGCGCGCGATCGAGAACTATTTCTCGCCGGGCAATCTGACGGCGCTCAGGGAGCTGGCGCTGCGCCGCACCGCGCAGCGCGTCGACGACCAGTTGCTGATCCATATGCAGGCCCACGCCATTCCTGGACCGTGGGCCGCGGGGGAAAGGGTACTCGTCTGCGTCGACGCGCGTCCGGGCGGGGCGGCGCGTATTCGCTACGCGCGCAGGTTGGCCGACCGGCTCCGTGCCCCGTGGACGGCGCTGCATGTCGACAGCCCTCGCTCGGCCAGCATGCCCGAAGCGGACAAGGATCGGCTCGCTACGAACCTGCGGCTTGCCGAACAGCTCGGCGCCGAGGTGACCACCATTCCCGGTCAGAACATCGCGCAGGACATTGTTCGCCATGCGACGGCGAACAATTTCACCCATATCGTGGTCGGCAGGCCGACCCGGTCGCGCTGGCGGGAATTGATCGAAGGCTCGCTCACCTACGATCTCATCCGCAACGCCGGTGACATCAGCGTCCATGTCATTTCAGGAACCGAACGCAACGCCGAGGTGACGTCGAGGAGTGTCAAGGCGGCGGACGAGCAGTGGCAGTTCGAGATCTGGCCCTATCTCAAGGCCACGGCCTTTGTCATCGGTTCGCTCGCCTTCGCCGTCGTTCTCGACCAGTTTCTCGACGTTCGCAACCTGGCGATCATTCTTCTCATCGGCGTACTGGCATCGGCGGTAACCGGCGGTCTGTGGCCGGCTCTGTACGCTTGTTTCGTCAGCGCCCTTGCTTTCAATTATTTCTTCCTGGAGCCTCGTTATACGCTGACGATCCGGGATCCGGAGAGCATCGTCGCGCTTGGCGTCTTTCTCGTCGTTGCGGTCATCGCCAGCAATCTGACGGCGCGCGTGCAGCGCCAGGCGGTCGCCGCCCGCTCGCGGGCGCGGGCCACGGAAGACATCTACCTCTTTTCAAAGAAGCTCGCCGGCGCCGGCACGCTCGACGACGTCCTTTGGGCCACGGCCTTCCAGATCGCCTCGATGCTGAAGCTGCGGGTGGTGCTGCTTTTGCCGGAAGACGGGACCATCACCGTCAAGGCCGGCTATCCGCCCGACGACACGCTGGCCGAGGCCGACATCGCCGCCGCCCGCTGGGCCTGGGAGCACAATCGTGCCGCGGGTCGCGGCGCCGACACGCTTCCGGGCGCCAAGCGCCTCTATTTGCCCTTGCGGACGGGGCGCACGGCCATAGGGGTCGTCGGCCTCGACAACGACAAGCAGGGTCCGCTGCTGACGCCCGAGCAGCAGCGGCTGCTTGACGCACTGGCCGACCAGGCGGCGGTCGCCATCGAGCGTATTCAATTGGTTGCCGACGTCGACCGTGCCAAGCTCGCGGCCGAGGCGGACAGGCTGCGCTCGGCGCTGCTCACCTCCATTTCCCATGATCTGAAAACGCCGCTCGCTGCCATCATGGGCGCGGCTGGCACGCTGCGGGATTTTTCAGTCGCGCTTCCCGAACCGGACCGGGCCGAACTGCTGTCGACGGTGCTGGACGAATCCGAGCGGTTGAACCGCTTCATCGCCAATCTGCTCGACATGACCAAGATCGAGTCCGGCGCGATGGAGCCGAACTACGCCTTTCACTATGTCGGCGACATCGTCGGCTCCGCCTTGCAAAGGGCCAGGAAAATCATTGGCGAGCACAAGATCGAGACCGACATCCCCAGGGATTTGCCGATGTTGAAGGTCGACCCGGTGCTGTTCGAGCAAGCGTTGTTCAATCTTCTCGACAATGCGGCGAAATATGCCCCGGCAAGCTCGACGATTCGCATGCAAGGTTGGACCGACAATGGCTCCGTCCTGCTGCAAATCATGGATGAAGGGCCAGGCATTCCTCCCGGCGATCTGGAACGGATTTTCGACACGTTCTATCGAGTGCGCAAGGGCGACCAGATTCGCGCCGGTACGGGGCTCGGCCTGTCGATCTGCCGCGGCTTCGTCGAAGCGATGGGTGGCACGATCATGGCGGCAAACCGGACCGACGGTTCGGGCGCGGTGTTCACCATTAAAATGCCCAGGCCCGAAAATCCGCCCAATTTCGACGCTTCGAATACCGACGACCACGACGCGGGTGACCTGGCATGACAAATTCCAACGTCAGGATATTGGTCGTCGATGACGAGCCGCCGATCCGCAAGCTGCTGCGCGTCGGGCTCGGCAGCCAGGGCTACGCGATCAGCGAGGCGCCGAACGCGAAGGTGGCGATCGAACTGATGGAGGCGGAGGAGCCGGACCTCGTCCTGCTCGACCTTGGGTTGCCCGGCATGAGCGGCCATGAGCTGCTGCGCAAATGGCGCGACGATGGTCTCGACATTCCAGTGGTCATCCTGTCCAGCCGGACCGACGAGGCCGGCATCGTCCAGGCCCTGGAACTCGGCGCCGACGACTATGTCACCAAACCTTTCGGCATGAACGAGCTGGTGGCGCGCATTCGCGTGGCGCTCCGCCACAAGTTCCAGCAACAGGGCGAGAAGCCGATTTTCCAGACCGGCGATCTCAGCGTCGACCTGGTCAAGCGCATCGTCAAGGTCGAGGGCAAGGAGGTAAAGCTGTCGCCGAAGGAATACGACATCCTGCGCATGCTGGTGCAGCACGCCGGCAAGGTGCTGACACACCATTTCCTGTTGAAGCAGGTCTGGGGCGATTCGACCGATGTGCAGTACCTCAGGGTCTATGTCCGGCAGCTCAGGCAAAAGATCGAGAAGAGCCCCGACCAGCCGCGCTACATCACCACCGAGACCGGCGTTGGCTACCGCCTGCGCGAGGTCGAGTGAGCAGGCCAGGTTTTAGCCGATAGCTTCCCGTGGCTGGCCAAGCGGTCTGCAAACCCGCAAGGCCGCCAGGCAGCCGACAATGCCGAGCGGCACGAAGGCAAGAAACAGCCAGGAGGCGACATTCGCCGCCGCGTCGTGGTTCAGACCTTGCGAAAAGCCGCTGGCGTTGGCGACGATGCCGGCGAGTGCGGCGCCGACGGCATAGCCGATGCGCTGCATGGTCGGCACCGCCGCCGAGGCGATGGTCTGCTCACCCTCCGGGGCGGAGGCGACGATGACGCGCGTCAGGAACGGCCAGGCGATGCCGAAGCCGCCGCCCTGCAACAGGGCACACATCAGGATCAGCGGGATGGAGCCCAGGGGTATCGCATACGCAAAGCCTGCGATGCCGGCCGCAATCATCACCGCGCCGCCGACGATGATCAGCCGCTCGCGCTGCGGCGGCGCGTTGGCGACCAGGATCGAGAGGATCGACCAGGCGATCGATTCGGCGGCGATGATGTAGCCGGTGGTCAGCAGCGGAATGTCGTGAAGGCTGGTCAGCAACAGCGGTCCGTAGACGCCGAAGGAACAGGTCGCCACCGAAAAGGCGGCAACCATGGTCATGCCGGCGCCGACCGGCGTGCGCCATGAGAACAGCCGCGCCGGGAAGAGCCGCGAACGCGGCTTCAGCGCGTCGATGGTGAAGAACAGCACCAGGCCTATCAGGCCGAAGGCCATCAGCAGCGAAGAGCGCAGCAAGGCGATGTCGACGCCGGCCAAGGCAATCAGGACCACGGCGACGGTAAGGCAGCCAAGAGCCGCGAACGGGAAGGGCGGCGCCTTGCCCGTGCTCGTCCTGGGCTTCGTCGCCTGCGGCGTGTCGAGCACGAGGAAGCTTGCCAGCGCCATGGCGGCGCCGCCGAGTGTGAAGATGCCGAAGGCCCAGCGCCATGACAACAGCTCGGTCATGATCGCGCCGAGCAATGGTCCGCTGAAGGCGGCGACGCCCCAGATCGCCGACATGATGCCGAAAAGCTGCGGCCAGATGGCGCGCGAGAACAGTCGTTCGACCGAGACGAAGGCCAGCGACACCAGCGCACCGCCGCCAAGTCCTTCGATCAGGCGGCCGGCGAGGAACAGTTGCATGGAAGGCGAGGTGGCGCAGATCAGGGCGCCTGCTGCGTAAAGCAGCGCGGCAACCACCATGTTGGTGCGCAAGGGGACATAACTCACCAGTCGTCCGGCGGCCGCGCCGGCAACGATGGCGCCGAGTTCGTAGATCGCCAGCGACCAGCCGACGAGCTGTACGCCCGCCAGTTCGCCGACCATGGCCGGCATCACCGTTGCCACCATCGTCTCGTTGGTGGCGTGCAGCAGGATGCCGAGGCTGATGAAGCAGAAGCGCGCCAGGTCGCCGCTTGCCCACAATAAGCGCCAGTCGACCCTGTTTGTGCTGATCTCGGTCATTTCCACCCCTGTCTTGCATATCTCGACGCCAGCGCAGCACGCCAGAAGCCAGTACGGGTTTCCGGCAGGACCATGCGAATCGACAGCGCCGGATCGAGGCGTTGTGGCGTTCGGGGCAGGCTTGTAAAACCTCAACCGGGGTTGAGCTCAAGCGGTTTTTTTGAAGATCCTTCGCGCGGCAGCCTTTCCGGTTGCGGGTTCGTTGCGCGATCAGTTCTCGGTGCTGCGCAGCTGGAATTGGCTGACGCCGATCGCGAGGTTCATGCCGGTCTGCGTCTGCAAGCTGAGCGGCTGCAAGGTGAAGGCCTGAGAGGAGCCGCCGACCAGCAGATTGGCGCCGGCGCCGACGGCGGCCGTCACCTCCGCGCTGGCGCCGATGTAGTCGCCGGCCAGCGCACCCGGCGCATAGATGTTCTTCAGCGGCGTCAGCACGATCCACTGCATGACCGTCTGCTTCGTCGTGCCGATGTCGAGGCCGTATTTGTTGACGGCGCCGAAATAGGCTTCCGGCGCGAAGCTTTTGTCGGCGGGGTTAAAGGTGCAGCTCAGATCCTTGCTCGAGCCGAAGATGAAGCCGGTGCCGCCGCCTATGGCGCAGTCAAGCGTACCGACTTCCATGCCTCGGTCCTGCGCCTGCACCGCTCCGGATAGCGTGGTGAACATGGCGGCAGCTATGGCTGTCTTCAGCATGATGGTTCCCCTCCAAAATCAAACGGCGCGAAACCATCCTATCTGGTTCCGCGCCGCGGGGTGAGGGGGCATGGAGCGCACGGCTCCATGTAATCACTTGAATGAGTGGATCAGCTGGAGCGAGGTCACGGCCACGGCAAGGTTGACGCCGGTCTGCGCCTGGACGCTGAGCGGCTCCAGCATGAAGGCGCTGTCCAGGCCGCCAACCAGCAGATTGGCGCCGCCGCCGGTCACCACGCTCGCTTCGGCGTTGACACCGTAGTAGCTGCCGGCGAGATCGCCTCCGTCACGGTCCCGGGTCGCAGCCAGCACGGCCCAGACGAGCTGGCCCTGATGCGTCTGGCCGACATCGAGGCCGATCTTGGAGATGACGCCTGTGTAAATCTCGGACGGCCCGTGATGATGAGGCCGGAAGACACAGGACACGCCCTTGTTGGAAGCGACGATATAAGCGGTGCCGCCGTCGATGGTGCAATCGAGCGTGCCGAGTTGCAGCTTGCCGGCGCTGGCCGGAGCCACCGCGAACATCGTCGTGGCGAGGGCAGCGGCGCAGGCGAGTTTCTTGATCATGGGAGGGTCCTTTCGCAAAATACTTTCAACAACGGCTTGGGTGGTAGACCGTTCCGCTGAAAACTTGGCGCGATCAAGGCAGGGGCCGAAAGCCTCCTGCCGGGGTTAATGCGCGGTTGCGAAGTGCGTCCTTTCGGACACGCAAAGGATCCGCGGCACTTGGATGTCACGCGGATTTGCATGGGAAGCCGAAACCGAGATCAGCTGACGCGGGCGAGGCCATCCTTGGCCGGCTGGTAGGTAGGGTCGAGGCGAACGGCTTCCTTATAGGATTTCGCGGCCTTCGCCTTGTCGCCGCGCCGCTCATAGATCAGCGCCTGGTTGGACCAGGCCTCGGCATTCCTGCCGTCGAGCTTGATCGCCATGTTGAAATCGGAGAAGGCGTTGTCCTCGTCGTTGGTCGCCAGATAGGAGAGGCCGCGACCGTTGTAGGGCTCGGCGGCGTCCGGCGCCAGCGAGATGGCTGTCGAGAAGTCCTCGATGGCGAATTTGTGCTGGCCCTGGCTCTGATAGATCAGGCCTCGATTGTGGTAGGCGCGCGCGTCGGTCGTATCGAGCTGGATCGCCTTCTGAAAGTCGTTGAAGGCGTCCTGGGTGCGACCCGCCTTGCGGTAGAGATTGCCGCGGCCGATATAGGCGGCGTCATAGTTCGAGTTGATCTGGATCGAACGGTTGTAGTCCGCCAGCGCGGCTTCCTGGTTGCCGAGGAAGCGCTGGATGAGCGCGCGGTTCGAATAGGCCTGGAAGAAATTCGGGTTGAGCTGGATGGCTTGATTGAAATCCTTGAGCGCCGCCTGGTACTGACCGCCACGGCCATAGGCCGAGCCGCGCACATTGTAGCCTTCGGGATCCTGGGGATTGCGCTGGATGACCGCCGACAGCGAGGAAATGTTCTCGCTCGACCCTTGCGCCTTGTCGATGTTGTTGAATTCACCGGTCGGGCCCGCCGTTTGGCAGCCGGCAAGCGCCAGTCCGGAGAGCAGGGCTGCTGTCAGGGCGAAACCACGCAATGCGGTCCCGCGCTCCACGCTCGTTGCGTTCATGTCTGCCCTGTCCTCACTTCAAGCCGCGTCGTTCAGGTCCGGCTCCCCCTCCGGACCGGTCACATCAAAACAAAAAGGTGGCGGCGATTCCACATCGCGCCACCTCTGATATCCTTCGAAAAGGACGAAAAATTGGCGTTAGAACCGCGGCGGACGCGGAGCGCCACCTGCACCGCCGGCGGCGCCAGCAGCGACCGGGCGCGGCGTCATCGGCAGCAGGCCTTCGCGCTGGGCGCGCTTGCGGGCCAGCTTGCGGGCGCGGCGAACGGCTTCAGCCTTTTCGCGGGCGCGCTTCTCGGACGGCTTCTCGTAGTGACCGCGCATCTTCATTTCACGGAAAATGCCTTCGCGCTGCATCTTCTTCTTGAGAGCGCGAAGCGCCTGATCAACGTTATTGTCGCGGACGAGTACCTGCACGGGCAATCCTGTCTTTCGGGTTTGATATCAACAGGCAAGCGGCCATAGCCACTAGCCTCCGCGGCGGTTTACACCACGAATTGTGGCGGCTGATAGCAGAATCATGCCGCGCTGTCCACAGCGGAAATGAATTTGCGGGGCCAGCCGCCGTCTGTTTGCCTTGATATAAGGAGCCGACTAGGCCGTCGCGAGGTGCAGCAGCTCGAAATCCTCGAAGAACTCGCCGTAGTCGCAGGTGATCTCCTCGCCGACGCCGATGTCGCGGGTCGCGGTGGCCCCGCCATATTGCGAAAAATCCGTATTCGGATTGCTGGAATGGTTCATGAAGCGGCCATTGTCGACTTCATAGACCAGGAAACCTGGCCGGTCCGGGCTCGGATAGGCATAGCGGTCGAGCAGCTCCCTGAGATGCGGGGGTGCCGTCTCGTATTTGTCCATGGGGATCAGCCGGTCGAAATCCGGATCGAGCCGCCAGATCGAAGCGCCTTTCCTGATCGGCTCCGCGGCGAACACGCCGACACCTTCGATCGCACTCGCAGTCACATAGGTTCTGATCAGCATCATGGTTCCAGACCCCGCTTTTGGACATAAACGGAATCGCCAAATCGCGGCGAAAAATCAAGAGCGGCCGTTTGCCTGGCGGCTATGAACATGCGTCCCGCCGCTGGAATCTTCACGTCCGGTTGATCGACACGCCGCCATCGGCAAACAGAGCCGCTCCGGTGGTGAAGCTCGAGGCGTCGGAGGCGAGATAGAGTGCCGAGCGGGCGATCTCCTCCGGCATCGCGATACGCTTCAAAGCATGCAGGCCTTCGACGAAAACCCGTGATTCCGGGGTCTTGAAGGTTGCCGCCGGTGTGTCGGTGCCGCCGGGCAGCAGCGCGTTGACCCGCACGCCTTTCGGGCCGTATTCGGCGGCCAGCACCTGTGTCAGTCCGATCAGGCCGGCCTTGCTCGCGGCATAACTAGTCATGCCGGGCATGCCGACTGTGTGACCAACGAAGGTGGAGGTGAAGATCAGCGAACCGCCGCCGCGCTCGATCATTGCCGGCACCTGGTATTTGGCGCCGAGAAACGCGCTGGTGAGGTTGGTGTCGAGCGTCTCGCGCCATCCCTCCAGCGGCAGGTCCGAAATCGGCCCCATCCGGCCAACGGCGCCGGCATTGTTGAAGGCGATGTCGAGCCCGCCGAACTTTTCGACCGCCAGATCGACAAGGGCCTTTGCATAGGCTTCGTCCCTGACATCGCCGGCAAGCGCGATGGCCGCGCCATCATTGTCTTCTATCTCGGCGACGAGCGTATCGAGCTCGGCCTGACGGCGGGCGGCGACGATGACCTTGGCGCCTTCCTCGGCAAAGAGTTTTGCCGAGGCCCGGCCGATGCCGGAACTGGCGCCGGTGACGATGGCGATCTTGTTTGCGAGTGCGAACATTTTTGCATCCTTTTCTTCGCGCCGGCCTGACCGGCAGTTGGGGTGCTTGGTCGCAGATCGAGGCAAGGCGAGCCACCCGATACGTGCCAAGATGCTGGAAAGCGCCGACGCACCAGATGCGTCTTTTTCACCACGGCGCAAAACGGCAAGCGCCGTCGCAAACAGCGCAAGGGTGGAAGCGCTGTTTCGCTAGTGATACACCTCGCGCGCCGGGACCGAACGAACGCCGGCCGCCATTCGCGAAGCCTTTTTGGGGCGAGGTTGGGACGTTGAAGAAATATTCGGTATTCGCCATCGCCCGGGAAGCCATGCGCGGCCACAAGGGCTGGGAGGAACAGTGGTCCTCGCCTGAGCCCAGGAAAGAATACGACGTCATCATCGTCGGCGCCGGCGGCCATGGCCTGGCCACCGCCTATTACCTCGCCACGGTGCACGGCATCACCAATGTCGCGGTGCTGGAAAAGGGCTGGCTCGGCGGCGGCAACACCGGCCGCAACACCACCATCATCCGCTCCAACTATCTCTATGACGAGAGCGCCGGCATCTACGACCACGCGCTGAAGCTGTGGGACGGGCTCAGCCAGGAGCTCAATTACAACGTCATGTATTCGGCGCGGGGCGTCATGATGCTCGCGCACAATGTGCACGACGTGCAGGTGCTGAAGCGTCACGTTCACGCCAACCGGCTGAACGGCATCGACAATGAGTGGCTGACGCCGGAGCAGGCGAAGGAATTCTGCCCACCGCTCAACACCTCCAAGGAGGCGCGCTATCCGGTGGTCGGTGCGTCGCTGCAGCGGCGCGGCGGCACGGCCCGTCATGACGCCGTTGCCTGGGGCTATGCGCGCGGCGCCTCGGCGCGCGGCGTCCACATTATCCAGAATTGCGAGGTTACCGGGGTCAAGCGGGCGGCCAATGGCGCGGTAATGGGCGTCGACACGACGCGCGGCTTCATCGGCGCCAAGAAGGTGGGCGTCGTTGCCGCCGGCCATTCCTCCGTCATCATGAACATGGCCGGCGTGCGCATGCCGCTGGAAAGCTATCCGCTGCAAGCGCTGGTGTCGGAACCGGTCAAGCCGGTGGTTCCCTGCGTGGTGATGTCGAACACGGTGCACGCCTATATCTCGCAGTCCGACAAGGGCGAGCTGGTGATCGGCGCCGGCACCGACCAGTATGTCTCCTACTCGCAGACCGGCGGCTTGCACATATTGCAGCATACGCTCGACGCCATCTGCGAGATGTTCCCGATCTTCACGCGCATGAAGATGCTGCGCTCGTGGGGCGGCATCGTCGACGTCACGCCCGACCGCTCGCCGATCCTGGCCAAGACGCCGGTGCCCGGCCTCTATGTCAATTGCGGCTGGGGCACGGGCGGCTTCAAGGCGACGCCGGGATCGGGCCATGTCTTTGCCCATACGATCGCCAGGGACGATCCGCATCCGATCAACGCGCCCTTCACCATCGAGCGCTTCCGCACCGGACGGCTCATCGACGAGGCGGCGGCGGCGGCGGTGGCGCACTGATGATGGCGCAGATGGCTGTCGCGATGCCGCTGATGCTGGCGGGGGAACAAGTGCTGGCGGGGGAACGGGGCATGTTCCATTTTCCCTCGCCGGACGAAGTGCGCACGCAGCCGATCAGCCGCACCGGCAACGAAACCGTCTGGCCGTTTTCGGTCGATGACGGCACGCTGGCCTGCGTCTGGAGTGGCGGCCAGAGAGTGGTGATGTTCTTCGAGGGACGACCCGAAGGACTCGACGAGGCCGAGACATTCCAGCCGCGTCAAGTCATCGTCACCACCGATCCGATGCAGCTCACCCTCGGCAACATGGCGTCCCGCGATCTGTTTCGTCCCGCTGCAAGCGTGGAAGAGCGCATCCGGCTCGTCGCACCGTTCGCGACCTTGGGACAGAAGCTTTGCGATCAACCGGCGGGCGCCCACGTCGGCCACGGCGAATTGTAGGAACCAGGACAATGCTTCTCATCCGCTGCCCCTATTGCGAGGAAGAGCGTCCGGAACTCGAGTTCCGCAACGCTGGCGAGGCGCACATCGCGCGCTCGGCCAATATGGCCGGCGAGAGCGACGACGATTTTGAAAAGTTCTTCTTCATCCGCTCCAACCCCAAGGGCATCATTTATGAGCGCTGGCGGCACATGCATGGCTGTGCGCGCTTCTTCAATGCCGTACGCGACACCGTCACCGACAAATTCGTCATGACCTACAAGGCCGGCGAGCCCAAACCCACCAAGCTGCCGAAAAACTCCAACGAAGTGGTTGCCAAATGAGCGGCGCGTTCCGCATTCCCGGCGCTGGCCGCTTCAGCCAAGCCAAGACCGCGCGGTTCAGCTTCGATGGCCAGTCCTATGCCGGCATCGAGGGCGACACGCTGGCCTCGGCGCTGCTCGCCAATGGCGTCCATCTCGTCGGCCGTTCGTTCAAGTACCACCGTCCGCGCGGCATCCTGTCGGCGGGCGCCGAGGAGCCGAACGCCCTGGTCGAAATCAGGCGCGACGCGGCACGCAAGACGCCGAACGTGCGGGCGACCGTGCAGGAGCTCTATGATGGGCTTGATGCGCAGTCGCAGAACCGCTGGCCGTCACTGTCCTTCGACCTCGGTGCGGTCAGCGATATCGCCTCGCCGCTGCTTTCGGCCGGCTTCTACTACAAGACCTTCATGTGGCCGAAAGCGGCGTGGAAGACGCTCTATGAGCCAAAGATCCGCGCCGCGGCCGGTCTTGGCGTTTCCCCGGACCAGCCGGATCCCGACCATTATTCATCGCGCTATGCGCATTGCGACGTGCTGGTGCTGGGCGGCGGTGCGGCAGGCATCGCGGCAGCGCTTGCGGCGGCCGAGACCGGCGTGCGCGTCATCCTCGCCGACGAGCAGGCCGAGTTCGGCGGCAGCCTGCGTTTCGAGAGCGGCGCGAAGATCGACGGCCAGGACGGTTTTGCCTGGGCGCAAGCTGCCGTGGCGAAGCTCGCCGCGATGGACAATGTCCGCGTGCTGTCGCGCACGACGGCGTTCGGCTACTATGCGCAGAATTTTATCGGGCTGGTCGAGCGTGTCAGCGAACATCTGAGGACCCCCGGCCACGATCTGGCGCGCGAGCGGCTTTGGCAGGTCCGGGCCAAGCGCGTGGTGCTGGCCTCCGGTGCGATCGAGCGCCACATGGTGTTTGCCGACAATGACCGGCCCGGCATCATGCTGGCGGGTGCCGCGCGCACCTATCTCAACCACTATGGCGTCGCCGTCGGCAGGAATGTCGGCGTCTACACCGCCAATGATTCCGCCTATGCAGCGGCGATCGACCTGAAGAAAGCCGGCGTCAACGTGGCGGCGATCGTCGATCTGCGCGACAATCCGACCGGACCGGTGATCGACGAGGCGAGGGCGCTCGGCATCGAGGTCAATTTCGGCCGCGCGGTGATCCGCGCCGGCGGCAAGCTCAGGGTCTCGTCGATGACCGTGCAGCCGAAGAATGGCGGCGGCGAACGCACCATCGCGGTCGATGCGATACTGATGTCGGCCGGCTGGACGCCGTCGGTGCATCTGTTCTCGCAGTCGCGCGGAAAGGTCGCCTTCAACGACGAGACCAAGCGCTTCGTGCCGGGCATCTATGCGCAGGACTGCGTCTCGGTCGGCGCCTGCAACGGCACCGACGGGCTGTCTGCGACGGTCGATGAGGCCTATGCGGCAGGCGCCAAGGCGGCCAGGGATGCGGGTGCCAAAACCGCCAAGGGCAGCAAGCCGAAGGTAGACGCCTCGGAGAGCTGGTCGCGCGGCATGCTGGGTGCAGCGCCCGGCGCCGGGTCGGATACGACGGTGAAGGCCTTCGTCGATTTCCAGAACGACGTCACCGCCAAGGACATCCGCCAGGCGGTGCACGAAGGCATGCGCTCGATCGAGCACGTCAAGCGCTTCACCACCAACGGCATGGCGACCGACCAGGGCAAAACCTCCAACATGCACGGCTTGGCGATTGCCGCCGAGACGCTGGGCAAGCCGATCCCGGAAGTCGGCCTGACCACGTTCCGGGCGCCCTATACGCCGGTCACCTTCGGCGCGATCGTCAGCCATGCGCGAGGTCCGCTGTTCGACCCGACACGCAGAACCGCGATCCATCCCTGGGCCGAGGCGCAAGGTGCCATGTTCGAGGATGTCGGCCAGTGGAAGCGCGCCTGGTATTTCCCCAAGGCGGGCGAGGACATGCACGCGGCGGTCGACCGCGAATGCGTCGCCGTGCGCAAGACGGCTGGCCTGTTCGATGCCTCGACGCTGGGCAAGATCGAAGTGGTCGGGCCGGACGCGGCCAAATTCATGGAACTGCTCTACACCAACCCATGGGAGAAGCTGGAGCCCGGCCGCTGCCGCTACGGCATCATGCTGCGCGAGGACGGGTTCATCTATGATGACGGCGTCGTCGGCAGGCTGGCCCCCGACCGTTTCCACGTGACGACGACGACCGGCGGCGCGCCGCGCGTCATGAACCATATGGAGGACTATCTCCAGACCGAGTTCCCGCATCTCAATGTCTGGCTGACCTCGATCACCGAGCAATGGGCTGTTATCGCGGTGCAGGGACCCAAGTCGCGCGACATCATCGCGCCGCTGCTCGAAGACATCGACATGTCGGACGAGGCGCTGCCGCACATGTCGGTGCGCGAAGGCAAGATCTGCGGCGTGCCGACGCGGCTGTTCCGCATGTCGTTCACCGGCGAGCGCGGCTTCGAGGTGAACGTGCCGGCCGACTATGGCCAGGCGGTCTGGGAAGCGCTGTGGGCCGAAGGCCAGAAGCATGGTGCGGCTGCTTATGGCACCGAGGCGATGCACGTGCTGCGCGCCGAAAAGGGCTACATCATCGTCGGCCAGGACACCGACGGCACGGTAACGCCGAACGACGCCGGCCTCGATTGGGCGGTCGGCAAGAAGAAGCCGGACTTCGTCGGCATCCGCGGCCTGACGCGGCCAGATCTGGTCGCCAAGGGCCGCAAGCAATTGGTCGGCCTGAAGACCAGGGATCCCAAGGTGGTGCTGGAAGAGGGCGCGCAGATCGTCGAGGACCCGAAGCAGGCGATCCCGATGAAGATGATCGGCCATGTCACCTCGAGCTACTGGTCGGAAAATTGCGGCCGCTCGATCGCTCTGGCGCTGGTCGCCGGCGGCCGCGACCGGATGGGCGAGACCCTCTATGTGCCGATGCCGAACGGGGTGATCGAAGTGGAGGTTACCGGCATGGTGTTCTTCGACGAGACGGGAGGGCGCCTCAATGGCTAAGGCCGCTGCAAGAAAGACGGCTCCGGCTGCATCGCCTTCGGTCGAACGCCGTCCGGCGCTGGCTGGGCGCAGCACCACTGCCGCCAGCGTCAAGGTCGAGGTGCTGCCGCCGGCCGAGCGCGTTTCATTACGGGCGCCGGAGGCTTCGGTCGCAGCGCTTTCAAAGGCGCTCGGCGTGACCTTGCCGAACAAGCCGAAAACCGCTGCCGCGAACGGCGGGCGCACCGCTCTGTGGCTCGGCCCCGACGAATGGCTGGTCATCGATGAGGCCGACAACGATCCGCTCGCCGATTGCGCCAAAGTATCCGCGCTGCATTCGGCGGTCGGCGTCTCGCATCGCAACATCGCGATATCAGTGACGGGTGCCGGAGCGGCGGCGGCGATCAATGCGGGCTGCCCGCAGGACCTGTCGCTCGACGCCTTCCCGGTGGGAGCAGCGTCGCGCACCATCCTGGGCAAGACCGAGATCGTGCTGCTGCGCACGGGTAACGACGCCTTCCGGGTCGAATGCTGGCGTTCCTTCTCGGACTATGTCTTTACTTTGCTGTCCGAGGGATCGCGCGACGCGGCGGTCTGAACTCGGAACGTTTTGCAGGGCACGCTCGTTCTGCATCCGCACGCCGAGGGAGAATGCCGATGCCGTCGAATTCCGCGCCGAAGTCGCCGGTCATAAAGACATCGGCTGTCCGCTCGCTCGAACACGAGCGGCACGAAGCGCCGAGCGCCGAAGACGAACTCGAGGAAGGCCTCGAAGACACGTTCCCGGCCAGCGATCCGATATCCATCACTGGAACGGCCATTCCTGGAGCTCCGGCAAAACCAGGCAAGGCCAAGACCGTGCCCGGGCGCAAGAGGCGCAAGCCGTAGTTTCCATCGGGCAAGATCTCATCGGGCCTTCTCAATCCCCTTGGACATGCTATTTAAAGCGCTTTGGGAGATGAAATGCCGACAAAAGCGATCGTATGGGGCGAGAACGTCCACGAGCAGACCAATGAAGCCGTGCGGGACCTCTATCCCTTGGGGATGCACGGCACCATTGCCGCCGCCCTCAACCAGGACAAGGGCATCGAGGCGACCACCGCCACCTTGCAGGAACCCGAACATGGCCTGAGCGAGAAGCGCCTGGCGGCCACCGACGTGCTTTTGTGGTGGGGCCACGCGGCGCATGGCGAGGTCAAGGACGATATCGTCGAGCGGGTGCAGAAGCGGGTCTGGGAAGGGATGGGCCTGATCGTGCTCCATTCCGGCCACTACTCGAAGATATTCAAGCGGCTGATGGGCACGCCCTGTTCGCTGAAATGGCGCGAGGCGGGCGAGCGCGAGCGCGTCTGGGCGATCAACCGCGGCCACCCGATCGCGCAAGGCATCGGCGAGTGCCTGGAGATCGGCGAGACGGAAATGTATGGCGAGCCGTTCGCCGTGCCGGAGCCGCTCGAGACGGTGTTCGTCTCCTGGTACGAGGGTGGTGAGGTGTTCCGATCCGGGCTGACCTACCAGCGCGGTGCAGGACGGATCTTCTACTTCTCGCCCGGCCACGAGACCTATCCGATCTATCACAATGAGGGCGTGCAGCAGGTGCTGCGCAACGCCGTCCATTGGGCGCACAACCCGGCGCCGGCCTGGTCCGGCATCACCAACGCGCCGAACGTGCCGACGGATGCGGCCAAGGAGAAGATCGTGCAGAAGGGGCTGCGCCTGCATGCCGACGGCGACAAGGGCCTGAGTTGATTCGGGCCTGAGCTGATCGGGGCCTGAATTGCTTAAGGCGTGAGTTGATTGGGGCTTGGGGCTAATGCACCGAATTCTTCTGCTCGGCACCGGCGGTATCGCCGGGCATCATGTCGAGGAGTTTGCCGAGATCCCGGGCTGCAGCATCGTCGCCTGTGTCGACCAGGTGCCCGGCCGCGCCGCAGCGTTTGCCGCCGTCAGCAAGATCGGCGAATCTTTCGAGAGCCTGGAGGCGGCGATCGCCTGGGGTCAGTTCGATGCCGCCATCAACGCGACGCCGGATGGTGCGCATATGGCGACGACGCTGGCGCTGCTTGCCCAGGGAAAGCATGTGTTTTGCGAAAAGCCGCTGGCGCCGAACCACGCCGACGCGCTTGATATGACCGAAGCGGCCGAGGCTGCAGGGGTGGTCAACATGGTCAACCTGACCTATCGCAACTCACCGGCGATTCATGAAGCGCGGCGCATGGTGCTGGCCGGCGAGATCGGCGAGCTGCGCCATGTCGAGGCGAGCTACCGGCAAAGCTGGCTGGTCAGCCAGTCATGGGGCGACTGGCGGGTCGAGGACAAATGGCTGTGGCGCTTGTCCAGCCGGCACGGTTCAACCGGCGTGCTGGGCGACGTCGGCATCCACATCCTGGACTTCGCCACCTATGGCGCCGATCAGGACATCGTCAGCCTCCACGCCGATCTGGTGACGTTTCCGAAGGCCGAGGGCGAGCGCATCGGCGACTATCTGCTGGATGCCAATGACAGCGTGGCGATGACGGCCCGGCTCAGTTCCGGCGCGCTCGCCACGATCGCGGCGAGCCGCTACATGACCGGCCACGCCAACGATTTGTCGCTGGCCCTGCACGGCACCAAGGGCGCCATCAGGGTCGAGACCGACGGCAAGGCATCTAACCTGTCGGCCTGTCTCGGCGGCGATGTCGATCTTCAGCAATGGCGAACGCTGGCGCTGCCCAGTGTCAAGCGCAATGCGCGACGCTTTGCCGATGCGCTGGATACAGGCCGGAATGGCGATCCGTCGTTCCGGCGTGCCGCCGACATGCAGAAGCTGATCGACGCAGCCTTTGAGAGTTCAGCGGCGAAGCTGCCGATTTCGGTCGGCTGAAACTGGCCGGCTTGTGCCGGCCAGACGTGATTTCCGCAGATATCAGAATGCGCTCGGCACAATCCACGGATTGATGCTGATGCCGAGGCGCGGGCCCTTGCCTTCAGCGGTGTTTTGCGTGGCACCCTTCTTCTCGACCGAACCGGTCGAAGCGCAATCGAGCTTCACGTTGGTCTTGGTGTCAACGCAGGCCGCCACCGGCGCATGCTTGACGGGGTGGGTGGTGTTGGCGGCGAAGGCCGAGCCCGAAAGTGCCAGCACGGCGGCGAGGGTGAGGAGTGTCTTTTTCATTGTCAGTCTCCGTTTTCGACGGGTAAATTTCTCTCGTACATGTACGATACACTGTACATATACGCCCGTCGATCGCGAAGTTCAAGGAAAACCGTACGCGTACAATAAATTTTTTGTTAACCAAGAAACCCCCAGTCTGGAGGGGATACACAAACCAAAGGAAACGGGGTTCAGCAGTTGACCGGTGTCTCGGTCAGCGGCGGGACGTTTTGCGTGCTGAGCGTGGCGAGCGTGAAATCGCACATCCGCTTCACGAAGGCCTGCGGATCGCCGAAAGGGTAAAAAGGAAAGGTGATGAGCAGCGAGATCGTGCCGTGTCCGACCGCCCACAGCATGGTGGCGATGGCGCGCGGGTCGCCCTGCAATTTGCCAGCGGCGACGCAGGCCTCGACCCTGCTGATCAGCACCTTCATAGCGGGGTTGCTCTCTTCCATTTCGTTGTAGCCTTCTGGCAGCTTGGTCTTTTCGGTCATGAACACGGTGCGGTATTCGTTGGGATTGCCGAGCCCGAAGGCGGCGTATTCGGTCATCACCGCCTGCAAGGCCTCGATCGGATCGTCGGATGGATGCCCCTCGATGCGGCGGGCGAGTGTCTCGAATGCATCCTCGGCCAGAGCGAACAGGATGTCCTGCTTGTCGGCGAAGTAGGAGTAGACCGACATCGGGGCATAGCCGACCCGCTTGGCCAGCTTGCGAATGGTCAGGCCTTCATAGCCTTCTTCCTGGACGAGCTTGTGCGCGGCCTCGACCAGTTCGGAGCGCAGTTCGGCCTTTTGTTTCTCGCGGCGTGTCTGGACGCTCTGCGGCAAGATCTGGTGCCTTTGGTTGGTTGGTGGCTGGCTAAATTATATACGCTGTACGGAAACGGACAAGGGCACGGGAAGTTCCCAAGCGGTATGCTTCGGATCGTGCCCACGCTCGTCGAAGTTGGCGGCACCCGTGATCAGCACCTTTGCTCCGTCAAAGCGGCCATCACGCCTCCTTGTCGATCAGCTTCGCGGCAAGACGCGAAAGCAGCTTCACCGCCTCGCCATAGGTCCGGGCTTTTTCCGGATTGGAGGCATTGCCGTCCAGCGCCCGCTTGTAGACGCCTTGGCAGATCGCGGCCAGCCGGAAGAAGGAAAAGGCCAGGAAGAACGTCCAGTTGCCGATACCGGTGAGCCCGCGCCGCCGGCAGTAGGCGGCGACGTAGTCCGTTTCGGAGGGCAGCCCGAGCGCCGCTCGGTTGATGCCGCCCAGGCCGCGAAAACCCGACGCGTGCGGCAGCCGCCATTGCATGCACTGATAGGCGATATCGGCGAAGGGGTGGCCTGATGTCGACAATTCCCAATCGAGCACCGCCAGCACCTTTGGCCGGTCCGGCGCGAAGATCAGATTGTCCAGCCGGTAGTCGCCATGCACCAGCGAGATCCGGCCGTCATCGGCGGGCATATGCGTTTCCAACCAGGCAATCAGCCGGTCCATGTCGGCGACGGTGCCGGTTTCCGAGGCATGGTACTGGCTCGTCCAGCGCGCCAGCTGGCGCTCGAAATAATTGCCCGGCCGCCCGAAATCGCCGAGCCCCACTGTCCCGACATCGATTTCGTGCAGCGCCGCGAGGGTTTCGTTCATGGCATCGTAGATGGCGGCGCGTTCTTCGTTGTCGCCTGCCTCCGGCAGGGCCGGATCCCAGAAAATGCGGCCGTCCAGGAAATCCATCACGTAGAACATACGGCCGATGGGCGAGTCTTCCGCCGACAGATGCAGCATGGCAGGCACAGGCACGGCGGTGCCGGCAAGCGCGCTCATCACCCTGAATTCGCGGTCGACCTGATGCGCCGATTTCAGCAATTGCCCCGGCGGCTTGGCGCGCAGCACATAACGGCCGCTTGCCGCCGTCAAAAGGTAGGTCGGGTTCGATTGGCCGGATTTGAACTTCTCGACTGCAGCAAGCCCGGAAAAGCCCGGTATGTTCGCCTCGAGGTAAGGCGCAAGCGCTGCCTGGTCGAGAACGGGATCACTCATGCCGTCTCGGGCTGGCGTTCGATCAAGGTCAGCGTCAGCCAGCGCGCGGTCAGTGCCGGCTTCTTCGAACCCTCGATCTCGATCGTCACGTCATGCGCGGTCTGCACCCAGCCCGACGGCCTGACCTTGACGTCGGCCAGCACGAACCGCGTGCGGATGCGCGCGCCGGTTTTCACCGGCGCCAGGAAGCGCAGCGAATCGAAGCCGTGGTTGACGCCCATCTTGCCGTTTTCCAGCGGCGGCATGGTCTCGAAAGTCATCGCCGACAACAGCGACAGCGACAGGAAGCCGTGCGCGATGGTGCCGCCGAACGGCGTTTCGCGCATGGCCCGCTCCGGATCGCAGTGGATGAACTGGTGGTCGTCGGTGGCGTCGGCGAACTGATCGATCATGCGTTGCGTGACCGCCCGCCACGGCGACACGCCAACCTCCTTGCCGACACTGGCCAGAAGCACATCGAGACCGATCGGTTCCACGCTCATGTCCTCCAGTTCACCCCCGGCTTCTGTGGCCGGAAAATGTCATTCCTTGAACAAGGTCAGCCCATGCTGCACCGACTGTCCGCCGTCGATCGGCAGGATGGCGCCGGTGACATAGCTGCCTGCACGGCTGCACAAATAGAGCGTTGCACCGGCAATGTCATCCGGTGCGCCGATACGGCCGATCGGAACATGGCCGCCGACATGTTTGGCCTGTTCCTCGCTGCCGGTGAAGAAAGCGGTCATCCGGCTCTGGAAAGGGCCGGGAGCAAAGGCGTTGACGGTGATGCGGCGGGCGGCGAACTCCAGCGCCAGTGTACGCGTCAGATGGTGAACCGCAGCCTTCGAGGCCGTGTAGGAATAGGCGTCGTCGGCCAGCGGCTGCGTGCCCATCACCGAACCGAGATTGATCACCCTGGCCGGATCGGCGTCGCTGGCGGCAGCGTCGAGCAGCGGCAGCAATTCGCGGGTCAGATGGAAGACCGCGGTGACGTTGACGCCGAACACCTTGGCCCAGGCATGGTAGGGGAAGCTTTCCAACGGTGCACCCCAGGAGACGCCGGCATTGTTGACCAGAATATGCAGTTTCCCGGTCCGCGCCTTGACCGCGGCGACGAGTGCAGCGATGCCGGCTTCGCTAGAAACGTCCCCGGCGAAGCCCTCGGCCCGGCCCGGTGCACCAAGCTCGTTCAACTCTTCGGCGACCTGGATGCAATCCTCGCCCTTGCGCGACGCGATCATCACGCTGGCGCCGGCCTGCACCAGCGCGGTCGCCGCCATGCGACCGATGCCGGTCGCGGCACCCGTCACCAGCGCGGTCTTGCCGGCCACCGAAAACAGCTCGTCCAGATAGCTCATCACAATCCTCCGCGCTCGGCATGCGGGCAAACAGTTCGCGTTGACAAGGCTATCCGAAGTACGGTCATCCTTGCCACTGACAAAATGCCTGGCATGCATGAAGGGTTAGCGACCGATGACGGAGATGAATCTCGGCATGACCGAGCGGCTGAAGCCGATCCACGCGCGCGTCGCGGCCATGGTTCGCGACGAGATCATGCCGCTCGACAGGGAATTCCTGAGCGAGGTGGGCAAGGCAGGCAACCGCTGGGTCTACAGTGCGCGCCAGAGCGAGATCCTCGAAGGGCTGAAGAAAACCGCAAGGGAGCGCGGCCTGTGGAATTTCTGGCTGACCGGCTCGGAACGCGGCTACGGCCTTTCCACCGTCGAATATGCCTATCTGGCCGAGGAGATGGGCAAGGCGCATCTTGGCGCCGAGACCTTCAACTGTTCGGCGCCCGACACCGGCAATATGGAGGTGCTGGAACGGTACGGCTCGGCCGACCACAAGAAAGAATGGCTGGAACCGCTGATCGAGGGCAAGATCCGCTCGGCCTATCTGATGACCGAGCCGGATGTCGCGTCGTCCGATGCCACCAACATTGCCATGCGCTGCGAACGCCAGGGCGACGACTACGTGCTCAACGGCGAGAAATGGTGGGCTTCGGGCGCCGGCGATCCGCGCTGCGCCATCTACATCGTCATGGTCAGGACCGGCGGCGATGACGAGCCGCAGCACCGCCGTCATTCGATGATCCTGGTGCCATCAGGCACAAGGGGTGTGACCAAGGTCCGGGCCATGCAGGTTTATGGCGATGACGACGCGCCGCACGGCCACATGCATCTTCGCTTCGACAATGTGCGGGTACCGACATCGAACCTGATCCTCGGCGAGGGCAGGGGGTTCGAGATCGCGCAAGGGCGGCTCGGTCCCGGCCGCATCCACCATTGCATGCGCGCCATCGGCCAGGCCGAGATGGCGCTCGAGATGCTGTGCCAGCGTTCCTTGCGCCGCGAGGCCTTCGGCCAGAAGCTGGCAAAGCTCGGCGCCAATTTCGACATCATCGCCGAATGCCGCATGGAGATCGAGATGGCCCGGCTGCTCTGCCTCAAGGCGGCGTGGATGATCGACCAGGGCGACGCCCGCGCCGCAGCCCCCTGGATCAGCCAGATCAAGGTGGTGGCACCCCGCGTCGCGCTCAAGGTCACCGACGAGGCGGTGCAGATGTTCGGCGCGCAAGGCATCAGCCAGGACACGCCGCTGGCGCGGTCGTGGACGCATCTGCGGACCTTGCGCCTCGCCGACGGGCCGGACGCCGTGCATCGCCGTCAGGTGGCGCGCACCGAGCTGAAGAAATACACGCAAGAAAAGGTCTGAGCGCCGGCATCGTCATCTGGCGATGCCGACAGTCCAAGCACGGAGTGTTCCAATGGCCGTCCCCTCCGAAATGAAGGCGCTGCTGCTGGTCGGCGACGGCTACACCAGGACGCCGAGCGGCAGTGTGCTGGAGGCGATGGAGCCGTATCTCGAGCCGGGCAACATCGCGGTGCCGACACCCGGACCGACGCAGGTGCTGATCAAGGTCAGCCTCGCCTCGATCAACCCCTCCGACATCGCCTTCGTCAAGGGCCAGTACGGCCAGCCGCGCGCCAAGGGACAGCCGGCCGGCTTCGAGGGCGTCGGCATCGTCGTCGCCAGCGGCGACGAGACCTATCCCCAAAGCCTGATCGGCAAGCGCGTCGCCTTTGCCACCGGCGTCACCAACTGGGGCTCGTGGGCCGACTATGCCGTCGCTGAAGCTGCTGCATGCATTCCGCTGCTCGACACGGTCCGCGACGAGGATGGGGCGGCGATGATCGTCAACCCGCTCACCGCGCTCGCCATGTTCGACGTCGTCAAGGAGGAAGGCGAGAAGGCCTTCGTCATGACCGCCGGCGCCAGCCAGCTCTGCAAGCTGATCATTGGCCTGGCCAGCGGAGAGGGCTTCCGGCCGATCGTCACCGTGCGCCGCGACGACCAGATCGCGGCGCTGAAAGCGCTCGGCGCGGCGCACGTCCTCAACGAAAAGGCGCCGGATTTCAAGGCAGCGCTGCGCGAGGTGATGAAGGCCGAACAGCCGCGCATCTTCCTTGACGCGGTGACCGGGCCGCTGGCTTCCGCCATCTTCGACGTCATGCCGAAGCGTTCGCGCTGGATCATCTATGGGCGGCTCGATCCCGAACACACTGTTATCCGCGAGCCCGGCCAACTGATCTTCCAGCACAAGCATATCGAAGGGTTTTGGCTGAGCGAGTGGATGCGCCAGTTCCGCGATCGCCGCGGCCCGGCGATCCTGGAAGCGCAGAAGCGTTTTTCCGATGGGCGCTGGTCGACCGACGTGACGGCGGTGGTGCCGCTTGCCGAGGCGATGGCGCGGGTGCCAGCGGAACTGGCCAAGCCGAACGGCAAGGTGTTCATCCGGCCTTAGGCCAATTCGAAAGATTCGAGCAGCTTGGACGGGAGGGGCCTCGGAGGGCTTTGCGGGCAGAGATTGCCGGTTATCCGCCGACGCGGGACCGTCAGGCCGATATCCTGGTCCATCAAGCCCCCTATGCCACGCCGCTGCGTCCGTGATATGCCGCCGCCATCGAATGCCGGGACAGGCTGGACTGAGCCTGTTCCGGGATTGTGTGGGGTGCCTTGATGACGATTTCCAAGCCGGTTTTCGACCGTTTGGGGTTTGGCCTGTGGATCGGAGCGTTCCTGGTCGTTCTTGCCATGGTCCTGTGGTCGCCGTACACGCGGACGGTATGGAAGGCCTATATAGATGGCAGCGAGGCGCTTCTGGCCGGTCTGCCACTCTACGACACCCAATCCGAGATGGGGTATCTCTACGCGCCGGCCTTCGCCGCGCTCTACACTCCAATAGTCAAGCTCGGTCCGCATCTGGGCGGCGTGATGTGGCACTCCCTCGGGTTTGCGGTGCTGACCTATGCCGCGATGCGGCAGGTGCGCAAGCTCGGTGGTGACGAGTTGATGTGGCTGCTTTCTTTCGGCCTCTTCCTCGCTGTGCCGATGGCGCTCGGCGCGATCCGCAACGGCCAGGCGACGATCCTTTTGACCGGCGCTTGCTGGCTTCTCACATTGTCGGCGCTGGAAGGACGACGGGCGGAGACGTTCTTCTGGGCTTCGCTCGCCATCATCGCCAAGCCGACCGCGATCATAATGCTGTTGTTGGTAGGAGCCCTTCGGCTTCGGTTGATACCGGTGCTGGTGCTGGCGGTGCTGTTCGTGCTCGCACTGCCTTACGCTTTTGCTCCCGCCGGCTATCTCAACGATCAGTATCGTGTCTTCGCCCAGATGCTGACCTCCATGGCCGTCGAGAACACCAGCCATTTCGTGTCCACCGATTTCACGGCACCGTTCACCACGATAGGGCTGCCGATACCGGAATTCGGCGCAACGATCGTGCGCATGGTCATGGCCCTGCTTACGCTTTCAGCCGTCATCTGGTTCGACCGCAGGCTCGAACAGGGAAAGGCGGCGCTGGCGATCTTCCTGACGGCCACCTTCTACATGTGCGTCTTCAACCCGCGCGTCGAACCCAACACCTTTGCCATGATCGCGGTACCAGCCGGTCTTGCCATCGCCCTGTTGTGGCGCGAAGAACGGGGCGGCGTCCTCGCCTCGGTGCTGTCGATGACGCTGTTCGTGACCGGGCTGAGCGGCGTCGAGCGCCATGTGCACGATTTCCTCTTCCCCTGGTTCCGGCCGGTCGCTGTCACTTTCATCGCCGGTTCGCTGATCTGGTGGTTCTGGGCCAAGGCACGGGAAAAGGTGGTGAATGCGGGAGTCGCGAATGGCTGAGTTGCGACAGAGCCTCGATATCGTTGCGCCATTCTTCAACGAGGCGGCATCGGCATCGGCCTTCGCGCGCCTGCTAGGCGAGCTCGAAGCGGCCGTGGCACAGCGCTTCGGCATGACCGTGCACAAGATCCTGGTCGATGACGGCAGCGGTGACGATGGCGCTGGACGATTTTCGCAAGCGCTGACGGGATCGTGGGAGATCGTCCGCCTCAGCCGCAATTTCGGCAAGGAAGTCGCTGTACTCGCCGGCCTCGACCAGTCGCGCGGCGACATGGTGCTGATCATGGACGCCGACCTCCAGCATTCCCTGGACATCAGCCTGAAGCTGATCGCCGAGCTGGTGGACCATCCGGACATCGACGTCGTCTTTGCCCAGAACGACCGCCGCGAGGCGAGCTGGCGGCGCAGCCAGCTTGCACGGCTTTTCTACAGCCTGATCAACAGCAGCCAGCGTTTCGATATTCCCGAAAATGCCGGCGACTTTCGCGTCATGCGCGGCGCTGTCGCGCGCGCTCTGACCAGCCTGCGTGACAAGCGTCGCTTCAACAAGGGCCTGTTTGCCTGGGCCGGCTTTCGCCAGAAGGCGTTGCCCTATTCGCCGGAAGGCCGCGCCAGCGGCACATCGAAATGGAGCCGGCTCAACCTCATCGCCTTCTCGCTGGAGGGGTTCACCTCGTTCTCCGTCATTCCGCTACGCCTGATCAGTCTTAGCGGGCTGCTCGCGGCGATGGCCGGCGCGCTCTATGGCGCCAAGGTGTTCTTCGAGGTGATCTTCTACGGCATTGCCGTTCCGGGCTACCCCAGCCTGCTGGTTGCCGTCGTTCTGCTCGGCGGCCTCAACCTGACCCTGCTTGGCCTGATCGGCGAATATGTCTGGGTGACGCTCAGCGAGAGCAAGGATCGGCCGGTCTATCTCGTGCGCGATGTCGTGCGCAGCGAGGCCCCCGCCGACCGGCCGGAGCCGGGCACTTCGAACAGATGACGCGGCGCATTCGCCTGATCGCTGACGATTACGGCCTGGCGCCTGGCGTTTCCGCCGGGATTCTCGATCTTCTCGATCGGGGGCGCCTGACCGGCACCAGCTGCATGACCGGCTTTCCCGAGTGGGCAAAGGAGGCAGAGCGCATAAAACCGCTGTGCGGCCGGGCCGCGGTTGGGCTGCACCTCACCTTGACCGACCAGTTGGCCGCCACCGGCCGGTCGGCCTTGGCGCCGGAAGGCCGGCTGCCACCGCTCCGCGCACTGGCCTTGCCTGTTCTGCGCGGCCGCATCGGCGACCGCCATGTCCATGCCGAGCTTGACGCCCAGTACGGCCGCTTCGTCGAGGCGCTTGGCCGCCGCCCCGATTTCGTCGACGGGCACCAGCATGTGCATTTCCTTCCCGTTGTGCGCACATGGCTGCGCACACGGTTTCCAGAAGGCGCCGACAGGCCGGCCCTGCGCGGCGCCCCGGCGCTGGCCGCAGGGTCGAAAGTCGCCGCCATTGCCGCGCTGGCTGCCGGGTTCAACCGCTCGATGCAGCGCGCGGGCTTCATCGTTTTCCAGCCGCTCGCCGGCATCTATGACTGGCGACAGCCCGAAAAGTTCGCTGCGGTTCTGCAGGCGGCCGTCGAAGGGTTGCCGGAGCGAGGGCTGTTCATGTGCCATCCCGGCCATGTCGACGAGACGCTGCGCGCGCGCGACACCATGCAAGATGTGCGCGAGGTGGAATTCGCGGCCCTCGCATCGGACGAATTCGGCGCTGGTCTGGCCCGCGCCGGCGTCGAGATCTTGGACGGCAAGAGATGAGCGAAGCCGATCGGCCCCAGCGTTCGGCCGGCAGCAAGATCGTCCGCTTCGCCATTGTCGGACTGGCGAACACGGCCATCGACCTTGCCAGCTTCTTCCTGCTGCTCAAGCTCGGGGTTCCGCCGGTGCCGGCCAACATCGCTGCCTGGTTCGTCGCCGTCACCTTTTCCTTCGCGGCGAACGGCTTGTGGTCGTTCGAGCGCAATCGAGCCATCCGGCTGCATGATGCGTTCCTTCGTTTCGCCACGCTTGGAGCGCTGATTTCGCTCGGTGTCTCCAGCCTCTCGATCGCGCTATTCGCCGGCATAATCGGGGTGTGGCCGGCGAAAATCGGGGGCGTCGTGGTGGCGGCGGTGCTGAATTTCCTCGCCGCGCGCTGGTCGATCGAAGGTCGGTTGCTGAGATAGCCGGAATTATTTTTCTTACGAAATTCCGGACGAAAAACCGCTACACACTTTCCTGGAATTTCTATTCTGCCGGCTCCACATTGGTGTAGGCGGCTTCCTCCAACTCGCGCTTCAGCCGGGCTTCCTCGTGGGTCTTCGGCGTGACGAAGCGGCCAAGCAGGAGATAGGCGACCGGCGTCAGGAACAGCGTCGAGACGGTGGCCAGCCCCAGGCCGCCGACGATGACCCAGCCGAGCGCGACGCGCGCCTCGGCACCGGCGCCGCTCGCCAGCACCAGCGGCAGGCCGCCGAGCACGGTGCAGATCATCGTCATCATCACCGGCCGCACGCGGATGATCGAGGCCTGTTCGATCGCCTCGCGCACGCCAAGCCCGCGGTCGCGCAACTGGTTGGCGAATTCGACGATCAGGATGCCGTTCTTGGCCATGACGCCGACCAAAAGCACCAGGCCGATCTGGCTGTAGGCGTTGAGACTGGTGCCCGAGAGGAGAAGCGCGAAAATCGCACAGGCCAGCCCGAGCGGCACCGTCGCCATGATGATGACGGCGCTGACAAAACTTTCGAACTGGGCGGCCAGCACCAAAAGGATGATGACCAGCGCGAAGCCGAAAATGGTGACCATGGCGCTGTTGGTCTCGCCTAGCGTCGCCGCCTCGGCCAGGGGCAGGATGCGGCTGCCTGGCGGCAGCAGCGGTGTGGCGATTTGCTCGGCGCGGGTGAGCGCGTCGCCAAGCGCGAAGTCGCCGCTGAGGTTGGAGGTGATCGCCACAGAGGGCTGCTGCTGTTCGCGCGACAGCGACGGTGGCACGGCGCGTTCGGTCAGCGTGGCGATGGTCGACATCGGCACGAAACGTCCGTCGGCTGTTTTCAGGAAGATGTTTTCCAGATCCGTCGGATCGTTGATCGGATTGGTGGTCGAGACCAGCTTCACGCCGTAGCTGCGGTCGGCGATGTAGACGTCGACGACGTCGTTGCCGTCGAGCATGGCCTGCAAGGTGTTGGCCAGTCCTGATATGTCGATGCCGAGGTCGGAGGCGCGCTCGCGGTCGATGGCCACGGCTAGCTGCGGCTGCGTCGGGTCGATCGACAGGCGCGGTGTCTGGAAGCGCGGGTCCTTCTGCATCTCGGCGATGATCTTCACGGCGGCATCGCCGAGTGCCTTGCGGTCGTTGCCGACCAGCGCGAACTGCAGGCCGTTGCCGGCGCCACGGATACCGAGGCTGTTGGGCTGCACCGGGAAGATGCGCACGCTCGGCACCTGCCTGGTCAGCTGGCTGATCTCGGCCATGATCTCCTGCTGGCTGCGGCTGCGCTCGTTCCACGGCGCCAGCGTCATCACCATGAAGCCGGAGTTGTAGGAGCCGTTCTGGCCGGCATTTTCGAAAGTGCTGCGGATCTCGCCGGAATCGCGCATCGGCTGGATCAGTCTCTCGATCTTCTGCATCTGCTGCGTTGTGTAGTCGAGGCTGACGCCTTGCGGGGCGCTGATGCGCAGAAGCACGGCGGCGCGGTCCTCGGTCGGCGTCAGCTCCTGGCGGATGGTGCCGAACAGCGTGAAGGCGGTGCCGGCGAACAGCACCGCGACCAGAAGCACGATCCATGGCGCGTCGAGGCAGGCGTGCAGGCTGCGCTTGTAGGCCGTATTGAGCGCGCCGCCGATGCGGGCGCCGATGCCATGGCCACCTTCGTGGTGGAGCGATGCGCTGGTCAGCATGCGCGAGGCGAGCATTGGGCACAGCGTCAGCGCCACCACGCAGGACAAGAGCACCGACATGGCAAGCACGAAGCCGAATTCGCGGAACAAGCCGCCGGTCTGGCCGGGCAGGAACGAGATCGGCACGAAGACGGCGACCAGCGTCAAGGTGGTGGCGATGACGGCGAAGAACACCTCCTGCGCGCCGAGCACGGCGGCGGCGCGCGGCCCCATGCCTTCGTTGCGTCGTCGCACGATGTTTTCGAGCACGACGATGGCGTCGTCGACGACCAGACCGGTCGCCAGCACCAGCGCGAGCAGGGTCAGGATGTTGACCGAGAAGCCGGCCAGATAGATGGCGGCGATGGTGCCGATCATGGCGACCGGCATCGACAGGCCGGGGATCAGCGTCGCACGCCAGTCGAGGAGAAACATGTAGATGACGATCAGCACCATGGTGACGGACAGGCCGAGCGCGATCTCGACCTCGTGCACCGCCCCCTTGACGAAGACAGCGTCGTCGCTGGTGATCTTGATCGACATGCCCTCGGGCAGGTTTTCCTGCAGCTTGGCGACGGCGGCCTGGACGCCGGTCGAGATGTCCAGCGTGTTCGATTCCGCCTGGCGGATGATGCCGATGCCGATGCCGGTCTTGCCGTCCGAGCGCAACGTGGTCTGGCCGACGTCGGGGCCGAGCGTGACGGTGGCGACATCGCGGATGCGCGTCGTGCCGCCGACAATTATGTTTTCGAACTCTTCAGGCGTGGTCACGTCGGCAGTCGTGCGGACGATCAGGTCCTGGTTGGTCGTGGTGATCGAACCGGCGGGGGAATCGAAGGCGACCGAGGCAAGGGCGGCCCTGAGGTCGGCGACCGTGAAGCCGAGGCTGGCCAGCTTGTTCTGGTCGACATCGATGCGGAAGATCTTGTCGCGGTCGCCATAGACCTGAACGTCGGCAACGCCGGGCACGGCGGCCAGCTCGTCCTCGATCTGGTCCTGGACCACCACGGTCATGTCCTGGATCGACATGTTGTCCGAGGTCACCGCCAGTCGCATCACCGCGTCGGAATTGGCGTCGGCCTTGACGATGCGCGGCGGATCGGCGGTGTCCGGCATCTGGTTGGCGACGCGGCCGACGGCATCACGCACGTCCGAGGCGGCGACATTCAGATCGACGCCATCGTTGAACTCGATGGTGACGCGGCTCGAGCCGAATGAGGAAGACGACGAGATCGACTTGACGCCGGAGACGCGGGCGACGGCGCCCTCGATGGTGTCGGTCAGTTCGCGATCGACGGTCTCGGCCGCCGCGCCCTCGAAGGTGGTGGAAACGGTGACCACCGCGCGATCGACGTCCGGCAGTTCGCGGATCTCGACGCCGTAGAAGGCGGCCAGGCCGGCGACCGCAATCAGTGTGTTCAGCACGAAGGCCATCACCGGCCTGCGGATGAACAGGGCGGTGAAGCCGGTCTCGCTGGCAGTGTTGGCGGGGCTGGTCATGTGCCTGCGGCGGCGTCCGCGGCGCGCTGCTCTTCGCCGGCGAGGCGGACCGCGCCGCCCTCGCTGACGCTCTGGGTGCCTTCTGTGACCACCATGTCGCCATTGTCGATCTCGGCGTCGATCAGCACGGTCTCGGTGTTGCGCTGTACGATGCGCACCGGGACCCGCCTGGCCTTGCCGTCCTCGATCTGCCAGACATAGGCGCCGTCCGCCCCCCACAGGATCGCCAGCGGGCTGACGGCCGGATAGGTTTGCCCCGGAAATTTCATGGTGATGCCGAACGACATGCCGGCGCGCAGTGAATCCGCCGGGTTGGCGATCTTGGCCTTGACCAGCAGGGTGCGGCTCTTTTCATCGATGTGGTTGTCAATGGCCGAAACGGTGCCGCTATAAGCATTGCTGGGATTGGCGATCGGCGTCGCCGTCAATTGTGCACCGATCTTGACGGCGGCAGCGAAGCGCTCGGGCACCAGGAAGTCGACCAGGATCGAGGACCGGTCGTCGAGCGTGGCGATGGCCGACTGGTTGGTGACATAATTGCCGGCCGAGATCGGCAGGATGCCGACGGTGCCGGCGATCGGCGCCAGAATCGACCGGCGCTGCAGTGCGAGTTCCGCATCCTGAAGCGCCAGCTTGGCGCCCGCCAGCACCACCTCGGCGTCAGCCACTGCGACTGGTGTCGCGGCATTGGAGGCACGAAGCGACCTGACACGGTCGAGTTTGGCCTGCGCATCCTGCAAGGCGAGCTTGGCGCGGTCCTGAGAGATCACTTCGGTCTCGGAATCCAGGGTGGCGAGAATCTGTCCCTTATCGACATGGCTGCCGGATTCGACCAGCAGTTCGGCGAGGCGGCCGGAGCTGTAGGGATTGACGGCCACCGAGGCGTTGGCACGGCCGGTGCCGATTGCCTGCAGGCGGTCGTTGATAACAGCCGAAGTGGCCGCAAGGGCGACCACGTTCACCCGCTGGTTGCCGCTATTGCGGCCGTTTGACTGCTTCGCGTTGGCGGCGCCGGTCTCAGCCGGGGGCGTTGCCGCGGAGGCCCAGTCGATGCCCCAGCGTGCCAGCACGTCCGGCGCGCCGGGATAAAAGCGCAGCCAGGCGGCTGCCGCCACCACCAGCACCACAAGTGCAAAAAGTATCTGTTTCCAGGCGGCCATCGGCACTCCGGTTGGTAAAACAATCCTTCCGTCTACCGGTTTCCCGAAATGAAGCAGACGCAGCGAGGCTATTGTAAGGCAAAGAAGCCGCCTCGATATCGCGTCTTTATGACAATTCTCCGGGGGCTGCGCACATTAAATATATGTAACGTTGAGAAAATATGCATAACGCTTTGGATCATCACACAGGCACTAACGCAGACTTTCCATCTCGCGAATGCGTTTGGCGCCTTCTGCTTCCAGTTGCCTGGTGACGGCGCCGATCAGCGTTTCGGCGACGACGAAAAGGGCAGCCGAAGAGTCCCATGCCGACGGCACCGCGGTTCGTCCGGCGATAACATGACGAGCAAAGCGGGCGATCGGCGACAGCCACTGGTCGGTGAACAGCACGATCTGGACGCCACGCTGATGCGCCTTTTCGGCGAAGCGGACGAGGCTGTCCTGGTAGCGCCTGATGTCGAAGATCACCAGCACGTCGCGCTTGCCCATGTCGATCAATCGGTCGCGCCACATGCTCTCCTGCCCGGCGAGGTGAAAGACATCCGGCTGGATGACAGCGAGGTGGGCGGCCATGTAGCGCGCCAGCGGATCGGTGAAGCGGCCGCCGATCAGGAAGGTCTTGCCGCGCCGGTCCGCTAGCCGGGCGGCGATGTCGGCAAGCTGCCTGTCGGACAGGTGTCTGAACGTCTCGCGCATGTTGTCGAGCGTCGCTTCCAGCATCGGCGACACCGTCCCACCACCAGGCGAGGGCGGATTGAGCGTCCTTGTCGCCGGCGATTGCAGTTGCGCCGCCAGTTCGTCCTGCAGGCTCGACTGGAATTCCGGATAGTTCTGAAAACCCAGCCGGGCGACGAAACGCAGGATCGTCGGCGAGGAGACGCCCGCCGCGGCCGAGAATTCAGCGACCGTTTTCAGGCCGATCATCGGATAGTTGGCGATCAGTGTCTGGGCCGCGCGCCGTTCGCCGGCCGGCATCGTGCCGAGGCGATCGGCGATCAGTTCGGCAATGCTGGAAATCATGTTTTCCCCACCCCTGGCCCGGCCGAAGGCCTTTTCCGAGATCGCATTTGACAAAGCCGGACAAACTGTATGAAATCATCCACAGGGACGCAATGAGGCAAAATACGTAACATACGATACAGCGCTCCCCGGGGACGGCACAGTATGGAGAAAGCACGGCCCGCCAGCCTTGCATCGTCTGATACCGTAAGGGTGACGAACCCCGGCGGATCGAGCCCTTTCGTGCTGACTTGCGATCACGCCTCGAACTTCCTGCCGGCCGAATTCGGTACGCTCGGCCTTGCCGCCGAGGACCTGTCCCGTCACATCGCCTGGGATCCCGGCGCGCTGCCGGTTGCCCGCCGCATGGCGCAGGCGCTCGACGCGACGCTGGTGGAAACTCGTATTTCTCGCCTTGTCATCGACTGCAACCGGCCACTCGACGCGCCCGACCTGGTACCGCCGGTCAGTGAGACAACGGCCATACCGGGCAATGCCGGCCTGTCGGAGAGCGAGCGGGCGGCGCGTGTTGCCCTGTCATGGCAGCCGTTCCACAACACGATTGCCGGTATCATCGACAACAGGCTGTCACAGGGTCAGCAAACCCGGCTGGTTTCGGTCCACTCCTTCACGCCGGTCTACAAGTCCATGAGCCGGCCCTGGCATATCGGCATCATCCACGACGAGGATCGCCGGCTGGCGGCGCCGCTGATATCGGCGCTGAAGCGGCTTGCCGGCGTCACCGTCGGCGTCAACGAGCCTTATTCGCCTGATGACCGCGTCTATTTCACGCTGGAACGGCATGCGCGCTCGCGCGGCCTGCCCTGCGCGATGATCGAAATCCGCAACGACGAAATCGCCGGCGAGACCGGGCAGCGGAAATGGGCGGATCTGCTCACGGGCATTTTTTCGGATCTGGAGCCAGAGGAGGCCGGATATTCCAGATCGCATTCAGTCGGAAAGTCAGTTCAATCGGCCAATTAGAACCACAGGGGAATGAAAATGGCAGGACCGGATTATACGGACGTTGACAAGAAGGAGGACCTGAAGGTTCTCCATGGCATGGGCTATGCCCAGGAACTGTCGCGAAGCATGAGCCGCTTCTCGAATTTCGCGATATCGTTCTCGATCATCTGCATCCTTTCGGGCGGCATCAACTCCTTCGCGCAAGCCACATCGTCGATCGGCGGCGCAGGTGCGGGCATCGGCTGGATCGTCGGCTGCTGCGTGTCGGGCTTCTTCGCCCTTGCCATGGCGCAGATCGCCTCGGCATTTCCGACCGCCGGCGGCCTCTATCACTGGTCGTCGATCCTCGGCAACCGCTTCACCGGCTGGCTGACGGCCTGGCTAAACCTGTTCGGCCTGATCACCGTGCTCGGCGCCATCAACATCGGCACCGCTTTCTTCTTCGTTGGAACGTTCGGAAGCTGGTTTGGCATCACCGGCACGCCGGGCGAAATCGTCGGGTTCGTCGCCTTCATCACCGTGCTGCAGGCGCTGTTCAACCATTTCGGCATCAAACTGACGGCAATGCTCACCGATGCTTCGGGCTTTCTTATCCTGGGCGCAACAGCAGTGCTGATCGTGGCCTGCCTGGTGTTCGCACCGGCAATCGACATCAGCCGGCTGTGGACGTTCACCAACTATTCAGGCGATGCGGGCGGCGGTGTTTTTCCGCAAACCGACTCCATGAGCTACCTGTTCCTGCTCTGCCTGCTTCTGCCCGTCTATACCATCACCGGCTATGACGCCTCGGCCCACACCTCCGAGGAGACCGTCAAGGCAGCACACTCCGTCCCGCGGGCGATCGTTTCGTCGGTGCTGTGGTCGTCGCTGATCGGCTGGGTGATGCTGTGCGCAATCGTTCTCGCGATCCCGGACCTGGCTGCCGGCGCCAAGCAGGGATGGAGCGTATTCTTCTCGACAATGGATGCAATCCTGCCGGTGTGGCTGAAGGAACTGCTTTATTTTGCAATCCTGATCTCGCAATTCCTCTGCGGCCTCGCCACCGTGACCTCGGCTTCGCGCATGCTGTTCGCCTTCTCTCGCGACGGCGGCATGCCTGTTGGCTCCGCGGCTCTCGCCAAGGTCAACCCGACCTGGCGCACGCCGGTCAATGCGATCTGGACGGCCGCGATCCTCGAGATCCTTTATGTGTTCCTTGCCCAGTTTATTTCGATCGGCGGCACCAACATCTACACCATCGTCGTCAATTCGACGCTGGTGTTCCTGTTCCTGTCGTTCACCATCCCGATCGCACTCGGCATGGTCGCATTCGGCACGGCCAAGTGGCCCAATCCTGGCCCGTGGAACCTGGGCGCCGGACTGTTCAAGCTCTTCTGTGCGCTGTCGATTGTCGGCATGGTGATCATCTTCTACATCGCCATCCAGCCGCCGAACGACAAGGTGCTTTACATCACCATAGGCTTCATCTTGCTGACCGCCGTGCTTTGGTTCGGTTTCGAGAATCGCCGCTTCCAGGGTCCGCCGATCGGTGACCAGATTGCCAAACGCCAGGCCGCGATCAGGGCAGCCGAGGTGGCTATCGGCGAAGCTGGCGCCTGATATCGCCCTATATGGCCATGGCCGGCCTCGCGCCGGCCATGGCTACGTTTATCCCTTTCAATCGACAAGTGCTGGAGTGCCAAAGGAATGGCCGGAAATTTCTCGTTCGATCAGTTGAAGAAAGCGGTCTCCAGCGGTGAGATCGACACCGTGCTGGCCTGCATCGTCGACATGCAGGGACGGTTGGCGGGAAAACGCTTCCTGGCGCAGTACTTCATCGATTCCGCGCATGACGAAACGCATGGCTGCAACTATCTGCTGGCGGCCGACATCGATATGGAACCGGTGCCGGGCTACAAGGCCGCGAGCTGGTCGAAGGGCTATGGCGATTTCGTCATGAAGCCGGATCTCGCCACGCTGCGGCGCATTCCCTGGCTGGAAAAGACCGCACTCGTGATCTGCGACGTGCTCGACCACCACACCCATGATGACCTGCCGCACTCGCCGCGCGCCATCCTCAAGAAGCAGGTCAAGCGGCTGAGCGAGCGCGGCTATATCGGCTATTTCGCTTCCGAGCTCGAATTCTATCTGTTCAACGAGACATACGATTCTGCCCGAAAGAAGCACTGGCAGGGTCTCGACACCGCATCGCCCTATATCGGCGACTACCAGATCGGCATCACCACCAAGGAAGAAGGCGTCATGCGCCGGCTTCGCAATGAGATGGAAGCGGCCGGCATCCCGATCGAAAATTCCAAGGGCGAGTGGGGTCCGGGCCAGGAAGAGATCAATGTGCGCTATGCCGAGGCGCTCGACATGGCCGACCGCCACGTCATCCTGAAGAACGGCGCCAAGGAAATCGCCGAGTCCGAGGGCAAGGCGATTTCGTTCATGTCCAAGTATAATTACGGGCTCGCCGGCAATTCCAGCCACATCCACAATTCGCTGTGGAGCGCCGACGGCAAGACACCGCTGTTCTTCGACAAGACGGCCGACTGGACGCTGTCGACGCTTGGCCAGCAATGGGCCGCCGGCCAGCTCAAATACGCCAAGGAATTCACCTGGTTCCTGGCGCCCTATATCAACTCCTACAAGCGCTTCCAGGCCGGCACCTTCGCGCCGACTAAGATCATGTGGAGCGAGGACAACCGTACCGCCGGCTTCCGCCTGTGCGGCGAGGGCACCAAGGGCATCCGCATGGAATGCCGCATCGGCGGCGCCGATCTGAATCCGTATCTTGCGTTCGCAGCGCTGATCGCCGCCGGCCTTGCCGGCATCCACGAAAAGCTGGAATTGCAGAAGCCGTTCGTCGGCGATGCCTATCAGGCATCTCGCCTGCCGGAGATCCCGAAGACGCTGCGCGATGCCACCGACACGCTGGCGAAGTCGAAGATGCTCAAGCAGGCGCTCGGCGAGGATGTGCTCGAACACTATGTCCACACCGCAAAGTGGGAGCAGTTCGAATACGACCGCCGCATTACAGATTGGGAACTGCACAGAGGGTTCGAGCGGTACTAGTTATCGACTGTTCGTCGGCGCCGTCGGCGCCGTCCCTTACCCTTCCTCTCCGTGTGAAGAAAACGGAGAGGAGGCGAAGACGCTGGAGCTCCATCCTTCTCCCCGTCACTATGCGGGGAGGGGTGCCGGCAGGCGGATTAGGGGCAGCGTCAGCCCACAAGACTTTGTTGTAGAATGCGAGGACTTCCAAAATGACCGAAACGGTCAAACTCATATCCCCCATCGATGGCTCGATCTATGCCGAGCGGCCGATCGCGACCGACCAAGCGATCAACGCCGCGGTCGAGCGTGCCAAGGCGGCGCAGGAGAAGTGGGCTGAGACGCCGATCGTCGAGCGCGGCAAGTTTATGCTGGCCATGCTGGAAGCGCTGGTCGCGATGACCGACGAGATCGTGCCGGAGATCGCCTGGCAGATGGGGCGCCCGGTGCGTTATGGCGGCGAGTTCGGTGGTGTCAAGGAGCGCACCACCTACATGGTCGAGATCGCCGAGGCGGCGCTCAAGGCGGTGCCGGCCTCCAACCCGAAGGACGGCTTCCGTCGCTATGTGAAGAAGGATCCGCTTGGCGTGGTCATGGTGATCGCGCCGTGGAATTATCCTTACCTCACCGCGGTCAACACCATCGTGCCGGCGCTGATGGCCGGCAACACCGTCATCCTCAAGCATGCGGCGCAGACGCTGCTGGTTGGCGAGCGCTTTCAGCAGGCCTTCGACAAGGCCGGTCTGCCGAAGGGTGTGTTCCAGAATATCGTGCTCAACCACGCCCAGACCGAGAAGCTGCTCGGCTCGGGCAAGATCGACCATGTCAATTTCACCGGTTCGGTCGCCGGCGGCCGCGCCATCGAAAGAGCGGCGGCGGGCACTTTCGTGACGCTCGGCCTGGAGCTGGGCGGCAAGGATCCGGCCTATGTCCTGCCGGACGCCAAGATGGACCATGCGGTCGCCAATCTGGTCGACGGCGCCTTCTACAATTCCGGCCAGTGCTGCTGCGGCATCGAACGTGTCTACGTGCACGAGAAGGTCTATGACGAATTCGTCGAAGGCTTCATCGCCGAGACCAAGAACTATGTCGTCGGCAACCCGCTCGACCAGGCGACGACGATGGGACCGATGGCGCAGGCGCGCTTCGCCGACCTGATCCGCGAACAGAAGGCCGAAGCGCTGCGCAAGGGTGCCAAGGCGCACATCAATATGAAGGTGGCTAACGACAAGGCGGGTTCGCCCTATCTGGCGCCGGAAGTGCTGACAGAAGTCGACCATCAGATGAGCGTCATGCGTGAGGAAAGCTTTGGCCCGATCGTCGGCATCATGAAGGTGCGCAACGACGAAGAGGCGATCGCGCTGATGAACGACAGCCCCTACGGGCTGACCGCTTCGATCTGGACGCGCGATACCGAGCATGCGGTGGCGATCGGCAACCGCGTCGAAACCGGCACGGTGTTCATGAACCGCTGCGACTATCTTGACCCGGCCTTGGTCTGGACCGGCGTCAAGGACACCGGCAAGGGTGCGGGCTTGTCGGCCATCGGCTACGATAATCTGACCCGGCCGAAATCTTTCCATCTGCGCGAAGCCATCTGATTTATTGAAAGACAAAAATGTCCAAGCTGATCTCCAAATGGAACTATCCCACCACCGTCCGCTTCGGCGCCGGTCGCATCAAGGAATTGCCCGAGGTATTGACGGCCACCGGCATCAAGCGGCCGTTGTTCGTCACCGATCCGGGCCTGGCGAAACTGCCGGTCGTCGCCTCGACCTTGAAGATCCTCGACGATGCGAAGGTCCCTTACGGCGTTTTCTCCGAGGTCAGGCCGAACCCGGTCGAATCCAACCTGACCGCCGGCATCGCCGTGTTCAAGAACGGCAAGCATGACGGCGTCATCGCCTTCGGCGGCGGCTCGGCGCTCGATCTTGGCAAGCTGATCGCCTTCCAGGCCGGGCAGACGCGGCCGGTGTGGGATTTCGAGGATGTCGACGACTGGTGGACGCGCGCCAACTCGGATGCCATCGCGCCGATCATCGCCGTGCCGACCACCGCCGGGACCGGATCGGAGGTTGGCCGCGCCGGCGTCATCACCAATGAGGCCACGCACACCAAGAAGGTCATCTTCCATCCCAAATTGTTGCCGGCTATCGTCATTGCCGATCCGGAGCTTTCGGTCGGCATGCCGGGCTTCATCACCGCCGGTACCGGCATGGATGCGCTGGCCCATTGCCTCGAAGCCTATTGCGCGCCCGGCTACCATCCGATGGCCGACGGCATTGCTGTCGAAGGTGTCCGGCTGGTCTTCGAGAACCTGCCCAAGGCCTATGCCAACGGCAGGGATCTCGTTGCGCGCGCCCATATGATGAGCGCCGCTGCCATGGGCGCCACCGCCTTCCAGAAAGGGCTCGGTGCCATCCATTCGCTTTCGCACCCTGTCGGCGCGCTCTACGACACCCATCACGGTATGACCAACGCGGTGTTCATGCCCTATGTTCTGGCCTTCAACCGGGACTCCATCGAGGAGCGTATTGGCCGGCTCGCCGCCTATTGCGGCATCAAGGGCGGCTTCGACGGCTTCGCCAAAGCCATCATCAAGCTTCGCAAGGAACTGAAGGTGCCGCATGCACTGCCCGGCCTTATCAAGGGGCTCGACATGGACAAGAAGCGTAAGACGCTGATCGCCGACATGGCGGTGGTCGATCCGACTGCCGGCGGCAACCCGGTCAAGCTGACCAAAAAGGCGGCGCTGACGTTGCTCGAAAACGCCATCGCCGGCACGGTCTGAGGCGTTTTCCGCACGCAAAGTGATCTGAAAAGGGGCTATGAAAACAAAGGGGGAGGATGACGGGCAAGGCAGAAATTAGTTAGCCGGAAAAAGAATCCCGAAGCGATTGCTACATCAGGTTAAAAAGAGTTTACTTTTTCGCACTGCGAGCAGCCGCTTTCACAAAGCTTTCATCTGGCTGTCACATGAAAACGATACCGCATCGCAGGCGTCCAACGGCGTCAGTTCAACGGAGAGAACACATGTTCAAATTCACGGGGAAAGTGCTTTCCCTTTCGGCCGCGGCGCTTTTCGCGTCGACGGTGATTTCGTCCGCGGATTCGCTGGACGATCTCGTCAAGGCCGCCAAGGCGGAAGGCCAGCTCACCACCATCGCGCTGCCGCACGACTGGTGCGGTTACGGCGACGTCATCGCCGGCTTCAAGGCGAAGTATCCGGAAATCACCGTCAACGAACTCAATCCCGATGCCGGTTCCGGCGACGAGATCGAGGCGATCAAGGCCAACAAAGACAACAAGGGCCCGCAGGCGCCTGACGTCATCGACGTCGGCCTGTCCTTCGGTCCGACCGCCAAGGCCGATGGCCTGATCCAGCCCTACAAGGTGTCGACCTGGGACTCGATCCCCGACAGCGCCAAGGATGCCGAAGGCTTCTGGACCGGCGACTATTACGGCGTGCTTTCCTTCCAGGTGAACAAGGACCTCGTCAAGGAAGCTCCGGCCGACTGGGCCGACCTGCTGAAGCCGGAATTCGCCAACTCGGTAGCCCTTGCCGGTGATCCGCGTGCCTCGAACCAGGCGATCCAGGCGGTTTATGCCGCCGGCCTGTCGTCAGGCGCCGCCGCCGGTGAGGCTGCCGGCACCGCGGGCCTCGACTTCTTCAAGAAGCTCAATGCCGCCGGCAATTTCGTGCCGGTCATCGGCAAGGCCGCGACGCTAGCCCAGGGCCAGACCCCGATCCTCGTCACCTGGGACTACAACGCGCTCGCCGGCCGCGACACGCTGAAGGGCAATCCGCCCGTCGACGTCGTCGTGCCGAAGACCGGTGTTGTCGCCGGTGTCTATGTGCAGGCGATCAGCGCCTACGCGCCGCATCCGAATGCAGCCAAGCTCTGGCTCGAATACCTCTACTCGGACGAAGGCCAGATCGGCTGGCTGAAAGGCTATTGCCACCCGATCCGCTTCAACGATCTCGCCAAGAACGGCAAGATCCCGGCTGACATCCTCGCCAAGCTGCCGCCGGCCGAAGCCTATGCTTCCGCCGTGTTCCCGACGCTTGACGAGCAGGGCAAGTCCAAGGAAGCCATCACCAAGAACTGGGATGCCGTCGTCGGCGCCAACGTCAAGTAACTCACACCATGCCGGGCGGCCTCGCGGCCGCCCGGTCCTTCTCTCGAAGACGGTAGCCGGCGCATGACCGATATCTCATTGTCCGACCACGCTGTTACCGGGAAGACCGCGCCTCCCGCCGAGGCACGCAGCATGCGGCTGCCGACCCAGTGGCTTGGCGTTGCACCGTTCTTCATCTTCGCCATCATGTTCCTCATCCTGCCCACGCTCTATCTGATGCTGGGTGCATTCCAGAACGATGCCGGCGAATTCACTCTCGAAAACATCGCAGCGCTGGCGCAACCGTCCATCGTTGCCGCCTACTGGATTTCTATCAAGATCAGTCTTGCTTCATCGCTGATTGGCGCATTCGCGGGCCTGGCGATTGCCATTGCCATCGTGCGCGGTGGCCTGCCGGACTGGATACGTTCGGCGACACTGACGTTTTCCGGCGTGGCCTCCAATTTTGCCGGCGTGCCGCTGGCCTTTGCCTTCCTCGCCACGCTCGGCCGCCTCGGCCTTGCGACGGTGATCCTGAACACCGTGTTCGGCCTTAACATCTACGCGCATGGCTTCAACATCCTGTCATTCTGGGGCCTGACACTGACCTATGTCTATTTCCAGATACCGCTGATGGTGGTGATCATCGTGCCAGCCATCGACGGGCTGAAGAAGGAATGGGGCGAGGCAGCCGCGACGCTGGGCGCGACCATGTCCCAGTACTGGCGCATGGTGGTCATTCCGGTGATCTGGCCGAGTTTCCTCGGCACCGTGATCCTGTTGTTCGCCAACGCCTTCGGCGCCATCGCCACCGCCTATGCGCTGACCGGCTCGTCGCTCAACATCGTGCCGATCCTGCTTTATGCACAGATCCGTGGAGATGTGCTGCACAATGCCCATCTCGGCTATGCCATCGCCTTCGGCATGATCGTCATCACCGGTCTTGCCAATGTGTTCTACATCTGGTTCCGGACCCGTTCCGAGAGGTGGCTGAAATGAAGTCGGGAAAGTTCTGGGCCTGGCTCGTCTTCGCTCTTGGCGCGGCCTACTTTTTCATCCCGCTGATCGCGACCGTGGAGTTCTCGATGCGCATGCGGCGCGGGGAGTACTCCTTCGACGCCTACAAGGTCGTGTTGGGCGACGCCCGTTTCCAGGCCACCTTCGGCTATTCGGTACTGGCCGCCGTTTTCACCATCATTCTCGGTGTGCTGATCGTGGTGCCCGCCGCTTATTGGATCCGGCTTCGGCTGCCGCAATTGCGGCCGATCGTCGAGTTCATTACCCTGCTGCCGCTGGTTATCCCAGCCATCGTCATCGTCTTCGGCTACATCAGAATGTACGGGTCGAATTCGCCGCTGCCGTTTCTGGCGACCGATACAGGCACCAATGCCTTGTTGGTCATCGGCTATGCGACACTGGCGCTGCCCTATATGTATCGCGCCGTCGACACCGGGCTTCGCACAATCGACGTGCGCACTTTGACGGAAGCGGCCCAGATCCTTGGGGCTGGCTGGGGCACCATCATCACCCGTGTCATCCTGCCCAACGTGCTGATCGCGGTGCTCTCGGGCGCCTTCCTCACCTTCGCCATCGTCATCGGCGAATTCACCATGGCCAGCCTGCTCAACCGGCCTGCCTTCGGCCCTTATCTGCAGAATATTGGTGCCAACCGCGCCTATGAGCCGGCGGCACTTGCCATCATCGCCTTCGCCATCACCTGGGGCTGCATGTCGCTGATCCAGATACTGTCCCGCTTCGCGCCGAGATCCGCGAACCGTCCCAACTGATCGAAAAGTACTGATCGAAAGAAGAACGCCATGGCCGACCCCTTCCTCTCCATCCAGCACGTTCGAAAATCCTTCGGCGCCACCACGGTCGTGGAGGATTTCAATCTTGACGTCGAGCGTGGTGAATTCGTCTCCTTCCTCGGTCCGTCCGGTTGCGGCAAGACCACCGTGTTGCGCATGGTCGCCGGTTTCGAGGAGCCGAGCGCGGGCACGATCGTCGTCGGCGGCAAGGACATTACGCGGCTGAAGCCCAACCAGCGCAATGTCGGCATGGTGTTCCAGGCCTATGCGCTGTTCCCGAACCTGACCGTGGCGCAGAACATCGGCTTCGGCCTGAAGGTCGCCGGCATGCCAAGGGCGGACATCGATGCTCGTGTCGCCGAGATGCTCGGCATCATCAAGCTGCCGCAGATGGCGGATCGCTATCCCTACCAGCTCTCGGGCGGCCAGCAGCAGCGCATCGCATTGGCCCGCGCCATCGCCCCGAAGCCGAAGCTGTTGCTGCTCGACGAGCCGCTGTCGGCGCTCGACGCCAAGGTGCGCGTGTCGCTGCGCGAGGAAATCCGCTCGATCCAGAAGAAGCTCGGCATCACCACCATCTTCGTCACGCACGACCAGGAAGAGGCGCTGTCGATCTCGGACCGCATCGCCGTGATGTATGGCGGCAAGGCCGAGCAGGTCGGCACGCCGTTCGAGATCTACAACCGCCCGGCGACCAAGTTTGTCGCCAATTTCGTCGGCACGCTGAACGTGCTCGAAGGCACCGTCACCGATGCGGCTGCAGGCACGGTGCGGGTCAATTCCGAACAGGTCTCGCTTAAGGGCAAGCTCAACGGTTCCAAGTCAGGCGACACGCTGTCGCTGGCGTTGCGACCTGAGGCAATCTCGCTCGGACGACAGCCCGGCCGCGATTCCAGCCTTTCGGGAGAGATATCCGAGGTGCATTTCCTCGGCTCGGTCATCCGGGTTCGTGTCGGCATCGGCGGCAACACGGTCTCGCTCGACACCTTCAACAGCCCGGCGACACCGCCCCCCGCAGTCGGTGAAAAGGCCGAGATCTCGTTCTCGTCGAGCGATATGCTGGTGCTTCACTAGGCTGATGCGCTTGTTCAAAATGAATGGCTGCATCCCGGTCTGCGAAGACGGGAGGATGCTTCCGTCCGCGTGGCATGGGCTGCAATGCAGGGTTTAAGCGAGCCCTCTATCGGTGATTTCGATGTCGGTGCGGTCGGCGCATTTGTCGAATTGGCAGGGCATCGGCGGAAGGCGAGGCATATTCCCCTCGGCTCAAGCTTGCTGGCCAATCAACAGTTTCCAGCCGCTTTGCCACTGCCAGCGTCTCGGCTTCCCGGCTATAACAGGCCATGGCGCTTTTCGAACTGACACTCGTTCTGCTGTTGATCGCCGTTGCGCTGACGGCGCTGTCGCGGCGCGTGCAGGTTCCCTATCCCTCTTTGCTGGCGCTGGCAGGGGTGGCCATCGCCTTCGTGCCTGGCGTGCCGACCATAGAAATCGATCCGGAACTGGCGCTAGCCCTGTTCATCGCGCCGGTGCTGCTCGATGCCGCCTATGATACCTCGCTGCGCGATCTCAACCGTTACAGGGTGCCGCTTGTGCTGCTGGCGCTTGGCGCCGTCCTTTTCACGACAGCGACGGTTGCGCTTGCCGGCTGGGCGATGGCAGGCCTGCCGATCGCCGCAGCCATAGCGCTTGGCGCCATCGTGGCGCCGCCCGATGCGGTTGCGGCATCGGCCGTGCTTGGCCAGTTCAAGGTGCCGCACCGCATCACTGCCATTCTGCAGGGCGAGAGCCTGCTCAACGACGCCACCGCCTTGCTGATTTACCGGATGGCGATTTCGGCGGCAGCAGGTTCCATTCTGCTGAGCAGCGCCGTTCCGATGATCCTGCTGTCCACGCTCGGCAGTCTTGCGGCCGGCTACCTGCTTGGCCGGGTGTCTCTGATAACGCTGGGCCGGATCGAGGACCCGGCGAGCGGCACCGTGGTGCAATTTGCCGGCACATTCGGGGTCTGGATCCTGGCCGACAGGCTCGGCCTTTCGGCCATCATCACCATCGTCGTCTATGCCATGACGATCGCCCGCACCGCGCCGCGCCGCATGCCGGCCAGAAACCGCATCAGCTCTTATTCGGTCTGGGAAACGGCGGTCTTCGTGCTCAATGTGCTGGCCTTCGTGCTGATGGGCCTGCAGGCGCGTACGATCGTCGGCCGGCTTGCCGGGCAGGGGCAAACCGATGTGTTCGTCCTGGCCGGAACAGTGCTTGCCATCGTCATCGTCTCACGCCTCATCTGGGTGCTGGGGTGCGGCGCGATCATCAGGTGGTTTGGCCGCTTCGGCGTAGCTGATCGTCAGCGTGACGCTCCGTCGTTTCGTGGCGGCGTGCTGATCGGCTGGTGCGGGATGCGCGGTTTGGTGACGCTTGCGGCGGCATTCGCCCTGCCGGCTGAATTCCCGGCCCGCGACCCGATCGTGCTCGCTGCCTTCACGGTCGTGCTCGGCACGCTGGTGCTGCAAGGCATGAGCCTGAAGCCGCTGCTGCGCCTGCTAAATCTCGACCCTGACGAAACGGTCGACCGCGAGGTTGCGCAGGCACGCGTCGTGGTCATGCAGGCCGCGCTCGACATATTGAGCGGCAAGACATCGGACGCGGCGGCCGCGGTGCGCGAGCAATATGCCGCTCAACGCAAGATCGCCAAAAATCCCGACGATGCCCAGGCAGCGACCGAATATGACCGCTTGCGTCTTTATGCGATCAAGAGCCAGCGCGACGCGCTGGAGGAATTGCGCCGCAATGGGACGATCGGCGACGAAGCCTATCATCGCCTTGAGGAAGAGATCGACTGGACCGAACTGGCGGCGTCGCCACCCGGCCGGTTCCAGCCGCTGAATACTTAAGGCATCGCACGCCGTTTTCCGGCGCACGGAAGATACCGAAGTGCTTCGGAATCGGTGCATGATCCCGGTGAAGGGCAAGGCTGGTCCAAGCCACATCCATTCTCCTGCACATTGCAACCGTGGCATCGAACCGCTACTGCCAACACGAAATTGAGCCGGATACGCAATGAAGCTGGTCAGCTACAACATCCAGTACGGGTTCGGCGGCGATGGCCGCTACGATCTTTCGCGCGCCGCGCGCATCGTTGCCGGCGCCGACATCATTGCGCTGCAAGAGGTCGAGCGGCACTGGCAGCGCAGCAATTTCGACGACCAGCCGGAGCTGCTTTCCCGTCTGCTACCGGATTATCATTGGGTCTACGGCCCGGCCTTCGACATGGATGCCAGCGAAAGGCGCGACGGCCGTCTGATCAACCGGCGCCGCCAGTTCGGCACCATGGTGCTGTCGAAACTGCCGATCGTCTGGTCGCGGCTGCATGCGCTGCCGATGCGCCGTACGCAGCGGCCGCTCAACACCCGCAATGCAGCACTTGAATGCATGATCCGCACCCCGGCAGGGCCGGTGCGGGTGCTGTCGCTGCATCTCGCCCATATCGCGGCCGAGGAGCGGCTGGAGCAGATCGACTATCTCCTGGCCGAGCATCGCCGGGCACCGTCCGATGGCGGGCCGTGGAGCGGCGTCGACGACGAGCCCACGCGCAACTGGACCAGCGGCGAAGCGGAGCCGGAAAACCCGCTGGCGGCGATCTGGATGGGTGACTTCAACATGGAGCCGGGCAGCGCCGAATATCGCCGCATCGTCGGCAGCACGCCCTACCATCGGGGTGCCGCCTATCTTGACGGTTTCGTCGATGCCGCCGCCGTTGCCGGGGAGCCGGTTCCGGACTTCCACACCCATGTGAAGACCATCGACGGCAGGCTGGCAAAACGCCGGCTCGACCATTGTTTCGTCGGCGGCATGTTCGCCGGGCGGGTGCGTTCGATCAGTGCCGACATCGGCGAGGTTGCGTCGGATCATTTTCCGCTGCGGGTCGACATCGACCTGGAAACGCCCGGCATTGCCACATGACGCTTTTCGTCTTCTTCGCAGTGCTTGCCGCCGCCGCCATGCACGCGATCTGGAACGCGCTGGTCAAGGTGCATCTCGACCGCTTCCTGTCGATCACGCTGATGACGCTCGGCATGGGCGCGGCGGCACTCGTGGTGCTGCCTTTCGTCGAAGTGCCGAAGGCGGAAGTGTGGCCTTACATCATCGCCTCCGTCATTTTCCACATGGGCTACCGGACGTTCCTGATCGGCGCCTACAAGGCCGGCGATTTCGCCCAGACCTATCCGCTGGCGCGGGGCACCGCACCTCTGCTCTCGGCCTTTGGCGGCATGTTCGTCGTTGCCGAAATCCCCGGCCCGTTCGCCATGCTCGGCATCTTCCTGTTGTCGGCCGGCACGCTGGTGATGTCGTTTCGTGGCGGCGCGCATCTGGAAAAGCTCAATCTGCGCGCGGTCGGCTTCGCGCTGGGCACTTCCATCTTCATTGCCAGTTACACGCTGTCCGACGGCAGCGGCGCGCGGCTGGCGGCAACCGCGCAGAGCTATGCAGCCTGGCTGTTCATCTGCGATGCTTTTGGCGCCTTGGTGCTGTGCCTCATCTTCCGCGGGCCGAAGGCGCTGCCGGTGCTGGCGCGCGACTGGAAGGCAGGGCTGTTCACGGGCGTGCTCAGTGGGGCCGCCTACTGGATCGTCATGTGGGCGATGACCAAGGCGCCGATCGCCTCCGTGGCCTCGCTGCGTGAAACCTCGATCCTGTTTGCCATGATGATCTCGGTCTTCGCTCTCGGCGAAAAAATGACCGGCTGGCGCGGTGCTGCCGCGCTCAGCATCGTGGCCGGCGTCGTCGCACTGAGGCTTGGTTAGGCGCCGCTCAGGTCAGGACCGTCATCACCTGGCCACGTCGTTCCGGGCTGAAGCGGATGACGACGATGATGCAGACGGCGACCACGCCTGCGAACAGCGCCAGGGCATAGCCATAGCTGCCTCCGGCGCTTTCCGCGATTCCTGCCTGATAGGGTCCGCCATAGGATGCGGCGAGATTACCCGCCTGATAGATGAAACCGGGCAAGGTCGCCCGCACCGCGCCAGGCGAAAGCTCGTTGAGGTGCACCGGGATGACGCCCCAGGCGCCTTGGACCGCGACCTGCATGACGAAGGCGCCGATGGCGAGCATGAACGGCGTGGTGCTGTAGGCCCACAGCGGAATAGACGGCAGGGCGATCAGGCACGCCAGGGTGATGGCGTTGACGCGGCCGATCTTCTCGGACAACGCGCCGAACGCCAGGCCACCGACGATGGCGCCGATATTGGCAACGATGGTGATCCAGCTCACCGTATGCGGATCGAAGCCGTGCTGCTTCTTCAGGAAGGTAGGGTAGAGGTCCTGCGTGCCATGACTGAAGAAATTGAAGAACATCATCAGCACGACGGCATAGAGCGCGACGCCCCAGTGTTTCTGCAGGGTTTCCCACATGCCCGGTCTCGCGGTCTTCTGCGCTTCGACGAAGGCCGGCGATTCCGGCACATGCGAGCGGATGAAGAGCACGATCAGCGCCGGCACGAAGCTGAGCAGGAACATGGCACGCCAGCCGATCGTGTAGCCGCCGATCGTCTGCTGATAGAGCAGACCATAGACCACCGCCGCCAGCAGATAGCCGGCCGGATAGCCGCATTGCAGGATGCCGGAGACCATGCCGCGTGCGCTCGGCGGAATGGACTCCATGGCCAGCGAACTGCCAAGCCCCCATTCGCCGCCCATGGCGATGCCGAACAAAGCACGCAGGGCGAGGAATATGCCGAGATTGGGCGAGAAGGCGGCCAGCGCGCCAATCACCGAATAGCTGACGATGTTGAGCATGAGGATCGGCTTGCGCCCGTATTTGTCGGCAAGCATGCCGAAGAAGAACGCGCCGATGAAGCGTGTCGCCAAGGTCAGGAACAGCGCCTTGGAGACCGCGGGCACGTCGGCGTGGAATTCGGTCGCGATATCGGTGAGCAGGAATGTCAGAAGGAAGAAATCGAAAGCATCGAGCGTCCAGCCCAGGAATGAGGCAAGGACGGTCTTCTTCTGCTGCGAATTAAGGGGCAAATCTTCCTCCATCATCATCGATGGGGGGAATTATCGGCCAGTTCAGGGAAGACCGGTGGTCACGTTTTCGCGTGGCTCATTTGATCGAACGCCCGCAGGAATGGCGGAAGGTGCGATGAGACCGACCGGTGCCATCTGTCGATGAACTCGATCGTGGCTTGAGGGTAGGTTTAGATTTCGAGATCAAACACCAGCAGTCCGTCCGTGCCGCCTTCCAGGGCAGCGAACAGGCGCGCGCCGGCGCGCTGGTGCGCTTCATGCACAAGATAGGCATCGCGCGCGGCAGCATCGCGGAAATCGATGGTGAAGCCGTGGGTGAAGCCGCGTGCGAACGGCTCCGGGCTGACATTGGCGCTGAATTTTACTGCGTCCATGCCGTCGATCACCTGTCGCAGCGCCTCGAGATCGGCATGGATCGCCGTGCGCTCGGTGGCGTCGACATCGTTGCGCAGCTTGACGAAAACACAGTGCCTGATCATGTCTTACTCCTCAGTGGCTAAGCAGCCCGGTTTCCGGAAAACACCGCCGGCGGCAGCGGCTCGCGGCCAAGGACCAGGTCGGCGCCCTTTTCACCGACCATGATGGTCGGCGCATTGGTGTTGGATGAAGGCACGCGCGGCATCACCGAGGCGTCGCAGACGCGCAGGCCCTCGATGCCGCGCAGCCGCAGATCCGGCGTCACGACAGCCATATCATCATGGCCCATGCGGCAGGTGCCGACCGGATGGTGGTCGGTCTTGGAACTGCGGCAGGCATAGTCGAACAGCTCGTCGTCGCTGGCGAGTGACGGGCCGGGCAGCACCTCGCGCAGCACGTAAGGGGCAAGCGCCTTCTGCCGCATGATCTCGCGGGCCAGCCGCAGCCCCTTGATCGACATGGCGCGGTCATAGGGATCGGACCAATAGTTCGGATCGATCAGCGGGTGGTCGGCCGGGTCGGCACTCTTCAGCCGCACCGTGCCGCGCGAACGCGGACGCAGGAAAGCCGAGTTCAGGGTGACGCCAGGGTTTTTCAGCTTCTCGACGCCGGCTTCGATGCCGGAACCCAAGCCGAGATGAAACTGGATGTCGGGCGAGGCGGCGGTCGGGTCGGCGTACCAGAAGCCGCCGGTCTCGAACAGGCTGGAGGCCACCGGCCCTTTCTTCAGCAGCAGATACTGCAGGCCGGCCCAGGCCGTGCGGTGCAGCTTGGCGTAGTTGTCATAGGTGTGATCGCCCGTACATTCGGCGATGACGAACAGATCAAGATGGTCCTGCATGTTGGAGCCGACGCCGGGCAGGTCGTGCACCGGCGTGACGCCGACCGACTTCAGATGGTCGGCGGGGCCGATGCCCGACTGCATCAAGAGTTTCGGCGAGCCGATGGCGCCGGACGAGACGATCACCTCGCGCTCGGCGCGCAGGATTTTCTTCTCGCCGCCCGGTCTGTCGACAATTTCGACGCCGATGGCGCGGCCCTTCTGGACGACGATGCGCGTCACCAGCACATCGGTTCGGACGGTCAGGTTCTTGCGGGCGCGGATCGGCCTCAAATAGGCGACTGAAGCGGACGAGCGCCGGGCATCCTTCTGGGTCAGCTGGTAATAGCCGACGCCTTCTTGGGCAGCGCCGTTGAAGTCCGGGTTGAAGGGGATGCCCATCTGCTGCCCGGCACGGAAATAGGCCTCGCAGATCGGCAGCGGCGCAATCGGGTTCGAGACGCCGAGCGGGCCCTGGTCACCGTGAAAATCGTTGGCGTAGCGCTGGTTGTTCTCAGCGCGCTTGAAATAGGGCAATACATTGCGATAGCCCCAGCCGGCGAGGCCTTCTTCCTTCTCCCAGTCGTCGTAGTCGCGGGCGTTGCCGCGCGTGTAGATCTGGGCATTGATGGACGAGCCGCCGCCGACCACCTTAGCCTGCGTGTACCAGAAGACGCGGTCCTTCATATGACTCTGCGGCACGGTCGACCAGCCCCAGGAAGCAATACCCTTGGTCATCTTGGCAAAGCCGGCAGGCATGTGGATATAGGGATGCCAGTCCTTGCCGCCGGCTTCCAGCAGCAGGACCGAATTTGCCGGATCCTCGCTCAATCGGTTGGCCAGAACGCAGCCGGCCGGACCGGCGCCCACGATGATGTAGTCGGTCATGACACTGTCCACTTATAGTCGCGGCACGGAGAGGGCGCCATCGACATTGATGATCGAGCCGGTCGAAAAGCCGAGCCTGCCGCCGGCGAGCGTCGCCACCACCGCACCGATGTCCGATGCTTCGCCCCAGCGTTTGGCCGGCACCAGTCCACTGTCGATGAGGGCATCGTATTTGGCGGTCACGCCTGAAGTCATGTCGGTGCGGATGATGCCGGGCCGCACCTCGAACACGCCGATGTTTTCGGGCGCCAACCGCAGCGCCAGGTTCTTCACCCACATCGAAAGCCCGGCTTTCGAGATGCAGTAATCCGGTCGCTCCGACGATGCCATTTCGGCGCTGACCGAGGTGATGGTGATGATCGACCTCTGGTGATCGCCTGGCGCAGCCAGCATCGCCTTGGCGACGGCCTGGCTGAGGAAGACGGTGCCGCGCAGATTGATGCCCAGCGTGCGGTCGAAATTCTCCGGCTTGAGGTCCAAGAGGTCACCGCGCACCACGGCGCCGATGCCGGCATTGTTGACCAGGCAGTCGATACGGCCGAAGGCGCGCATCGCGGCATCGACAAGTGCGGTGTGGCTGGCGAGATCGGCGATGTCGCAACGGACATAGGCGAACTTCGCGCCACGCTTGGTGATGTCGGTGGCAAGTCCATCAGCGGCTGTTTCGGCAAGATCTGCGATCAGAATATCGAAGCCGACATCCGCCAACGCCTGGGCGCAGGCAAGGCCGATGCCGCGCGCGCCGCCGGTGACGATGGCGGAGGGGCGGGTCATGCGGCGAGGTCCGTCTTGCGGATGTGGTCCGCGACGCGGAGCGCCTGCGCGGCGATCGACAATGCCGGATTGACCGCCGCCGAGTTCGGAAGGAAACTACCATCGACAACGAACAGGTTCCGGTGATCGAAGGAGCGGCAGAACGGATCGAGCGCCGCCGTCGCCGGATCGTCCCCCATCTTTATCGTGCCGCATTGGTGCGACGGCGTGCGCTTGTCGAAGGGGCGTGAGAGAACGATGGGATAACCGCAGGCGCGGAAATTCTCGCGCATCACCTTGGTCAGCCCGTCGAGCGACTGCATGTTGGAGCGCCGCCATTGCATGACGATGTCCTTGCCATCAACCATGATGCGGCTTTCCGGATCGGGCAAATCCTCGCACATCAGGTACCAGTCGACGGCATGGCCGGCCATGAAATCGAGCGCGAATTTCGGTGTATACTTGACGTTGGCCTGCAGCATGTTGCCGTCGATCTTGCCGAGAAGCTGGACGTTGCCGAGCGGCTTGCCGCCCTTGCCGTCGGACAGGTAATAGTCGTTCAGCATCAAAGTCTTCTGGTAGACGGCATCGTTGCGGCGGCGCGGGTCGATCGCCAGCATGGCGCTTGAATTGTGGTTCATGAAATTGCGGCCGACCTGGTCGGAGCGGTTGGCTAGGCCTTTGCCACCTCCCTTGCTGTTGTTGGGCGAGGGCGAGCGCAGCAGGATGACGGCGGAATTGACCGCGCCGGCGGAGAGGATGACCAGCTTCGGCGACACCTTCTTCAGTTCGCCGTTCTGGCGATAGTGAATCGCGGCGATGGTTTTGCCATTCGCCGAGGCTTCGAGATATTCAACATAGGCGCCAGTCTCGAGCCGAATGTTCTGGTCGGTCAGCGCCGCCGTCAGCGGTCCGGTCTGCGCATCGACCTTGCCCTGACCGGTGTTGGGAAACGCGTCCCAGCCGGTCTTGCCCTCCTTCAGCCAGGTTTCGATGTCGACACCGAGCGGCAGCGAGGCGGGATGCAGGCCGAGCCCCTTAAGTTCGGCGCGGGCGCGGGCAATCGGTGCCTCGTCGGGCACCGGCTTATAGGCGTAGGGGACCGAATGGAACGGCTCGGTCGGATCTTCGCCCAGCGTGCCGCGCACGCGAAACAGCTGTTCGGCTTTCGAATACCAGGGCTCGAACTCGTCATAGGAAAACGGCCAGGCCGGCGAGACGCCGCCGAAATGCTCCATGGCGGCAAAATCCTCTTTGCGGTAGCGGATCAGCACCGCGCCGTAGAATTTCGAATTGCCGCCGACATAGTAGTAATTTCCCGGATTGAAGGCGGCACCGCCGGCTTCGCGCCACATCTCCTTCGGCCGATAATGGCCATCGACGAAGATCGAGCGCGTGTCACGTGTGTGCGGCGTCGCCGGCAAAGGCTCGCCGCGCTCCAGCATCAGGATCGAGGCGCCGCTGCCGGCAAGGCCGGAGGCGATCGTGGCGCCGCCAATGCCGGAGCCGATGATGACGATGTCCGGATTTGTCATGGCCTAAATCGCGTCCCGACGCGCTTTAGTTTCTTGTTTTGATGCATGTCGTTGCCCCAAAACCGGATCCACTTTTGGGCGACATACATTAGCGAATACGGGTCTCGGTCGCCGGATCGAAGAACACCGCCTTGGTCAGGTTGAAGGCGAGCGGCGTGTTGGTGCCCGGCTGGATGTTGGCATCGGCGCGCAGCCGCGCCACCACGCCCTTGCCGCCGAGATTGGTGACGGCGAAGGTATCCGAGCCGGCCGGTTCGACGACCTCGATGTGACAGTCGGCGGTTGCGATGTGCGAGGCGTTGCGCTCGGCACCTTCCGGATCGGTCAGGGCTTCGGGGCGGACACCGAAGATAATCGGCTTGCCCTGGAATGCCGACAGGCCCGCCGGCGCATTCGCCATCGGCAGCGAGATCGGCTCGCGCGCCTCGCGCTGCAGCACGACCGACAGCGCATTGCCTGACGTGCCGATGGTCGCCGGGATCAGGTTCATCGCCGGCGAGCCCATGAAATCGGCGACGAAGAGATTGCTCGGGTTGTTGTAGATCTCGGCCGGGGTGCCGAACTGCTGCACCTCGCCATCCCGCATGACCGCGATCTTGGTGGCCAGCGTCATCGCCTCGATCTGGTCGTGCGTGACGTAGACGATGGTGGTGCCGGTGGTGGCGTGCAGGCGCTTGATTTCGATGCGCATGTCGACGCGCAGCTTGGCGTCGAGGTTGGACAATGGCTCGTCGAAAAGGAACAGTTTTGGGTCGCGCACCAGCGCCCGGCCCATGGCGACGCGCTGGCGCTGGCCGCCCGAAAGCTGGCTCGGCTTGCGCTGCAAGAGGTGGCCGATCTGCAGCACCTTGGCCACCTTGTCGATGGCCTTCTGGCGCTCCGCCGCCGGCACGCCGCGCATCTCCATGCCGAACGAGATGTTTCCGGCCACCGTCATGTTCGGGTAGAGCGCATAGCTCTGGAACACCATGGCGATGTCGCGCTTGGAGGGGTGCAGATCGTTGATGGTGCGGCCGTCGACACGGATTTCGCCAGACGTGATCGTCTCCAGGCCGGCGATGGTGTTGAGCAAGGTCGACTTGCCGCAGCCGGAAGGGCCGACCAGCACCAGGAAGCCGCCTTTCTCGAGTTCGACATCGATCCCTTTGAGGATCTCGACCTGGCCGAAGCGCTTTCTCAGACCATCAATTTCCAGAAAAGCCATCAGATCATCCTTTGACGGCGCCAGCCATGAGACCACGCACGAAGTAGCGGCCGGCGAGCACATAGACGAGAAGGGTGGGCAGTGCCGCGATCATCGCGGCGGCCATGTTGACGTTGTATTCGACGACGCCGGTCGAGGTGTTGACGACGTTGTTGAGCGCCACCGTCATCGGCATCGCGTCGCCGGTGCCGGCGTAAGCCGAGGCGAACAGGAAGTCGTTCCAGATGTTGGTGAACTGGTAGATCACCGTGACGACGAAGATCGGCATTGAATTCGGCAGCATGATGCGCCGGAAGATCTGGAAGAAGGAGGCGCCGTCGACCTGTGCCGCCTTGACCAGTTCGGTCGGGAACGCCTCATAGTAGTTGCGGAAGAACAGCGTGGTGAAGCCGATGCCGTAGACGACGTGGACGAAGACGAGGTTGACCGTCGGGTTGCCGAGGCCAAAGCTGGTTCCCGTTGCATTCTGCAGCGTGACGCCGAAGCGGCCGAGGCTGCCGAGGATGGTCGCCATCGGCAGCAGCACCGACTGGAACGGGATGAAGCAGGCGAACAGCATCAGCCCGAACACCAGCGTTGCCCCGCGAAAACGCCATTTGGTCAGCACGTAGCCGTTGAGCGCGCCGAGCATCGTCGAGATCAGGACGGCCGGGACGACCATCTTGATGGAGTTCCAGAAATAGCCCTTGATGCCGGCGCAGGTGAGGCCGACGCAGGTCTCGCCCCAGGCCTTCAGCCACGGATCGAAGGTCGGCGCCCTGGGCAGCGCCAGCATGTTGCCGTTCTGGATCTCGTCCATGGTCTTGAACGAGGTCACCAGCATGACGAACAGCGGCATCAGATAAAATAGCGCAAACAGCGCCAGCAGCCCGTAGATGACGATGCGGTTGATAACCTTGACGTTGACGCCGCCGGAGGCCTGGCGGGCGGGAGTGGTGACGGCGCTCATCGCGGCTTCTCCCGCAGTTCCGAATAGAGATACGGCACGATGATGGCGACGATGGTCATCAGCATGATCACGGCGCTGGCCGAGCCGACGGCCATTTCGTTGCGCTTGAACGTGTACTCATACATGAAGTTGGATGGCAGCCAGGCCGAGCCGCCGGGGCCGCCGCTGGTCAGCGCCACGACCAGATCGTAGGACTTGATGGCGAGGTGCGCGAGCACGATGAAGGCCGACAGGAAGATCGGCCGCAGCAGCGGGATGACGATGCGGCGGTAGAGCTGGAAGGTGGTGGCGCCGTCGATCTGCGCCGCCTTCATGATCTCGCCGTCGATGCCGCGCAGGCCGGCCAGGAACATCGCCATGATGAAGCCGGAGGCCTGCCAGACGCCGGCAATGACCACGGTGTAGATGACGAAATCCTTGTTCTTGATCCAGTCGAAATGGAAGCTCGTCCAGCCCCATTGATGCAAGGTCTGCTCGAGGCCGAGGCCGGGATCGAGGAACCATTTCCAGGCGACGCCGGTGACGATGAAGGACAGCGCCATCGGGTAGAGATAGATCGGCCTCAGCACGCCTTCGCCGCGGATCTTCTGGTCGAGCAGGATGGCCAGGAACAGGCCGAGCGCCAGGCAGATGAAGATGTAGAGAAAGCCGAAGATGCCCATATTGGTGATCGACGTGTACCAGCTCGAGGGCGGGTCGGTGTCGAAGGTCCAGCCCCACAGTCGCTGATAGGCGCGCGAGCCGGTGATGACATAGGATGGGAAGGTCTTGGAATTGGTGAAGGACAAATAGATCGTCCACAGGATGAAGCCGTAGACGAAGACGATGGTGATGGCAAAGCTGGGCGCCAGCACGATCTTCGGCAATGCGTCCTGCAGGCGTGAGCGCACCGAGGCGCGTGGCCACGCATGCTCCGGCGTCAGCTTGATCTGGCTTGTCGCTACCGTGCTCATGGGGCTCCTCCCGTCGACTCGCGGCCAACCAGCTTCGCGGATATAAGTTCGCGGATCTGGGCCTTCCCCGCCGGAGCGGGGAAGGCGTTTTTGGCGCGTGGCGCTTACTTGGCGTCGTCGATCGCCTTGACCAGCTCGGTCACGGCTTCGTCCGAGGTCTTGATCTGACCATGGACGAATTTGGAGACGACATCCTTATAGGCATTGGCGACCGCCGGGGGCGCGCCATAGCCCTGGGCGAGCGAGCCGAACAGCGTGCCGCCTTTGTTAGCTGCCTTCAGGTCGGCGATGCCCTTCTTGCCGCACGCGTCGAAGTCGGTGTCCGGAACGTCGGTACGGGCCGGAACCGAACCCTTGACGACGTTGAAGGCCGACTGGAAGCTCTTCGACAGGGTGGCGGTGGCCAGCGCGACCTGGGCGGCCTTGCGGTCGTCCGGAACATTGAACATGCCGAACATGTCGGAGTTGTAGATCACCGAGCCGTCGGTGCCCGGGAAGCGATAGCACAGGAAGTCGGTGCCCGGCGTTTTCTTGGCGGCGTTGAACTCGCCCTTGGCCCAGTCGCCCATGACCTGCACAAGAGCATCGCCCTTGATGACCATGGCGGTGGCAAGGTTCCAGTCGCGGCCCGAGAAGTTCGGGTCGACATACGTGACGAGCTTGGCGAGGTTATCGAACGACTTCTTCATCGTGTCGGACTTCAGGGACTCGTCATCGAGGTCATTGAAGGCCTTCTTGTAGAACTCGGGTCCGCCGGTCGACAGCACGACGGAGTCAAACATGGTGGCTTCCTGCCAGTTCTGGCCGCCGAGAGCGAGCGGGATCACCCCTGCCGCCTTGGCCTTGTCGAGCAGGGCAACGAAGTCGTCGAAGGTCTTCGGCTCGGTGCCGCCGATCTTGTCCAGGACGGCCTTGTTGATCCACAGCCAGTTGACCGAGTGAACGTTGACCGGAGCCGCGACCCACTTGCCGTCATAGACCGAAAACTTCTGCAGGGCTGCCGGAACGGACTTGTCCCAGCCTTCCTTCTTCGCCGTTTCGGTCAGGTCGCCCATGACGCCGGCAGCGGCGTAGTCGAGCACGGTGTAGCCGAGCATCTGCGAGGCGGTCGGATAATTGCCGGCCGCGACCATCGCCTTAAGCGCGGTCATGGCGGCATCGCCGCCACCGCCGGCCACCGGCACGTCCTTCCAGGCATAGCCTTCCTTGGCCAGGTCGCCCTTGAGGACGTTGAGAGCAGCCGCTTCGCCGCCCGAGGTCCACCAATGCAGCATCTGGACTTCCTTGACGTCCTCGGCGTGGGCTGTGAAAGCCAGGCCCGACGCGAGAGCCGTTCCGATAAGCAGTTTGCGCAACATGTACTTCCTCCCTTGTTGCATTACACGACCGGCGGATGCCGCCGGGTTCTTCTCAACTCAGCCGACCCACCACCCGGTGCGCTGGCCGCGATGAAACTGGATTGTCTTTTCCTCGGTATAATCCTCGACGGCGCGTTTGCCGAGTTCGCGTCCGAGACCGGACTGCTTGTAGCCTCCGAAAGGCAGCTCGGGATAACCTTCCATGAACGTGTTCACCCAAACGGTTCCCGAACGCACCCCACGCGCCACCGACATGCAGGTGTCGATGCTGGCGCTCCACACGCCCGCCGCCAAACCATAAGGCGTGTCGTTGGCGATGTGCAACGCCTTTTCAATCGATTCAAATGTCAGCACCGAGAGCACCGGGCCGAACACTTCCTCGCGGGCGATGGCCATCTCCTCGGTGACGTCGCGAATGATGGTGGGATCGAGATATTGGCCGACATTGGAGGCCAATTGCTTGCCTCCGCTGTAAACCTGGCTGCCGTCGCCTTCAGCGGCAGAAACATAGCCGGCCACCTTCTTCAGATGGTCGGACGAGATCATCGCGCCGACTTTGGTTTGGTCATCGAGCGGATCGCCGACCGTAACCCTGGCGGTAAGCGCCTTGACAGCGCTGAGAAAATCGTCGGCGATCGCCTCGTGCACGATCAGCCGGCTGCCGGCATTGCAGCACTCGCCGGCATTGAAGAAGCCGCCGAACACCGCCGCATCGGCGGCCGCTTCGAGGTCGGCGTCCGGGAAGACGACCTGACCGTTCTTGCCGCCGAGCTCCATCGAGACTTTCTTCAGCGATTGCGCGGCCGAGGCCATCGTCATCTTGCCGACGCGGGTCGAGCCGGTGAACGAGACCATCTCGACCAGGGGATGGCTGACCATCGGCGCGCCGACGTCGGCACCAAAGCCGGCCAGGATGTTGACGACGCCGGGGGGTAGGCCGGCCTGCATTAGGATATCGCCGAGCACAAAGGTCGACGCCGAGGTCATTTCGCTCGGCTTGACCACCGCCGTGCAGCCGGCGGCGAGCGCGAAGGGCAGTTTCTGGCTGACGATCAGGAACGGGAAATTCCACGGCGTGATGATCGAGACGACGCCGATCGGCTCGCGCAGCACGACGCCCAGCATGGCATCGCCGAGATTGGCATAGCTTTCGCCGTGCAGCGTGCGGGCGAGCGAGGCGGCGTAGCGCCAGATGTCGACGGCGCCGCCAATCTCACCGCGCGCCTGGGCGATCGGCTTGCCGGATTCCAGTGTATCGAGCCGGGCGATCTCTTCCAGCCGGCCCTCGATCAGGTCAGCCGCCTTGAGCAGGATCGCGGCACGCTCAGCTGCCTTCATGCGCGGCCATCGACCGGTCTCGAACGCCTTGTGGGCGGCCTGCACAGCGGCTTCCACTTCGGCCGCGCCGGCCTGCGCGTAGTGCGAGACGGTGAAGCCGTGGCCGGGGCTATTTCGAGCAATCGTGCGGCCGTCGCGGGCATCGACATGCTTGCCGTCGATCAGCAGTCTGTACGCTTTCGGTGCCGCAGCCGCCTCGGCCGGCATGGCGATCTTGAGGGGGGCGTTCATCTGTTTTCCTCTAGGATCTCGAAAAGGCTGGCTTCTGCTTGGCCTTGAAGGCATCGACGCCGGCCTTGAGATCTCCGGTCAGGGCGATGAAGCCGCTGGCCAGCGCTTCGGTGGCGGCGGCACTTTCCTCGCCTTCGGCGACCGCGATCATCAGCTTGGCGGCTTCGGTCGCCAGCGGGCCGCGCTCGGCGATCTTTTCCGCCCACGCCCTTGCTTCGTCGTATGCCTTGCCAGTCGCGACCACCCGGTCGACGATGCCCAGAGCGAGTGCCTCGGGGGCGAGAAAGATCTCGCCGCCGAGCGCCATGCGGCGCACCGTCTGCGCGCCGAAGCGGCGCACGGCGCGCTGCGTGCCTGACCAGCCGGGCACGACACCGATCGAAGTTTCAGGGAAGCCCAGTTTCACTTGTGTTTCCGCCACGCGGAAGTCGCAAGCCACAGCCAACTCCAGGCCGCCGCCCAGCGCATGGCCGGACAGGACGGCGATGGTCGGCTGCCGCAGCCGCGCCAAGCGGTCGAAGACGCGGTGGCCATAGCGCACCCATTGCACCTGGAAATCGGCGGCACTCATCCGCGCCCACGCCTCGACATCGCCGCCGGCGCAGAAGCCCTTGCCTTCGCCACGGATGAGCACGACGCGCACGCCGTCGGCCGCTTCCGCTTCGTCGAGCGCTGTTTCGAGCGCGCGAAGCATGGGGATATCCAGTGCGTTGAATTTCTCCGGCCGGCGCAGCGTGACGATGCCGAGGGCGCCATCCTGTTTGAAGGTGACGAGAGGCTCAGCCATGCGCGCCTCCGAGCGAGGCGCCGCCATTCAGTGACAGGCCTATCGGTTGCTCCTGATAGAGGGCTGCCGGTGTCGTCTTGAGGTCCTTGGCAACGCCCAACGGGATTTCCGACTGCGCCAGCACATCGCGCTGTAGATCGATGCCGGGTGCGAGTTCTGTGACGACCAGGCCCTCCGGCGTGAGCCTCATCACGCAGCGCTCGGTGACATAGGTGATGTCCTGCCCCTGCGCGACCGCGCGCTTCCCCGAAAACGAGATGTGCTCGACCTCGTTGACCACCTTCTTGACCTTGCCCTCCTGCTCGATGCGGATACCGCCATCGGCCAGAGACAGCTTGGCGCCGGCGTTGAAGAAGCCGGAGAAGACGATCTTCCTCGCCCGTGCGGTGATGTCGACAAAGCCGCCGGCGCCGGCGGTGACATGCGGGCGCGCCGAAAGCTTCGAGACATTGACCGAGCCATGGCGATCGATCTGCAGGAAGGACAGCAGCGAAGCGTCGAAGCCGCCGGCCTGGAAATAGATGAACTGGTGCGGCGAGGGCATGAAGGCGTCGGCGTTCGACGAACAGCCGAATTTGAAGTCGAGCAGCGGCACGCCGCCGACCGCGCCCTGTTCGATCACCCAGGTAATCTTGCCGTGCTGTCCTTCCTCGAGAAGGATGCGAGGGACATTGGCGGAAATACCGAAGCCGATGTTGACGGCCATGCCGTCGCGCAACTCCATGGCGACGCGGCGCGCGATCACTTTCTGGACGTTCATCTCCGGCGTGCGGAAGCTCGACAGCGGCCGGAAAATTTCTCCGGAGATGGCCGGGTCATAGGGTGTCAGCGTCGTCTGCAACTGGTCGGGCGCGACGACGATGTGGTCGACCAGGACGCCCGGCACGCGCACGTCATGCGGTTTCAGCGTGCCGTTTTCGACGACGCGCTTGACCTGCGCGATAACGATGCCGCCATTGTTGCGGGCGGCGAGTGCCTGTTCGAGGCCGCCGAGATAGGCACCCTCATGCTCATAGGTGAGGTTGCCGCGCTCGTCGGCTGACGTGGCGCGGATGATCGAGACCTGCGGCACGATGGAGCGGAAATAGAGCCATTCCTCGCCGTCGAACTGCTGCACCGAAACGATCGGCTCGCTGGCGGCGGCGTTCATGGCGCAGCCCTGGTGGCGCGGGTCGGCGAAGGTGTCGAGACCGACCTTGGTCAGCACGCCCGGCCGCTTGGCGGCCGCTTCGCGGTGCATGTCGAACAGGATGCCGGACGGCACGTTGTAGGCGACGACCGAATTGTCGCCGATCATCTTCCAGATCTGCGGCGGTTCGGAAGAGGAGGGGCCGGACGGGTAGGAGCCGCACAAAGTACGCTTCAGCAGGCCGGGCTTGGCCAGATGGTCGATGCCTTTGATGCCGTACATGTCGCCGGCGGCGATCGGGTGAAGTGTGGTGATATTTTTTGGGTGGCCTTCCCCATCGAAGCGTTCGCCGATCGCGGCAAGCACCGCGTCCGGACAGCCGAGACCGCTCGACGACGACACGGATACGACCATGCCGTCCTTGATCAGGCCCGCTGCCTGCGCTGCCGAAACGACCTTGCTCAATTCATGCTCCCCGAACCGGCCGTCCTGTTTCGGGTGCGGCGATCCGGGCCACAGCTTTCCCTGACGACCAGATTGACCGCGCCGATATGGTCCTCGGCCCGCGTGGTGCGCGACTGGATCATTTTCAGCATGACATGGGCGGCGCGTTCGCCGAGGCCGGCCGAGTCCACCGCGACGCTGGTCAGCGCCGGCATGTAATGCTCGGCCTCGGCCACGTCGTCGAAACCGACGATGGCGAAATCAGTTCCCGGCTCAAGCCTACGCTTGCGCAGCGCCAGCATGGCGCCAAAGGCGACAGCGTCGTTGAAGCAGAGCGCCGCGGTCGGCGGCTCAGCCATAGCGAGAGCGGTTTCCAGGCACGCTATACCACCTCTGCGGCTGGTCTCGCCCTCGACGACAAGTGCGTCGCGGGCGGCGATGCCCTGCGTCTCGCAGGCTTCGCGAAATCCGCCAAGCCGCTCGTGATAGACCACCAGGTCGGACGAGCCGCCGAAGAAGACCAGCCGGCGATGTCCCTTGCCGATCAGATGCGCGGTGGCGAGATAGGCGCCGCGATGATTGTCGGGCGCGATCACCGGGATGCGGCTCTCGGGAAGCCGGCGCATGGCGAAGACAACCGGCAGACCCGCCGTCTCGATCCGCCTGAAGGCGCCCGGCGTCGTGCCGCGAGCCGGCGAGACGATGAGACCGGCGACGCCTTGCTCCATCAGCGACTTCAGCACTTCTTCCTGGCGCACCGGATTTTCCGCCGTGTTGGCGATGAACGGCACGATGCCGGCCGACTGAAAGACGCGTTCCATGCCGACCGCCAGTTCGGCGAAGAAAGGATTGGTCAGATCGTTGATGACCATGCCGATGACGTTGGAGTGCGCCTTGCGCAGATTGGCGGCGCCGCGGTTGTAGACGTAACCGACATCCTCGATCGCCTTGCGCACCTTGCTCGCTGTTTCGGGCCGGATCAGTCCGCTGCCCTGGAGCACGAGCGATACCGTCGATTTGGACACGCCTGCTTCGCGGGCGATGTCGAATATCGTCGCCTTGGCCCGGTTGGCCATCCAGATGCATCCTCCTCGATTGCAGGCCCAAACTATTGGAACGTTCTAATCTCCGCTCCGCTCGTAAGTCAATCGGGATTTTCCCGCGCCTCGAACGCCGATTGTGCGTACTCAAATGGCTTGCTCCACGAGGATTTGTGTTGCAATGCAGCATTCTTCCTGCCGTGGAGCCCGAATCTTAAAGGTTCTTGATTTATTGGAACGTTCCATTTAGTAGCGTTGCGAAGGGAGAGATCGATGGACATTTCCTTGCCTGGTGAGGGTGGCGGCAGCACCCGGTACACGCTGGTCGGCGAACCGGTGCAGTCTGACATCGGCGCGCGATTTTCGCGTATTGCCTATGCCGCTGCGCACGTCGTTGCCGATCCGCTCGCCATGACCGATCCGTGGTCCAGGCCGGTGGTCGACTGGGACAGGACGATGGCGTTCCGTCACCATCTGTGGCGGCTGGGATTCCGCATCGCCGAAGCGATGGACACGTCGCAGCGCGGCATGGGCTTCGACTGGGCAAGCGCGCAGGAATTGATCCGCCGTTCGATCGCCGAGGCGCGTACCGTCGATGGCGCCGATCTCGCCTCGGGTGCCGGCACCGACCATCTGGCGCCCGCCGCCGCCAGGACGCTGGACGATGTGATCGCCGCCTATGAGCAGCAATTCGCTTTCATCGAAGGCTTGGGCGGCAAGGCGATCATGATGGCCAGCCGGGCACTGGCGGCAGTGGCCAAGGGGCCGGACGACTATGTCGGCGTCTACGACCGCATCCTGTCCCAAGCATCCGGCAAGGTCATCCTGCACTGGCTGGGCGACATGTTCGATCCGGCGCTCAGGGGCTATTGGGGCAGCGAGAATTTCGAGACTGCTCTCGATACAGTTGTTGCCATCATCGAACGCCACGTTGGCAAGGTGGAGGGGATAAAAATCTCACTGCTCGATGCCGGCAAGGAGGTCGCGCTGAGGAACCGTCTGCCGGACGGCGTCGTCATGTTCACTGGCGACGATTTCAATTATCCCGAACTGATCGCCGGCGACGAGAAAAGACACTCGCACGCACTGCTCGGTATTTTCGATGCGATTGCGCCGGTCGCCAATGCAGCGCTGGCGAAACTGGCGGAGGGTGACCGCGCCGGCTATGACACATTGATGGCGCCGACCGTGCCGCTATCGCGAAAAATCTTCGAGGCGCCGACCGAGTACTACAAGGCCGGCATCGTCTTCATGGCCTGGCTGAATGGCCATCAGGACCATTTTGCGATGGTCGGCGGCATGCAGTCGGCGCGCGGCATCCGTCACTATGCCGACGTGTTCCGCCTTGCCGACCAGGCAGGATTGCTCGCTGATCCCGATCTGGCGGTAGCCAGAATGAAGAGCCTTTGCACCGTCGCGGGCATCTGAAGCGCGGAAAGGCTGACCGGTCGAAGAGGACGCGTCGCCACGCGATTGCTGCGCCTGCCCAGGTGTTTCCGCTGTCGAACGACCGCGAGGGTGGTTTTCGCGTCACCAATTTTCTTGTGAACCAATTTCTCTCGAGGCGCGACCAAGCGATGTGTCCAAACATGGTCCATCAAGGAGAACGTCTGATGTTTACTGTTTCAAGAAACGTCCTTTTGGCCGCTATCGCCGTTTCGGTGCTGGCCGGCTGCAAGACAACCGCTCCCAGGGAATGCGACAAGCTGAAGCCTGGCGTCACCTACAACGGCAAATGCTGCGGTCTCGGAGAGCCTTGTCGCGAAGGCAAGGGCGGCGGCGACAGGCCGGGAAATACGCCAGATCCAGCGCCGCAATGATCTGATCGAGTGCGGCCCGTTCCGGTCAAACGCCGGGACGGGCGCGTTGCGCTCGAAAAACTCGCCAGTGTCCAGCTTCCCTTGGGCGAACGAAAATTGTCCAGCTCGGGCGAGCGGGCCAGGATGCCGATTCAAGTCTGATCGTCTGGTTGGATGGTGGGCGTGACAGGGATTGAACCTGTGACCCCTGCAATGTCAATGCAGTGCTCTCCCGCTGAGCTACACGCCCATCCGAAGCCGCGCATACACCATTTTTGATCCAGCGCGTCAATAGCAGGAAAAAGGAAAGAAGGCGTCGTCTCGCCGCAGTGGCGAAGAGGTGCGGCGCCTCGCTTGAAAAACGGCTCAGGCCGCCTGCAGCATCTTCTCGACCTCGTTGACGAGGTCACGCAGATGGAACGGTTTCGACAGCACCTTGGCGTCTTTCGGCGCCTTGGAATCAGGGTTCAGCGCAACGGCGGCGAAACCGGTGATGAACATGACTTTCAAATCAGGATCGATCTCTGTGGCGCGGCGCGCCAGTTCGATGCCGTCCATCTCCGGCATGACGATGTCGGTCAACAGCAGCGAGAACGGTTCCTCGCGCAGCCGCTCATAGGCGCTGGCGCCATTGTCGAAATCGCTGACCTGGTAACCGGCGCGCTCCAGCGCCTTGACGAGGAACCGACGCATATCGTCGTCGTCTTCCGCCAGAAGAATGCGTGCCATGATATCCCGTCCGAATCACCCGCCCGAGATTGCCGTTGGGCAAGCCCGTTAACCATCCTGTATATGAGGAGGTGAGGGTAAACATCAAGTGAACGCTGACGGGGATGATCCATATTTGCCGGGCGTGTGCTGCGGCCGAAATGCTGGACACGAGGCTTGCAAGGTGGCACTTTCACATCATGATGCACTGGTGTTTTCGGGTTCGTTCAAATTGAAGACGGCAGCCGAGGATTTTTCGGTCTTTCCACCCTTCGAAATCCGGTCGGGCGTCGAGCAGCGCGTCCCCTTCCTCTTCAACTCACCGCATAGCGGCCGCTACTATCCGGAGCGCTTCCTTGCCATGGCAAGGCTGGACCGCAACGCCATCCGCCGGTCGGAAGACTGTTACGTCGATGAGCTGTTCGGCGGCGCCGTGGCGCTAGGCGCGCCGTTGCTGGCAGCGAATTTTCCGCGCGCCTATCTCGACGTCAATCGCGAGCCGTGGGAACTCGATCCGCGCATGTTCGCCGAGCCAGTGCCGTCTTTCTGCAACATCCGCTCGGCGCGGGTGGCCGGCGGGCTTGGCACGGTGCCGAAGCTGGTGGGCGAGGGGCTCGACATCTATTCCGGCCGCCTGCCGCTGGCCGAAGCGATCGCCCGCATCGAGGCCGTCTACAAGCCCTATCACGAGACGCTGAAGCGGCTGTTGACCAGAACCCATGCGCGGTTCGGCTTTGCCGTGCTGATCGACTGTCATTCGATGCCGGCGAGCATCCGTGTCGGCGACAGCGGTCTGCGGCCCGACTTCATCATCGGCGACCGCTTCGGCATCTCGGCAACCGCCGCCCTGACCGAGACCGCGATCGGCCTGCTCAGCGCCATGGGCTATTCGGTTGCCCACAACAAGCCCTATGCCGGCGGCTTCATCACCGAGCATTACGGCCGCCCGGCGCGCCATCTGCATGCGCTGCAGATCGAGGTCAATCGCGGGCTCTATATGAACGAGCGGACATTCGAGAAGGCCGCCGGCTTCGATGCGCTGGCCGATGATCTGACGCGGTTCTCAGCCGACCTGATGTCGATGCCCGACCATCATTTCATCGACCTGCCGCTAGCCGCCGAGTGAGCGACCGGCCGTTGGCCGCAGAGTGAAATCGCGGCGTAAAAAAAGACCGCATCGTTTGCACGATACGGTCGAAGTCTAGGGAGGAAACGCCCAAGGAGGGCATGGACAGGAAACCCTGTCCGAGATCAAGGGTATTGTGCGCTGCACAAATGTCAAGCGACCTTGAGGCTTTTTTAATTCACTCTGATGTGGAAATTGCGTTTCGACGACGCTCGTGTGACATCCGGGCAACAGATGCCGTCACGGAAAAGTCGTCGAACACTCTTGTTTTGGTACGAAATTGGCGGCAGAGCACGGCTCGGACATGCTGCAGTGCGGGAGAATCAGTTGGACATCAGTGTCGGTTTCATGCGCCGCATCGCGCAGGTGGCAGCGGCGGAGACCTTGCCGCGCTTTCGCAGCCAAGGTGCGGTCGCCAACAAGGAACAGGGCAGTTTCGATCCGGTCACCGAGGCCGATCGCGAGGCCGAGCGCGCCATCCGGGCGCTGATCTCTGCTGAGTATCCCGACCATGGCATTCTTGGTGAAGAGCATGGCAGCGAGAACATTTCGAGCCGGCATGTCTGGGTGATCGACCCGATCGACGGCACGCGCGCGTTCATTTCCGGCCTGCCGGTGTGGGGCACACTGGTCGGGCTGACGATCGACGGCGACGCCGTTGCCGGCATGATGGCGCAACCCTTCACCGGCGAGCTGTTCTACGCCAACGGCTCGGGCTCCCATTATGAGGGGCCAGGCGGGCCGCGAAAACTGACGACCCGCAAGACGACGAAGTTGGACCAGGCGACGCTGTTCACCACCACGCCGGCCCTGTTCAAGGGCGAGGCGCGCAACCGTTACGATGCATTCGAAAGACAGATCCAGCTCGCCCGCTACGGCGCCGATTGCTATGCCTTCGCCATGATCGCCTCGGGAAGCGTCGACATCGTCGCCGATCCCGGATTGAAGCCCTACGACATCGTGGCGCTGATCCCGATCATCGAAAAGGCAGGCGGCGTCGTCACCACATTCGATGGCGGGCCGGCGGAACAGGGCGGCGATGTGCTCGCGGCGGCGACGCCGGAGCTTCATGCCGCCGCCATGGCCGCCTTGCGCGGCTAAACGAGCGTCCGCTGCCATTCAGGTGATGCCGACCGCTTGAAGCAGTCGTTTTACTGCCGGCGGCACCCCTTGGGGAGCGGGCCAGCGACCGGCGCCTGTCAGGCTGTGGGGTCGTCGCTCCCGGGAATGAAGGCGTCGAAAGCGGCGAGCAATTGCTCGCGGTAGATGTCGGCTTCCTGCAGGATTTCGTGACGGGAGCCATCGATCATCAGCAGCGAACCGAGCCGCAGACGCCTGGCGTAGGTTTCCACGGCCCTGGTCGAGACGACCTGGTCGGCGCCGGCGGCGATTATCAGCAGGGGGACCTGAATTCCTGCCATGAAGTCGGGGTCGCTGACAGCTTCGGAGGCTTTCGCGGCTGCCCGCAGCCAGCGGATCGTCGGACCCCCAAGCGCCAGTTGCGGATGTTCTTCATAGAGCCGCGTGTTGCGTCGATAGCGTACCGGGTCAGACGTCAGCTTGTTGGTCTCGAAAGGGGCCGTCACCTTCGGCCGCGGACCCCAGGCGGCATAGAGCCGGCCGAGGCCGAGAGCGCAGAACAGAGAACAGACGCGGCGAACCGTCGAGATCGAGACCGGCAGGTCGGGCAGCGTCAGGAAGGGCGCGATCAGCACCATGCGCCGGATGCGGTTCACCATCGACGGGGCGGCAAGCAGGGTGATCAAGGCACCTGCCGAATGGGCGAGGATGTAGTACGGTCCGCGGCAATCGGGCAGCACGATCTCCTCGAAGAATTGTTCGAGGTCGGCGGTGTAGTCGCGGAAGCTGCTGACGTAGCCGCGCTGGTGATCGCGGATCAGCCGGTCGGAATCGCCCTGGCCGCGCCAATCGAGGGTGGCGACGCCAAAGCCGCGATCGGCAAGGTTGCGGATGGTTTCGAAATATTTCTCGATGCACTCGTTGCGGCCGGTGAGCAGGACCACGGTGCCCTTCATCGGGCGAGCGACTGCGCCGAACAGGCCGTAGCGGATATTCTTGCGGTCACGCGTGGTGAAGAAGCCGCCGGTGGCATTTTCCGGCCGCGGATTGCCCTCGATTTCGTGAAAAAGGGAGTTTTCGGTGAAAAGATCCGTCATTCGGCGCTTCGTGCTCGGCGTCTCGCATGCCCGCCTGCGCTGGCCGGCTCCGCTAAGGTGATAGACGCCCATGCGCCAAAAGCCAAGGAATTCCCGGTGAAGGGGAGGCTGCACCAGGGAAGGCCGGAAGCCGCTCGAAAGCGTGCTTCCGGCCTCTGTCGATCCGGGAGGAAGGGACGTTACACCCGGTCGGCCTCGTTGCGGTGCCTGTTGTGCAATCGGCGCCGCCAGTCCTTGATCCTGAAATGCACCCTAGCGCCGGCTGCCTGAACGCGCGCCGAAGTGCCGGTTCATCTGCCGTTCATCAAGGGACCGGCCGCCGTGGCTTTTGCCGCCAGGTGAAATCTTGAAATGCTTTCCAGCGCTCCCCAAATGTCTCGTGCGGTCGCCAATGTCGGGGCCGCTGGCCCATCCGAAACGCCGCTCAAGGGTTTCGCACCGGCCATACGCAAACCATGTTGCTCAACAGGAGAACACCTCATGCGTCACGTTGATTTTTCCCCGCTTTATCGCTCTACCGTCGGCTTCGATCGTCTGTTCACGATGCTCGATTCGCTTGCGCAGCCGGATGGCGCGCAGACCTATCCGCCCTACAACATCGAGCGCACCGGTGAGGATTCCTACCGCATCTCGATGGCCGTTGCCGGTTTCTCGGACGAGGAAATCTCGATCGAAGCCCATCGCAACGTGCTGACCGTGAAGGGTGAGCGCAAGGACGAGGGTACCGGCGAAGGCTCTGAGCTGCTCTATCGCGGCATTGCCTCGAGGGCTTTCGAACGCCGCTTCCAGCTTGCCGACCACGTCGAAGTTGTCGGTGCTTCGCTGAAGAACGGCCTTCTGTTCGTCGACCTCAAGCGCAACATCCCCGAGGAGCTGAAGCCGCGCAAGATCGCCATTACGGCGTCTTCGGCCAAGGCCAAGCAGATCGAGGCCAAGACCGCTGCCTAAATACAAGTCTCCTCCCGAGACGGAAGCGGGGGGGGGGGGGGGCGGGGTGTTTTTTTTTGGGGTTTTGGGATATATTGTGGGAGGAGGGGACAAAACAAAACAAGAAAAAGGAGTGTGGTGAGAAAAGGGAGCGGGGGGGGTTAGAAAAAA